>CAZLHX010000023.1:25726-27066 GCA_964559475.1 uncultured Candidatus Bathyarchaeia archaeon | reverse complement strand
AAACGAACAAACGAGCACCCCCCCCCCGGGGGGGCATTACGTCTGCTTGAGAACAAATTGTTAACTCACCATTACGGAGCCAAGTAAAAGAATATTTGTTCAAGCAGCTAATCTAGAAACCTCTAGTTAATCTACGGAATAATCCGGATATAATTAAAAGAACCATAAAAGCCGCCATAAATATGAAAATATTCGGAGCCCCCATACCTCTAGCAGTTCTAACAAAGAGATAAATGATAATTAACGCAAATATCGAGACTATTATGTACCTAATCCGATTAGACACATCTCCAAAGAAACAGAGATACTAATTTAAAAATACCTAAACCGCACGCGTCGAGTTAATCACCACCATATATACCTACATAAATAGAAACCCTCTAGTCCTGAGAGCAACACCCACAGGAGTAATTACCATACTTTTTACACCCTAGACTGCATGTTGCTAATATGAAGACCGTACATATTGACGAAGCGGAAACCGTAGAGAACCCCCACGAAGAAAGTCTCAGAAATTTCACAGCACAGAACATGTATCTGTAATGCAAATAACCCTCATCCCGGGCGAGAGAATTAGAAAACATATAACACCTGCAGATGTCTTCTTCTACATACTCTAAGGCAAAGGCATAGTCGAGATCGGGGATGAGAAAAAAGAGGTAGTAAAAGACACCTTTATCGACAGCCCCAAGGGAACCAGGCACTGCTGGTACAACCAGAGCCACAACAAACTAAGGTTCATGGCAGTAAAAACACCATTCCCCACAGAACCAACTAAATTCCTAGATTAACAAAAAGAGAGTTAAGCAATATTTCACGCCCAGCCAGTTCCCGTCATAGAAACACTGGAATCAGAACCCTAACACTTTACTTGTATAGATTAAAAAATATGTAAAAATATTCCATTTAGAACATAAATTCCTTTATTTCTACTCAAATAAGTCAAAATAGTTTTATACAACCACCATATGCAATCTTCTGGGGGAGGACTTCACCGAATCCTAATAAGTAAGCAACCTTATTTCCCCCAATTCTTTCTTCATAATAGACCCCCATTAGTACAACGGTCTAGGTTTAATAATCTAAAAGGTTCATATAATAAACAGTAAAATATTTCTATTCTTTAAACCATTAATATTAAGTTCTACTGCGAAGCAGAAATACCAGTAGAACCCGGTCTTTGAGAGAAAAGAAACAGGGATAACCCAAAATTAGTAACATTTTTGCCACCACCCATCGAAACTCAGCTAAACGACGCTTTTTCGAACCGTATCGATCTATCCGAAATAGAGATCACACAGGTATTATCGAAAACATCGGAGGATGAGATCTGCCGAATA
>CAZLHX010000023.1:0-25626 GCA_964559475.1 uncultured Candidatus Bathyarchaeia archaeon | reverse complement strand
CACAGAGTTCAAGATACCAGTAGCGAACAACCCCGGTTATAGCACAACATCAGTTGCTGAACATACCATAATGTTCATGTTAGTACTTCTCAAGAAAGCGCTGAAAGCCCATGAACCCGGTACCAGAAAAAATAGAACCATAAACGAGGTATTTGGGATATGGGATAGCGTCTGGGAACTTGGAAAAACACTGGGTATACTTGGAAGGGGTAATATCGGTAAAGAGGTTGCCAAGCTTGCCAAAGCCTTTGCTCCGACGACTAGTTTATGCATACAATCTAGTTATTATCGATAAATTCATCTACGTTTATCCCATACTCCTCTGCAATTGTCACTATAGATTTCCAAGTAGTTTCCTCAATCTCTATTCCGTCTTCCAATCTTTTTTTCTTGTTCATCTCTTCAGGTTCTCCTGGTACCAGAATTTCCTTTACATCTTTTTGTCTGCGCGAGTTCTTGATATTTGTAATAACCTCGTTAACTCTTCTCTTAAACTCAGTAGGTGATGTAAAATGAGATATATTTATGACTATGATAAATGTACCATTGCTTCCCCCAACAGTCCTGTATTCTTCGCTGCTTGAGCACCCTGCCTCGGTTAATGCACCAGCTAAAAAGTCTACTAACAAACCTAACCCCATTCCTTTGTAGCCAACATCAGCGCCCAGAGGCAAAATGGCACCACCATCATAGAAGTCAGAGGGCTCGTTTGTGGGGTTACCATCTTTATCGATTAACCAGCCATCCGGAACCTTTTCGGCTCTATTACGCCTCACCCTGATCTTACCCTCAGCATGAACACTTGTAGCCATATCAAGCAAGAAAGGAGTATCTCTACCCGATGGAATGCCTACACATATGGGGTTAGTACTGATAACTCTATCAACCCCACCAAAGGGCGCCACAAGAGACCTGGAGTTGGTAACTATAAACCCGATCATATCATTCTCTAGAGTTATCGAAGTATAATCCCCTACCCTCCCAATATGATTACAGTTCCTAATAGCCACCGCCGAGATACCGCTGTCAGAGGCTTTTTTTACCGCTAACTCTACACCTTTTTTGGTCAGTACCTGCCCAAATCCCCAATGACCGTCAACCACAGCAATGATAGGCGTTTCATTAACTACTTCAAACTCTGCTCCAGGAACCGTCAAACCTTCTCTTACATTTTTGATGTATTGAGTTATCCTTATAACACCATGAGAATCATGGCCTGCCAGGTTCGCTCTAACAAGATGCCCAGCAACTATCTCCGATTCCTCATCGGAGGACCCTGCTGACTTAAAAATCTCCTTAGCCAGATCCTCTAATTCCTTTGCTTTTACGTTAACCATAATTATTCATTCTCTGAATCACGTAAAATGTTTACGCACCTATAGAAATACGATTAAATATAGTATACAATTGCGAATGGAATGATTATCATAACATGATTTTGTTTTATGACAATTATTTTTTGATAGTAATAATATATACGTGAATGGCCTTCTACTCCTACAAAGGTGGGACAGGTAAGACTACGTGCATAGTCAATCTTGCAGCTATTTATGCCAGTATGGGAATGAAAATATGCCTCATCGACTTCGACATATATGCACCAATCCCAACATCATACTTCGAGGTCCAACCAAAGTACTTTATACACGATCTCCTCTCAGGGGAGCCCCGGAATACGCTACTGATCCATTAACGCCCTCGCGACCTCCGATATCCTGTTTTTAATGCTGAAAGTAAACAACGTGGACATTCACAGCACAAAACGCATGATAAAAGAGATATAGGATGCCCTAACAAGGTACGGTCTAAGCTCTTATATAACCCTAAACAAGGTCCCTGGAGCATCACCCGTAGATTTCGAGCCCGGTCTACTACAGGAGATCGAGACTGAGATAAGCGAAACCCTAGAGTTACCAATATTCCTCTCAATACCATGCTACTGTGATATATAGTTCAATAGACACGAGTTCCTATGGGCATTAAATCGACCTGAACACCCCTTCTCACAAAAACTCCGAGAGATACCACCACTTCTGGAGAAAATAAATGTCTGAGATACCAACCTACGCTCTGCTTACTACCAATCAGTACATAGAGATGATGAAGATACTAATAACTATACTAAGTGAGTTAACAAGAGAGGTGGACTAAGTTTCATCCTCCGAGGCCGAGCAAAGCTTCCAAAACCTCATCTTCTTCTACAAGAAAGAACTCAAGAGCATCGAAAAAGGAAGCTTGGCCTCGGATTTTTTCTCAAGCCCCAGTGCCAAAAACTAGTCAAAGTGGGTATACTGGAATACTATTATGTTCATAGAGGTTGCCGTGTTAAGCTAACTGATAAGGCTAGAAGTATTCTAGATTCATATATGAGTCAAGTCAAATAAATCACGTATATTCTCCAAATTTTTTTAAGTCAATAGAATCCTCTTGAAAAATATATTTGAATTTTCTTTGGGCTATTAAAGAGGGGGTAGGGTAGCAGAGTCAGTTTTCCCTAAACTGTGGTATGATCTCTTCTCCGATTAGCCTTATTGTTTCAGCGGGATCTGGCCCAAGTGGTGGTCCGAATCTAAAGTGTCTTATACCTTTCTTGATTAGCTTATCAATTTTTTCCAAGCAGTCTTCAGGGGTACCATAGATCGCTAGGTCTGCCATTTCATCGGTCATGAGACTTCTAGCAAGATCAGTATCTCTTCGTTTGTATGCCTCTCTGATGGGTTGAAAGTCCTCTGAGCTTAATCCTATGGTATTGATCATCTCATCAGCTAGATGTGGCCCATAGTAAGTTACGAGGTCTCTCAAGGCGTCTTTTGCTTTTTCTCTGTCTTCGGCCATTGAGAACCATACACAGCCAACAATGTCTAAATCATCTAGGTTACGGCCTGCCTTCTCGGCGCCTTGACTAATATATTCTATAACTTTCTCATAGTAATCAGGTGGAAAGAGCAACGGGAGACCGCCATCAGCGATCTCCCCGGTTAACTCCAACATCTTGGGACTCTGTGCTCCCAAGTATATGGGCACCCTATCTCTGGTTGGTTCGAATCTTAAGTAAGCGTCTCTGGTCCAGCCTTTGAAGACTTTCCCATTGTGGTCAACTCTCTCCCCCCTCAGCAGCCTCCGTATTATTGAGATTGATTCCCTCATGCCGGATAAGGGGTAACGTACTTTGATTCCTGCCCATTTTAAAAACTCCACGGCGCCAACACTTATTCCCAGTCTTACCCTTCCTCCTGTAAACTCGTCGAGGGTTGCAGTATGCATGGTTAGTTCAGCTGGGCTAACAGTATAGGGGGTAACAATCCCTGTTCCTAGGTCAATCTTCGTGGTCTTCGATCCTGCAGCTGTTAGGAATACCCACACATCCCTCTGGAAGAGGTCCTGACAATACCAGACGCAGTCAAGACCGTTTTCCTCCGCGAGGACAGCTAGTTTAACTACTTCTTTTATTGGACCGTTTCCGCTATTGAAAGATATCGAGAATTGTAGATTATCTGACATTTCACTGTTCACGTATATAAGTAATGTATTATTTTTCTAATTATGAATATCGACTTGGAGCTTAGGGAAATACTTGATGAGATTCTAGATGACTCCACGAAGAATGAAAACCTCGATGGATTATATTCCACATGGCTTTACCTTAAGAGTGAAGACGAACTTGCCTCTTTCAAAGACTTCGTATTCGGATTCATAAATGGGTCACTATTAAACGCCTATTCCTGTTACAATGGAAGAAAAAGCTCCGAAATTCAAGGGAAAGAAAGAAAATTTCTAAACGAGCTGCTATTTCAAAGGCTCTACGGCCTCGAATACCTTATTGATAAATTCAACAATAAAGCTAATAGCGTACATGGTTAGATTATCGTGATTTTCTGGAAAGTTACACTCTTTTGTACAAATTTTAAATTCACCAGTATTTAAAAAATAACATTAATGTGTGGGCTCTTCAATTTTTAATGTATCCATCTTTATTTATTTCTAGAATTATTTATCATAAATAATTATTTCTATAGATGTAATGACTCTAGTTAATTATTCAAGTAAATAAGAGAGGGACATATCCTTGTTAGAAAAGGTATATCTGGTCATAAAATAATTTTATATATCATTAGATATGAAAAGGGAAGGGGATAAATCTTTTATTAACATGTCGCACAACTTCCCCTACCCTCACGTCTCTAATTTTATTAATATAGATTGTGTGTACACTTGAAGCCAATTGAATACATTTTAATAAATAGATAAAATAAACTTCACTCTATTTCATCAAGACATATATCACAGGAAACAACAGTAAATCGCTCATAGAGTATAGGAGAAATAAGTACCAGCAGAAACCAGAAAAAAAGGTCAATCATAAGAAATGTGATCCGAATAGTCCAATAATCCACAGGGCCTGCAATAGTCGCTATCTGATGAACGCCCCAAGTTAAAGGTAAACCATGCAACCTTTGTATATTATCAGGCATATTATTTGGACGCCCGTAGGAAATGGATAAGGCTGCTAAAACCCCTATAAGACCTTGAATGATCAAATTTCTAATTCTACTCATACTTATCAAAAAACCTTGGTTAAATAAATACATCACATAAAATATGCGAAACTAAAATAACTAACAATATTGAGTTTGATCCACTAAAGTAAAGAGTTAATAAAGCCGAGGAGAACTCTTGTACTATCCCATCAATTTAGGAGCCAAACGTGAATAATCAATGCCTGATGACCTCATAAGGGACAAAATAGAGATCAATATCGAGAACGTCGTAGCTTCAGCAGATATAAACCAGAACGTAGACATCAAATCCGTTAAAAAAGTCTTCAAAACATCCGAGTATAACCCTAAAAAATTCCCAGGACTAGTCTTCAGGCTTAAGAGACCCAAGACCTCAACCCTAATATTCGAATCAGGCAAGATGGTCTGCACTGGTGCAAAATCAGAGAAGGAAGCACAAGCAGCTGTACGCAAAGTTGTACGAGAATTAAAGAAAAAAGACATCGTGATACTCAACAAACCCATCATAGAGATACAGAATATGGTAGCCTCTGCTAACCTGAAACAACAAGTTGACTTGGAGCTGGCTGCTGACCTGCTGGATAACGTCATGTATGAGCCCGAACAGTTCCCAGGGCTAATCTACCGAATGCAGGATCCCAAGACTGTTATGTTAGTCTTCTCCTCAGGAAAGATAGTATGTACAGGTGGGAAAAGTGCGAGACAGGTACATGAAGCGGTCCATAATCTATACGATGTGCTAGATGACTATGCTTTATTCTTCTAAAGAATAATCTTTTACATTCCTACATGAAATTTAACGTATGAATTCTAAAGCAAAAAACCTGTTTCTACCCCTGGTGAGCACTGTTCTAAAGTTAAACGTTTTAAGAGTGGAAGCCAGCACCCGTTACCTTGTAAATCAGGAAACTAACCAGCTTCCATTCGATATCATGGGAATTTCACCGACAATCTTAGTAATCATTGGGATTGTCGTTCTGATTATAGCCTACATGTTATTCATGAAGTTAATCCCCGGGCTTCTGGTAGGAGGTGTACTTGCCTACGGGACGATATACCTGCTCTCAATAATAGATATACCAGTAGATAGCAGTACAGGAAAATTAGCGATAATAATTGCATTTATAGTTGGATTAGTGATCGGTTTAAGGATCCCTGTAACCAAAGGAGATGGATGGGACTAATCAATACTATAAATGATAATCTATTTTATTCGTTTATTCCAGAACACATAGGGCTTATCTCCTTCAAACCCCATTGTAGAGTAAAGCCTCTTCGCGGCTAGATTATTTGCTGCCTCAAGGAGTAATAAGGCTGGATTATATCTTTCAAGACGTCGTAGACCCTCACATATCAAAGCTTTACCCAAGCCTCTTCTTCTGTGCTCAGGTAGAGTTCCCATGGGCTCCAGTTCAACGACTCCACTTGGTGGATCATATCTAAAGGTACAAAAAGAGGCAATTTGATCGGAATGATCCAAAGCTAAAAGATCAAGGTCCCTGCGATAGAATGACGCTTTTGATAACCTGACAAGAATATCCCTTGTAAACCATTCACCATGACCGAATACTACTCGTATCGCAGAGGCTAACTCATCAAAATCCTTTTCAGGATCAACTGAACGAATATAATAGCCATCAGGAATAGGGAAATCTGGGTTAGGTGTACCCAGTTTCCGGGTCTTAGGTATACTATAAACCTCTCCTTTTTCAAAGCCAGATTCATCTAGGCGTTTCTCTTTACTCGGATTACCGTCAAGAACCACTATTGAAATAGTAAAAGGCTCCCCTGATGATAGGGACTTACATTTCTTCTCGATCCATTCAATTATTTCTTTTTCAAGAAAAACATAGTCTGGGTGAACCTGCATAAAGTACCTGAATTTTTTCTCAGGGGTCGCCATGGCAATTATCCTCGAGTCTATTTTGTTGCTTTTTTCCATCCATAGACGAGTCCCGGATGCCATCTCCTTTGCACTATTCTCAAACCGTGGGGGTAGCCAGTTCTCTAAATTTTTTGTCTTTTTGTATACGTCTCTGAGGAAGCTCATAACGTTTTGAAAATCCTCTACGTGACTGTAATTTCTGGATAAGATAACCATGTAAGTCTCTCTAATCTTCGATAATAATATCTCTTTTGAGAAAAAAAAGAATGATTAGATTTTTTTCCTTTTGAAAAACATCAGGAAGATAATTATTCCCGCGGTTATGAGGTGTATCGGATAGCCGGGTATACCCCCGGATTCATCCTGGGCTTCTTCAGGCTCTGTTTCCTGTTCAGTCTCAGGTTCCTCCTCAGGCTCGGTTTCAGGCTCAGTCTCTTCCATTAGCGTCTCAAAATCACTGGGTATCGTCTGCTCGTCAACAAGTTCAATGGATTGGAGTTCGATCTCAACATCATGCTCTTCTTGTTCAGTTACAGTGATAGACATGTAGGTCATCACTCCTCCGAAATCAGTAGGTGCATACCAGACTTCAAGATCATATCGAATGTTTTGTTCGTTGGGTACCAAGCCCTCATATCTTACACCCCATGATTTGAGGGGTGTAGGTCCAAAGGTCTGAGTCTTAGAACCTAGAGGGGTGACCGTGCCATACTCCGTGCCTCGGTATTCAAGTATCTCCTGATAAGTCCACTGATTCCAGTAAGCATATATGAAACCTGTGAAGAACCCCAAGGTTGCGTTTCCGTAGACTTCTGCCAAGCTTCCGGTAAATGTCTGACCTTCGATGTCTGCTTTTATGGTTCGACCCGTGTTTTTGTCAACCCATATGGTCAAGCTCTGTTCATCTTCATATTCTCCGAAGGTTGCCTCTATCTTCCAAGCAGGATTTCCGTCGACAGTTTCCTCTCCGAGTACGTTATAACTGAAGTGCCCAGTTTCATCATCGGAGGTATAATTTATGTCAATGGAGTATATATGTTCAAGAATATCTGAAAGATCTTCAACTTGTACGATGTCTTGTGCGGAAGCGGAGTATAGTATTGTAAAAGAAGGTGTTAATAATAGAAGTAGAAGTACAATTTTTCTCAATTTCATAGCATGATAGAAAGTAAAGGTGTATAATAAAGCATATGTTAATTTAATTAAAGTTAGAAAATGTCATCTGGTTTCCGAGGTTCCTAAGATTTTCATCACGCTGAGGGCGTAAACCTTGGTTGTCTTGATGATATCATCGACTTTGATTCTCTCGTTTGCGGAGTGCCCCCCCTCTCCCCCTATATCATAGCTTGCAAAAGGCTTACCGTGGCGAGCTACAAACCATCCATGGTCACTGCTATGGCTTCCACCAACTGGTTTAGGCTTGTAACCAATGACCATCTGTGCAGCCTCTTGAATACCTTTAACCAGCCTTGAGTCTGCTGGAGCCACTGATACCAGGTTACCAGGCACGACTTGATACTCTACTTCAAGGTCTGGATGTTTCCTTCTAGCCTTTTCTATAATATTTTTGTATTCTTGGTCAACTTGCTCGGTGGTCTCACCGGGGATATATCTCCTATCCACGTATATCTCACATTTATCAGGGACATTATTATTCGCGATGTACCCATGGATCTTGTTTATGGAGAACCTCGATTTCATGACCGAATCAGAGCCGGGTAAATGAAATTTCCGTGTATTAACATCATCGGCTAATTCTTGAAGCTCCAGTACCATCTTAGAGGCGCCAACAACGGCGTTTACTCCCTACTCCAGTTGGGCAGTATGAGCACTACGCCCTTGGACCAGGATAGATGCTCCTCGATTACCATTGGCTGCTACACCTATGCTCTCTTCTTTCCCACCATGAGCGTAAAACAGATAGTCGACGTCTTCACCGTATCCCCTTTCCAGGATCTCTTGGAAGCCATATTTACCTCCTTTCTCCTCATCAGCAACATGAGTAAATGTTATCTGTCCTTTTAGTGGGATATCGAGCTCCTTTAGAGCCCTATAAGCCATGGTAAGACCACAGGTCGCAATCTTATTATCTTGAGCTCCTCTCCCCCATAGATAGCCTTCCGCTATCTCACCACTGAAGGGAGGATGACTCCATGACGCTGAATCTCCAGCTGGGACAGTATCGTAATGACTGTACATCATCATATGGGGACCTGGAGGGGCCTTATCCGTCTTAGCAACGACACTAACCCGTCCCTCGAGAGGCTCTATTATATCCACCTCTAAACCATCCCTTAGGTATTCTTGCTTCATTAGCTTACCTATCTTCGCGTCTTCCCCAGTCACGCTATAAGTCTGTATAAGCCTCTGCATGAAAGAGATTATCTCAGTTCTCTTGGACTCGATGTAATCTAAGACTTGTTTTTCAGTAATCATTAATGATGGTACAAAAGAGTAGAATGGTATTAATAACAAATACTAATCAAGTCTCATGCAACTCTAATTATTAAATACGGTTCAATCTGGATAATACTTTGAATTATGTATAATTAACCCAAAATGTGATCCTTTAGTCCAAGAATAAGAACACTTAAAGCGATTAATACAAATAATGTTTTTTTTAACTCCATGTCAATATTATTGAAGGAAAAGATGCCTGTGCTTATACCCATAAGGAGTCCTGTAAGGAGCCTTATAGAGTTATTACTTTCTCTAAGTTTCCAAGATTGAGTAACCCAGTCTATAATCAAAGGCAGAGCAAAAAGAATACTAAGAGAAAAAACAAAGGACGGATGAATCTGCTCAATATTAAAACCAAGTATATTTACTGACTGTATTATTAAGAATAAACCTAGAATATAACCTGAACATCTTGCACACACTCTTAACCTGAATCCAAATAGGTTAAGGGTTAACCAATGATTGTGAGCCAGTAGTCTCCAGAGTTTCAACTATTTACTCCTTTATGAGATCAGTACCACAGTAGGGGCAGATGTTAAACTCTTCGAGTATTGGTTTACCACACGACGGGCATTTTAATCCTATAGGAGTCGCAGGGATCTTGAGAGGAAGATCAGCTTTAAGATTGCTTATCCTGCCCTTTAACACGCCATTATATGTTGTTTTTATGACTGTGCCTCCTCCTTCTACTTCAGTGAACTCGAAAAATATCGTCCCTGATGAGTCATTCAAGCTGTAAAGACGGGGAGGTTGTTTGTCCTTCTCTGTGAATCTCTCAACTGGACCACGACCCCCAGCTAGTAGTCTTCTTAAACTTTGGCCAATTCCTCCCTGTTCACTTCCCTTTTCTCTCGCTTCCTCTCTCCACTCTGCTACCTTCTCCTCAACAGTTTCAAAGGCTTCACTTATATCCAGTGTAGTGTAAAAAGTCTCAACTTCTTGCCCAGATGCCTGAGGTCTCTCCTCTCTCTGACTCATGGTAAGTAAACAACAAACAAGGGGTAGTAGCCACCATATGTAATCAAGTGCCCCTCCACCACCATCTTGACCGATTAACTCATATATCATATTACAAAAATAAACATCTGACTATGCTTAAAACTCCTCTGTATAATATCCCTTCTTCTATCTTATCTTGATGAATTTTTATGAGAACATAGATGGATCTATCATATAATATTCAGAGACTTATTTTCGGAACCAATCCAATCGGAAAAAATTTGTGAAATAAATGAATTGGGTTCATCTTGTTTATAGGGTTTTTCTGACTACCTCAGCTGAGCCTCCTGAGCTGAATGCCTTCAAGAAAATTCGTGCTTCAGAGTAAGCTACAGCCTCTATCGTCTCTGTAGTCTCCTCACTTACATTATGTATACGGTCATAGAACTCTTTTATGGCGTATTTCGCGTTGCTGCCGAATATCTCGTTATCAGCTTTTCCTGGATTTTTTGGTTTATAGTTCTCAATGGTCCAGTTGTATATATCATCATAAAGCTGAGGCTCATATACCTTGTATACATCGAATACTATATTCTGCCAGAATGTGCCAACGTTGCCTTTTATTATATCTCCTTTAGGAAAGACGCGGTTAATTAACTCTCTGGGCGTCCCCGTGATCCCGTGCTGTGCTATTCGTACATCAAAGTTATTTTCCCGGATAGCTTTGGCAACGGCTTTAGTCTGGGGAATGTTAATGGAGACTTGTTCAATCAGGTTTCCTTTTTCATCGTAAATGTTTCCATGGGTGGACCCGTTAGCAATGGCTAAGACTTGAGGGTGGACATCGTTCTCTTCTAGGGCTCTTAGAAAGGTTACTGCCTCCTCTGGGGTTGTAAGGACATGGCCGTGTTGATCCTTTTTTCCTATTTCCCCGACTTCTACCTCTAGTCCGAAGGATTTACCTTTCATATCTTTTTCGATGTACTTTGCGAGCTCAGTTGTAACATCAATATTACCTGCTAAGGCTTCACGTAAGTCTGTCTTTGTTACATCATATAGGTATGAGGCGTCTATCGCGTATGAGGTGTATCCACAGTTTATCTGTTCCTTGATGAGTTCTTTTGCCTCCTGAATATCCTCCTTTGTACCCTTTTTGAGGGTAATATGATCGGCGTGGAGTGCCCAGATATCGTGACCAACTTCTTCTGCTGCAGAGCAGGTAAAGTCTCTGTAATCCTTGGGAAGCATTCCGGTGTATCCTCCATCAAGATTACATTCTGATCTGGCGATCTCTAGTATTACGGCTGAGTCAAGGTCCTTAGCTGCTCTGAATATCCCTTTGGCTACGCCAGGAGGTATCCTCACATTAGCGGCCATGATAATTGATCCTCTGTCCATTAACGCTCTGTAAATTTTGTCTCCTTGAATTGGTTCAGTCACTTTAATATCCTCTCTTAATATTCTCTATTAGATTGATTTCTTTCTTTCCCCCAATGTAGACGGGAGTCCTTTGATGAATATCATTAGGCTCGATTCTAAGGATATCAGTGACCCCGTCACTGACAGCTCCTCCAGCTTGCGTCACGATATAGCCCATTGGTCGACATTCATAAAGTAATCGCAGCTTCCCCGAAGAAGAGCCCCTATAAGCAGGATAAGAGAAAACCCCGCCTTTATGCAGTATCTGATGCACATCTGCAACAAAAGATCCACTGTATCTCAACTTGTAGCCATCCTTCTCTAAGAGTTCTATCCACTCTTCTTGGAATGGTAACCAGTCCTTTCGGAGTGCACCTGGTGAATAGATTTTCCCTTCAGGGATCTGGATATCCTCTTCCTGAAGAATGTAATCTCCTTCCTCGTTCAGAACGAACTCATGAACCCCCTCACCCAGACAGTAAACAAGAACAGTTAAAGGACCATATAGTATATACATGGCTCCCAGCATCGCCTTACCTGGTTTCATTAGAGATCTCCTCTGGAACCCGATAATGGTACCAACAGTCAGGTTTACTCCTATTAGACTTGAACCATCTAGAGGATCGACGGTCAAAACTAAGTCGGAGGATGAGTCAAATTCTACTGGGTCTGTCCGTTCCTCCGAGGCGAGGGCCTTTACCACTCCTTCCTTTTCGAGTAAATCTATAATTAACTGATCAGCCCATTTATCTAATGCAAGTTGTTCTTCCCCGTGGATATTCGATGTACCGGCGAGACCTTGTTTTTTATTAAAGCCTTTACTTATGGTCTTCGAAGCATTGGAAATCGCCATTATGGTGCTTTTCAAATCCTCGGGATAGCTTCCTAAATGTTCACCTAACAGCATTGATTAAATGATCTCACTGAGATGAATAAATAATTTGGTTCAGATTAAATATGAATTGATCAAGTTTTTTGAAGTTTAGAAAAAGCTTCTCAAGTACTCAATTAGATCTTCTATTACATCATTTACATAATTTAGAATTTTCTCAACTATACCTTCACCGCGAGTCTCGAGAGTAACTTCTTTCTCAACTCTATATTCTCCACATGTGGCAATAATTAGACCAGTAGCTACCATCCCACTGGGAACGTCCTCAGGAATCGTAACATTAAACTCCTCAGTAATCGGATAAGGACCATATGTCGTCCCCAGAGTATAATTCTCTTGAAAAGACAGGACGGTTATCTGGAGCTCAAAGTCTATTGGATCATCAAAGCCGGGATCAGCAGATACACCTACATGACATGTTAATGTATCCCCGGGGCTAACTAAAGCGTAATCGGGCTCAATGATAATTGAGTATGGGGCTTGAGCATAAGCTATCGATACAACACCGAATAATACCATTAAAATTAATATTACGGAGAACTTGCTTCGATCCATAATCTACCATAATGATAATACTTTATAATTATAAAAACTAAATCAACGCTTAATCTAGAATCTGGGTCCAATAAAGGTTTGACGTCAATATTTCATCAAAAAACTATGCCTATTTTAAGACAAAAATTGGTTTCCTAGTAACATATGGGTCATAAACCATAAATCACCTTTAACATTAGAGAACCAGAAAGGTGAAATCATTGACCAATAGCTTTACGGCGGCAATAATTCAGTACAAGAGAATTAACCCTGAGGATATCTCAGACGTATATGAACGTAAAGAGGCAAACCTAGAGAAAATCCTAATGAGTTTTGAGAGTATTGAGGTATGGGAAGAGATAATTCCAGTCAAGCTCGTTGTCTTCCCAGAGAATATTCTGAGGCATGAGTTCAATGACAGGGACCCAAATGTAACCCAGGAGGAAAAGGTTGAATCCGCCGTCACTATACCCGGACCAGAGACTGATAAAATAGCTGAGAAGGCGAGAAAGTACAAAACTTATGTCTCAGCTTCAATACACGAGAAAGACCCAGAGTACCCGGAATATTTCTTCAACACAGCCTTCATCATGGACCCCGTGGGCAATATTATACTCAAGTATCGAAAGATCAATCCATGGATACCCCTAGAGCTATCCACGAGCCCACATGATCTACTTGATAGATATACTGCTCCACTCTTTCCAGTAGCAGAGACCGAGATAGGTAATCTCGCATGCTATGTATGCTACGACCAGTTCTTTCCAGAAGTTGCAAGACAGCTTGCATTCAACGGAGCAGAGATCCTGATCAAACCAACTATCTTCCCTCCCTACCCACAGAACCTAATGTTTGATCCTTACGACTGGTTTACTCTAGTCAATAAGATGAGGTCTATAGAGAACATGGTTTATGGTATAAATGCTAACGGGGGAAAATATGGTAACAGCATGATCGTAGATTATCTCGGGAGAACAATAGCAAAAGCAGCGAGGGGAAGGCAGATGACTATAGGCGCAGTTATTAACGTAGATGAACTGCGAGAGTACCGTAAAAAGACAAAGCTACATAATATGCTTCAACAAGTAAGAACAGAGTGCTACACCTATCTCAACCAGAAGAACTGGCCAGCTAACAAGCCCCTTCTTAAGATAAAGGATTATGAGGAGTGGGCTGCCCTATCAAAGAATCAATAGAAAAGAGTCTCTCTATGCGGGGACTTTTTGAACCATGCTTTCCTCATAGAAATGGTGAACATTAACATATTTATCGAGTATGTCAGTCATTTCAGATACTGGTACATCAAGGACCTGCAAGTAATGAGCATAATTTTCCCCACCAATCTTGATATGCAGCGTTTCTGCAGGATCAATTTCAATATCTTTAATCTCACTGTAATACACTTCCAGGTTCTTCGCAAATACCTTATTGAACCTCCCGCCCCCCCTGAATGAACACCATCCTTTGATTCGTTAAGACTACATACCCTTTCATATAATCTAGCTGACAAGGAAATGAATCTTCAATCATTTCATCCTCTTTAAGAGAGCCCAGCGCCTCTAACCACTCAGACATTTCAAATGATAAATACCAATTGAACAGATAAATTTTAACCAAAAATAAAAGACATAACTAACACAAAAAGATAGAAAAGAATTCAATTATTAATGAGACCTCGCATATTTTGGCATCTCAAAGATTAATACAATTTTTCCTTAAGTTGTAGGAACCTAATACTACAGACCAACGATTTGTAGATCTTTTCATGAAATGTAAAGTCTAGAAGAAAAGAGCATAATCGTCGAGGAGCTCATAGAGGGTGTTTACTGATTTATGGACCATTTTTTCACTGGTACCTCCAGTACATACAATTTTCCCCGATGAGAAAATAAGAAGCACAGTCTTTGGGTCCGGCATCCGGTAGATTAGCCCCGGGAACTGTTCGGGCTCATACATAACATTTTCTAATAGATCTGCGGCTAACTCAAGATCCACCTGTCTCTTAAGGTTAGCGGAGGCAACCATATTCTGTATCTCGATAACAGGTTTATTGAGTATCACAATATCATTGGCCTTTAATTCACGTACAACCTTCCTGACAGCTGATCTAGCTTCCTTCTCAGACTTTGCACCGGTGCAGACCATTTTTCCTGAGCTGAAAATTAGGGTAGCCGTCTTAGGTCTCTTAAGCCTGAAGACTAGGCCAGGGAACCTTTTTGGATTGTACTCGACATTCCTGAATACTTTTAGTATGCTGAGTAGATCCACCTGTTGGCTGATATCCGCCGAGGCTACAACATTCTCGATGTTAATATCTAAGTCCCTTTCATCCTGTATTACGCTTTCTGCCAAATTGATCACATCGAACCCGTAAGACACCTTGAACAATGAGATATCTTGCCGGATAATCTAATGGCAATTATGGGAACTTATTCTTAAAACTTCTTCGAAAAGACGGAAAATAGTTAGCGAAAAAAAACGAATTTTTATACAGAATTAACGTAAAAAATTCTCTAGTTAATAAAAGATTTTGATTAATTAAATCTATTGAGGAGAATTTTATTTTATTTATGTGATCTTTTCTAGTCGTTTGACGAGTTCTTTTACTTTTTGATCCTGATCCATATCACATACCAAAATGGCTTCATCGGTTTCAACAATTAAGAGATTATTTATCCCTATGGTACCAATTACACGCTTACCACCGAAGATCAATGAGTTGTAAGTATCTATTCCAAGATGTTTTCCTTTTACTACATTGCCATGGGAGTCAGAGGGTAATAACTCCATCAAACTACTCCAGGTACCGAGGTCAGACCAGTCTATATCGACGGGTATTACTACTACATCTGATGCTTTTTCCATTATGCCATAATCAATGGTTTCTCGTGGGACTTTTTGCCAAGATTCTTTCAATACCTTATAATAATTGGATGTTCCGATTACTTTTCGTATTATTTCTAACTGTTCAAACAGTACCGGCATCTGTAATCTAAACTCATCAAGGATTCTACTTACTTTCCAGATGAACATCCCGCTATTCCAGGAGTAATTCCCCGATTTTATCATCCTTAATGCAGTCTCTGAATCAGGTTTCTCAGTGAATCTTTTTGCTCTAAATACATTGTGACTTTGAATCTTCTTTAGATTTTCACCGTGTTCTATGTAACCGTATCCAGTTGAGGGCTCATTTGGTTTGATTCCGAGGGTAACAAGAGGACCTTCCCCAGCTATTTTTGCAGCAGCATCTAATACATCTTGGAACCCTTCAACATCACCGATGTAATGATCAGCAGTCAAAACTATCATTATGGATTCCGGGTTTAAGTTTGTTAGATGTATGGCAGCTAAACCGATACATGGTGCTGTTCCCATTCCTTTTGGCTCAATGATAAAGTTTTCATTAGGTATACCTGGTTCCTGTAATCTCAATTCAGGAACATGTTGCTCGCCCGCTACAACTAGAACACGGTCAATTCCTAGAAGAGGCTCAACTCTCTTAACAGTTTCTTGAAAAAGAGTTAGATCCCCTATCAGCTTATGGGTTTGTTTTGGATTCTCTTCTGTACTTAGTGGCCATAGTCGGGTCCCTGTTCCTCCCGCCATTATGACTGCGTATTCTTCCATAAGATCAGTAAATATATTTATTGAACTTTGTTAAATCCTTGGTTCATTGACTCTTATCAAGATCAATTACTAGATCATATTCGGGTATCTTAAGTACAGAGGGAAGGGCTTCACTTTTCTTAAGCTCAATTACAACAAGATTTCTTAACCACTCAGATACACTCAAGCCTTCCCGGATTGCCATTTGTTCTACAATTGCCTTGATCTTAGGAGTTACTCTAGTAGCTAGGAGAACGCTCTTTGGGTTTGAATTATTTCGTGGCATTTCATCACACTTGCTAGCTTAATGGTTAAACTGCCTGTACTCCCATATGGGAAATAAGTCGAGGGATTATTTTATTTTGTGTGTATAAAATGAATACAAATCACTTGTATTCAAAAATTGTTACTTTTCAAGTTAATTAAGGCCTAGTTATTAAACTAAATTATTTCCTATATGTTAATGACGTTAATTATATCTATTTGTGATCTTTATGTATAACACTTGTTTTTTATTGTTTCTTCTATGTATATTCGTTAAGATATTATACTATTAAGTATTATTGATCCATGAGTTATAGTGAGTTATAAGCAATTACCTCTATCAAGAAATATCTTCGCGTACTCAACTATGGTGTGTGGAGTATTACTTGATCAACTGACCACCAGATACGGGCTATACATCGGCTATTATGAGGCTAATCCAGTAGCATTATGGCTAATGGGAGAAGGACTATGGTTTACAGTAGATCTGATGCTTTTAATAAGCATAATAGGCCTTACAATGTATATTACAGAGAAAATTGAATTTGTAAGGAAAATGGCATTCTTTTATCCATTCCTATTGGGATCTATAAGAATTTATGCGGGAATAAGAAATTTAGGATTAATAATTTGAAAAAAATAAAGAAATAATTCTTAGACGATTATACTTGCATCAAATTAATATTATAGCAACTGTCTAAAGTATCTATGACCAATCTAGACGAAGTCTACTTATGTGAGATCTGTGGAAACAAAGTAAAAGTTCTTGAAGCAGGGGTTGGGCAACTAGTTTGCTGTGGCGAGCCCATGATAAAGATTTCATAAACATCACTATTTTTTTATTATTTTTAAGAAAAATTATAAGATTAGAATAATTTTAATTATCATAATAATTGTATTGATGATTCCATGACCGAAGAAGAGCTCAACGAAAGAATTGAAAGATCGTTAAAATGCTCGAAAGATATGATAAAAAACTAAGTGAAACATCTAATAAAATAAATGAACTGGATAAGAAGATAAATAAAATGATTAAAAAAGAAATTAAGATTTTTTATTATAACAATATAATAAAAATAATATGATTTCAATACTGTAAATTAAATTATTCCTATATTATTATAAATAAAACACATATTTATTTTTGATTTAGAAACGTATTGATTAATATCAATATTATAAGTAGTAAATAATAAATAGACTTCTATTCTATATTATTAATATGGAATAGTGGTCACAAGTGGATCCTGAACTAATTAAAAATCTGAATATTTTTGGTTCTTGGCTTCTTTTGATGATGCCTATGTTTAAATGGTGGTATAGAGAAGTTACTCGAAACAACAATTAAATATTAAAAATTCCTATATTGAATAAAATATTCTATCTTAATTCTAAGAAGAATAGCTTATATATGGTTTAAGTGTAATTGTGAACTTATGCCTATCCTAAGTTCCGATATTGGAAGCTTACCCCCTAGAGTAGAAACAGGTACATTGGAATTAGGGGCAAGTCAAACCAACACTCTACTACCTTTACTAAAAACAAAAGATGAATTCGAAATCTTCAAGGAAGAAATAGTTAATGCACAGATAGATAAACTGGTCGTCGGGTTGGATGTTCCTACTTATCCTCAATTCAGAGACATGAATACTATGTTTTTTGAGCTTTTATCAGGTTTTGAGAAAGATAATGATGGCTCTCATAGGCTGGAAAAGATAAGAGATAAGGGAGAAGGAATTCCAGAGATAAGTATAATTAGACAGGAGTCAAAAAAAATTGCTGAAAAAGCTAATCTTGATAGTTTCAATATTAAAATTTGTATAACAGGTCCGTATACACTGAGTTCTTTATTCAAAGGTTCAAGGACTATTATAATACAGGAACTGGGAGATGCATTATCAAATATTCTCAGGAAATCCTTATTTGATACAAAATATGGTAGGGTAGAACATGTGTCAGTAGATGAGCCAGTTCTAGGATTTCTTAATGACCAATTATTAGATTATGGGAGCGAGGGAAGAGAAACGCTTAGAGAAAGCTGGGAAAAGATTTTCAAGTCTGCATCAGAGTTTGGGGCAAGTACAAGCATTCACCTTCATAATACCTCGGATAATCTGTTCTGGGAGACTGATAACTTGAACTGTATTGGATCACATATTTGTGATCCACTATATACTTCTGAGAATACGCTGAATAGACTATATGAAACAGACAAGAAGTTAATCGCTCCAATAGCATTAACTCAATTCGATGATTTAATTTCGAATTACTATAGGGATAAGGGTGTCAATGAGCAGCTACCAGAATTGATCGGTAAAACATGGATAGATATTAAATCAGGTAAAATTGACCCGATATGTTTCCTAGAGAGTAAAGAAAAGATGGAAAATTATCTAAATAAACACATTAAATTCTTTGGAGAGGAAAATATTGCTTACGCTTCTCCAGAGTGCGGTCTTAGCAGTTTTCCAGGATACAAATATACCTTGAAGTATCTAAAGCGAGTGAGTAGAACGGTAAATGAATTCTCTTCAAATAATTGATAGATAATTAGAATATCCATAAAGAATACTAAAAAACCAAGAATTTTTTTTGAGGTTAAGGTTTGTTGGGTTATCTTTTCTTGATTATACGAAAGATTATGCATTTATCTTTTTTTGTACAATCACTACAATTAATATACTCCAGCAAATTTTCTAATTCAGCTAAACGCTCCTGTGCAACTAGAGCTTGTTGTAAACGTCTAGCAAGTTTAAACATATTTTCAGGAGTTGATTCAAGAAAAGCTCTTAATTCCTCTGGGATAAGCCTGTAATGCTCTACCTCAATTAGAAAACGATTTTCGATTGGTACAAGAACATCTAATAGCTTTAAGGCTTCTAATCTCAGATATTCCTTCCAAAAATCTGTTATGTCTTTATAGTCTTCCTTTTCGATTTCCTTTAGAAAATCTTCTTTATCGGAAGGACTCAGTGATTGTAAGATTTTTCTTATATGTTTTATTCTATCATATAGGGCAGCTGTTAACTCATCCTCTAAATACGCGAGAATTAGAAATCCCGTTAAAAACATCGTTTTTAAAGAATTTAACTTTTTTGGTATAGTTTTAGTCAAAATTAACTTAGATTATGGATTCTTTTAACTGCGAAATACACTTTTTTATTAAATATTCACTAATTAAAATCAAATTATCTCTAACTCATGTAATATTGAGGATTTAAACAGAGAACAATGTTATCAATGATTCATGCATCATTAGAAATGTAACCCAATGGAAAGTGAACTAAATAAAATAATCAAGAAATCTTTTCCAGAACTTCTTAACCTTGAATTCTCTTTGGAGTATGAGGATTTAGATGATAGTTTCGCCGAGACGTGGGAATCTAGCAAAACAAGTTATGTTTTCGCACTGGATAGCTCCTTCAAGGAGGCAGAAGAAGACGTAATTATTGGTTTAATCGTTCATGAACTTTCTCATATAAGTCAAGACCTAGGACTCTCAAGATTTGAGAGATGGATTGATGACTTCCTAAATAAACACTCCAATAGATATAGTTTAATGGATGAGAGAAATGCTGACCTTACAGCAGTTTTACGGGGTTTTGGTAAAAACCTACTAGAATTATTGAGGTTTATCAACAACAAATATCCTGATTATGAAACTGAAGGTTTATCGATTAATGAGCTTGAAATACTCCTTAACTTATCCTGAAGGTAATTATATGATATAATAATAAAGCCTAACAAATGATTCAAAAGAATCTAATAAAAAACAACTCTATCTAATTAAACATAAAAACATACATCTTTATAATTACTGAGTTAACTAGTATCTCTACGTGTGGATAAGATTCACACAAAACACAGGTGAAGTGAATGAAAGAAAACATAGTATATGTCGGTTCTAAGCCAGTTATGAACTATTGTACCGCAGTACTCCAAGTGATGTCAGAGTACGACTCGGTCAAACTAATGGCAAGAGGGAATGCCATAAGTGTAGCAGTTGACGTTGCAGAGGTAACCCGAAATAGGTTCCTAACAGATTTGAAAGTAGACAATATTGAGATCGGTACAGAAGAGCTCGAATCAGATACTGGCGAGACTAGAAACGTAAGCAATATAGCAATAACACTGACAAAGTGAGTGAATAAGAGGGAGTAACCCTTTTACCGCCCAGGTTACAAACCTAGTACTCATATATTACTAGGCGACCGTGTGGCTCTCAAATTTTTATTAAATAATTTGTATGTGTTTAGCTCGTCTGCAATAAGGCATTATTTCGCTTTATTTCAACGCGGATTTTACTGTGGTTAACAAGAATTGGGCAAAATTTTCTCATTAAAAATCATATTTTTATCACCTATACTTTACAAGCTAAACACGTACAATAATTTTTATTTTCCAACGACCGTAAAATTAGCTTTTATTATAATTGTAGAATTTTTCTAGTTTCCCTAGGGTTCGCTACTTCAATATTTAAGGCATCGGCAATAGATACAATCCTATCAACAAGCTGCGAGTTACTTCTCAAAAGCTCCCCACGTTTCAGGTAAATATTATCTTCCATTCCAACTCTTACATGTCCTCCAAGAGTCATAGCTAGAGCACCCATAGGCAGTTCCGCTTTACCTAACGCACAGACGCTCCAAGTCCAAGTTTCTGGAACCTGATCCAAAGAATATAAAAGAGCCTTGGGAGTTGGTGAAAACCCAGTCTTACCAATCATAACAAACTGAATGTGGACTGGTTCAGAGAAAACTCCCTGTTCTGTAAGTAAACGAGCTGTATTGATCATCCCGGTGTCGTAAATCTCTAACTCGGGTTTAATACCATGATCCTTCATGTATCCTGCCCAGCGCGTTATTCTCGGAATATCATTAACAAAGATCCCCTCATATGGAGGTGTCCACAAATTTATGGATCCTACGTTCATAGACATCATCTCTTGACCTAAACCACATCTTTCCTCGATCATACTGTCGAGTTCTTCATCACTGGCTCTTCTCCCTCCACCTGTCGTGACATTCAGTATTAAGTCAGTGTTTTCCGAGATATTATCCACATAACTCTTTAGAACAGGGTTAGGATCAGGGTGAGGTTTACCGGTGTGGGGTTCCTTAGCATGGAGATGTATAATGCTAGCACCCGCCTTCCAGCATTTTATAGCTTCCTCAGTTATTTCTTCAAGAGTTGTAGGCACATAAGGAGTCATCTCTCTATTAACGGGTTCTCCGCCTGTGATGGCGGCAGTAATGATAAGTTTAGGCATGAATGAAAGCTACTTTTTCACTGTATAATTCTTACCCTTATATTCCTTATAATTTGTGGTATTCTTTTTTTTTGTTAGAAAAAATTTAGTTATGAATAAAATTTGTTTATTCTTCATCTTCTTCCTGCGATTCAGTAGATGAGTATTCTTCTAGTTCAGAAGCATCCAGAGATTCTGAGGGTGAAAATATTATGGTATTACTTATATCCTGACTGAGGTCTGAGATGGTCTCAAGTTCTCTTAGCTTGTAGCCATACTTAGAACGTTCGAGGATCTTTGATGCTTCGCTGAGGTTTCTAGCCGCTTCAAGTTCCCCTTCTGAGGAGATGATTGTTCCCCTTTTCTCTCTTTCAGCTTCGGCTTGACGGGCCATTACTCTTTTCATATCCTCTGGAAGCTCAATGTTTTGTAATTCTACTTTTTCTATATTTATCCCCCAATCTTGGGAAACTTCATCAACTGATTCTTCAACGGCTTGAGCCACATTTTCCCTTTTCTCAAGTATTTGATCAAGGTCTTTCTCTCCTACTACGTTCCTTAGGGTAGTCTGGGAGAATTGCCTAACTGCAAACATGTAATCATCAACATTGATCAAAGCTTTTTGGGTCTCTTCTATCTTGAAAAAAACGACGGCGTCTACACGTACGCTTATGTTATCCTTGGTTATGGCTTCTTGGGTCGGAATATCCATTGTTCTTACTCTTGTGTCTACTGGCATAGCTCTTTCGATAAATGGGATTGTGAAATATAATCCGGCTTTTTGAAGCCTATTGAATCTACCTAATCGCAGAATAATAGCTTCCTCCCATTGATCATTAATATGAACTGACATTGCTAAAATGGCGATAATTACAGCAATCAGAAATCCAAGAGGTATTAGACTTAGCATTATCTTCTCTTATTATTTATTCTGCAAGTAATTTAAAGTTAAGCTGAATACTTTGAGATTGATGAAATATGATGTGTTTATTATAGATAATTCCTAAAGGTTACTTGAGAAAATGTTTGATTACGAGGAAATCTCTGAGGAAGAAGAAGATCGGATAATTGAGAAAGCTGCAGAGCTAATTCACAAACATAAGATGGAGGTCCCTGCCATAATGTTACTGGAAAGCTCGAAACCAGTTGCTTATATTGGAGGTGAATTAGGTCGAGTTTATTTAGCTCCTTTTCTCCCACTGTTAGAACAAGATTTTGGTATACCAGGAAATAAACTAATTAGTATATTCGAAAAAAGAGAAAACATTGAGAAACTAATACGAAGTATTGAAAAAAAAAGTCCAAGAAAAATAACTAAAAAATAACAATCATTAATCCAAGGCTTTCAAAAATTTGGTAAATAGATAATTGGATAAATTCATCCAAGAACACTATAAAAATAACCATAATAATACTGAACCAAATTGAGTTCTAAAAATAAACCATGGCAAATTCGTTTTACAGTTTTTGCTTCAGGCGCAATTGTAATGTCTGTTGAAATGATGGCAAGCCGTCTATTTGCCCCCAGTTTTGGTGATAGCGTATTCGTTTGGGGTAGCTTGATAGGCGTAATAATGCTTGCCTTAGCAATTGGGTACTGGCAAGGGGGTAAAAGAGCCGATAAAAACCCAAATTATTACACACTATCTCACATAACAATGCTAGCAGGATTTTTTGTGATACTAATTCCCTCTGCTTCCCCTTTTGTACTAGAGCTAGTACAGCTAATTGGGCTTAGAGAAACATATGGTCCCTTATTCGCATCAATTGTACTTCTATCGATTCCTACTATGCTTTTAGGTATGGTCAGCCCCTATGCAGTCCGGTTATCAACTGAAAACATTATAAAAGTAGGCTCCACTGCAGGTAATCTGAGCACCATTAACACCGTAGGGAGTATACTAGGCACATTTTTTACAGTATTTATACTGATACCGAATTTCGGGACTCGGGAAATTCTCCTTAGCCTAGGAGTTGTACTAATTGGGATATCTCTAATGGGGAGAAACTGGAGGGACTGGGTTATAGTCTTAATTCTAGTATCAATTCTGATTTTCCCTGATGTAGTGATGGGGGGCAAGCTACATGTCATTGGAGGGAAAACGGTTTACAGAACTGAGAGCCCCTACAGTACGTTGACTGTAGTTGACAAAACTAACGATATCAGGATGCTTTACCTGAACAATATGCCTCATAGTGCAATGTATCTTAATGGCTCCGAGAAATCAGTCTATGAGTATACAGACTACTTTAACCTAGGATTTGGATATAACCCCAACATAAAGGAAGTGCTTTTCATTGGTGGAGGAGGATTTTCAAGCCCTAAGCACTTCCTAGAGAGGTACCCCTGGGTAAATGTTGATGTAGTTGAGATTGATCCAACTGTAATAGAAATCGCATATGAATATTTCAGAGTGCCTAAAGATGATTCGAGACTTAACGTTTACAATATGGACGGCAGGAGTTTCTTAAAGAACTCTAAGAATTATGATTTAGTTGTATTGGATGCATATAGCGATACTTATATCCCGTTCCATCTGATGACTTTTGAATTTCATAAACTTCTAAAAGAACACCTAAAGCCAGGTGGAGTAATTACTTCAAACCTAATCAGCAGCTTAGTTGGAGATACTTCGGAGTTATTATGGTGTGAGGTTAAGACTGTAAAACAGTTATATCCCCAAGTAGATCTCTATACAACAAATTATTCCTCTGCTGGTCTTGTACAAAATGTCGTAATGGTCGCTACAACCCAGAGTATAAACCAAAGAATAATTGATTCTAATATTAAACAATCGATTAAAAACCCAGAACAAATACAAAACTATCTTAATACAACTTATGAAGGAAAACCACCAGCAAAAAGTTTTGTTTTGTACGATAATTATGCACCTGTTGAATCTCTATTAAACCCTGTAACTTTGACATCTTATGAAAAAGAAGGAAGGTTAAAGCAGGTTTCGGTAATTAACCCATATTTATTATCTTGTTTTTGGGTTATTTCCCTTGGTTCTGTTTATTTTCTAATACAAAGATGGAATAAGGTTTATAGTTTTTAATTTGCCGATTAAACACTATTTTCCTGAAAATATGTCATTATAGATTTTTTATATAGGCGTGAATTTATTTGTATTCTGTTATTATAATCTAAGTAACTGCTTCGATATGATTGCTAAATATTTCTTTTAGAATTATCTGATCTCTCAGATTATCTTCATCGATATTGATAATATTTGCATGAATTTTATCTATAAACTAAAATATAAAATTAAGAACAATAGTGATCATAATAGAGTTTAAAATAACAAATATTACTACATAGTTTTGATTTAACTCATTATTTCATTATTTTATACATATTTTAAGGAATAGGTTTAACCGTCTTAAATCCAATACATAATGAATTAATATGGGTCAAAAAATTGTATTAAAAGCATATCTCGAATCAAACGATAATGGATATTCTTGGACAATAACAAGGGTTGAATCACTTGGTGGTAATGTAAGAAAATCCATGAAGGATTTTGTGGGATTAAAGCTAATCACTATGCCAGAGTATTAATTACTAAGATTGAGTTATTAAAAATAACCACTCATAATATGTATTCCAGTTGTGAGTTGGAAAATTCTTTGAAAAACAGAGTCTAGAAAAGAACCAAATTCTATATTTAGATTGATACATCATTAGAAAAGCCGCAAAAATTATGACAGATAATAAAGGAAGAGATAAATTAAGGAATAAAATATAACATTACCCCAGTAATACAAGAAAAAAGTACGGGAAATATTCTTCAAACAGGATGAACTAATTTAGTTAAATTGTATTATCCGAGGCGTAAATATTGAAAGAATGTACTAAGTG
>CAZLHX010000022.1:27083-28503 GCA_964559475.1 uncultured Candidatus Bathyarchaeia archaeon | reverse complement strand
GAATTTTTTTAATCGGATTTTCTCTAAAGGTATATTACAACGACATTAAATATGTTCAATCAAGACTTGTTAGAATCAGCTACAAATCTTTCATATTTCTTCAGATCCCCCCTCCAGTCCACTTGATTAATAGGCCAACTATATCGTGGATTCCGGGGCTTGCAAATAATTTCAAGGACTCCAAAATCCCTGAAGAAGTCTACTGAGTTAGCGCCCGAGGCAACTATAGCTGTATCGAGACCAACAAAACTACCAGCTATGGCTATTACCTCTTCTCCTTTACTTAAGTATCCTGAATCTGTTGCCTCAAGAATAGCAGTCATACAGACGTGGAGACCTGAACTGATTACCTTATAGAACATCATACCGAGTTTTCCTGTATCGATTAACTCAGTATGGGCTCCCAGATTCCAGAAAGGATCAGTGCCTCTAATTACTTTGATTCCTTTCTGCCTTAATTGTTCTAACACAGACTCGTCAGGAATCCCAATTTTCAAGTCTCCAATTATGCTTCCCTCAACCATTGTCCCAGCTGCGGAGCTAACAACAATTATCACATTATCTTTGAATATTTTCGATGCTTCTAGAGCAGAAAGCCCAGTCTCTGATGCAATAACAATCTTTTTAATATTCAATTCTTCTGCTCTTTTCTTGGATAATTGCAAGGTTCTCCTTGTATTTATTTCTCCATGGCATTCAAAGTAATATGTTGGTCGTTCAACTCCTAAAACTGACATATTTACCAGAATTTTAATGTGCCATTGAATATAAAAACAGATTCTTCCTTCAGAAATAAAACAAGCATGAGTGCCTATTGGAAAAGTATTGACTAATACGAGGATATAAGATTACACTTGTTGCTGCCAAAAAGACTTTAGAAAAGATCCTAAAATAACTCTAAAAAATGGATTAAGGATGTTTTTCAAGCTGCTTCATTATTACAAAAATGATCAACGCTATTATGAGGAAATCTATAATAGCTGCTAGAGAACTGCCCACTCCTAACTGTATAAGGCTTAATACTCATACAGCCTTGCGCCAAGCACCTCCTGGAAGGAAGAATGTAATATTGGGCATCAAAATACCGCTACCAATGAACTCACAAGCCTTCCCTGCAGAGACACCAGATAATGACTGCAATAGCAAGCCCGATTACGCCATACTTTTTCAGGAAAGCCATAAACTCTTTAATGAATCCTTGGGACCTTGCTCGGGAGGGGGTGAAGGTGCGGGAGCTGTGTTCTCCTGGATCTTTCTTAAGACTTCCAGCATCTCTTGCTGATATTCTTTACTCAATATAGGTCATTTAAATTTCTTTTATCCCTATTTCAGGAGCCGATCTTTGAACGTACTTAATGCCATTCTGCAGCTTAGACTTAATCTCATAGACTTTGCTTACCCCGATAATCTGATTATTGGC
>CAZLHX010000022.1:0-26983 GCA_964559475.1 uncultured Candidatus Bathyarchaeia archaeon | reverse complement strand
TTTAACCTGAATCTATACTCTCCCTGAGAGTCCTTATAAACTTCAAACCTTCCACTCATTTCCAAGTCAAGGTAAAACTCTCAAAGGGTAATATAACGAGTATATTTTCGTTCTTTCTCTAGAAATTATAAATAAAATACTAATCTACTTGAGAATTTTATATGTATACTGAATTTATACAGTAAACAAAATATCAATTTATAAAATACGTAAATATAATACCGTGGATTGAAGTTAAATACATCTATATAGAATAGAGTAGAAAGAACCAGCATCATAAGACCGGGTGAATATCTACGATTAAAAAATTAATAAAAAATATACAAGATTTTCTCCAAAGACAAACCAATAATTATCGTATTATGATTATTAGAACAGCAGGGGCGCACTTTCTATTTCAATTAACGGGACAGTATACAAGTATCTACACGAAAGCATTAGGCGCAAATAATATCCTTATAGGGCTGCTCAGCAGCTTCAGCGCATTCATAAGCATGATAGTTAGTATGCCAGCTGGGTATATCACAGACAAGTATAATTTGAGAAAAGTACTCGGCGCAGGGATGTTTCTAAACATAGTTATGATCGCTTTATACGCCTTTGCTCAGGACTGGCGATGGATATTGATAGCAATGGCAATAAACCCAATAGCAATGGCACTCATGTTCAGAAGCCAGCAGGTAATCGTCACAAATGGACTCCTTGATAGAGACCGTGCAACAGGTATGGGACTCAGAATGCAAATAGCGTCCCTTATTGGACTGATAAGTCCAATAATAGCCGCTTATATTGTCGATCAAACAGGAGGATTAACAGTTCAGGGAATAAGACCCCTTTTCATTATCCGATTAGGTGGGCTGATTTTAACCTACAGCTTCGTATATCTAAAAACGAACGATGTTTTACCCGTATCCCGTGAGAAAACCAGCACAGGGTTCATAGGAGACTTCCGCGACGTCCTTGAGACTGGTGGAAGAAAGTTAAAAACAATGATTCTAGTAGGGGGGCTGGGTGCTTTTGTATGGTCAATGCTGGAGAGCTTTGCCTTTCTTTATGCAGAAGAGATCAAGGGAGCAAACGCGTATATATTGGGTTTAATGCCCACTGTAGAGACAATTACCTACCTGCTTTTCTCCACTAGCATGAATAGGATAGCAGATATTCGTGGCAGAAAATATGCGTTTATTATAGTAAGACCGGGGATATGGCTGAGTTTTATTATCGCGATAATTGCTTCCAAACCGTACATGCTTTTAGTAGCTTGGGCTCTTAGAGGCGTCGCATTAAGCACAAGTGCCTATAACACGTTATTTATGGAACTTGTCCCAGCAGAGCAGCGAGGAAGGTGGATGGGCTTAAGCAATACTTTCAGCGCCATGGTTAGAATAATAGCACCAATAATTGGTGGTTTACTATATGATAGTAGCTTACCATGGTTAATATTCGCAGTTCCCCTGGTTGTTGACATGTTGGTTCGTATACCAATTCTATACAAATGGGTTCCTGAAACACTAGAAAAAAGTTTCACTGAAGAACTGAATACTCTAAATCATAAAAATTAGTCCAGTTTTATCAAAAATAACGTTCACAATTAATAGATCTTATTATTTGAATTCCACAAAAAATGGATTTTTTAGAGTTTTTTCCCGCACTCAATGCAGAACTTTTGACCTGGTATTACCTCAGAGCCACAGTTAGGACAAATATCCCCTTTTCTACTGGAATCCAGTCTTGAAATCTTACCCGGTTCTCCCCGCGCATCATGAATATAACCAGTAATACCCTTTCTTGCAAGGTAGAACCATTAAAACGGTAACCGGTAACATACTCAAATTAAAATCATCCATAGTCAAGGAGATAACGCCAAAAGCCAGAAGCATTATACCAATAGATATGTAGAGTAGTTTTCGTATACCAATCTGAATCAACCTGATAATCCCCAATAAATATAACAGTAATTCATCGATAAAACTATTATCGAACAAGCTTTAATACATCAGATGGTTTCCTGAGGGCTCTCAGCAATATCCCCCATAAACCTCCATCTACAACCTCTCTAATTGAAAGTATAAGACAATCCCCCCAAGGAACAACAATATTAAACTTGACTTTACGTAAAAATGTATGAACTTAATTTATAATAGAATCTATACCTTTAATCATCCAAATAGGGTTATAGTCAATTTATCGTAGATTTAAATAGATTTTAAACCAACTTTACCGCATTAGCTTTTAGTTTATATAGTTTCTTTACGGATTTACTTTGAATTGTCGTGATCTTATGATTGAGAAGTTAAAATGGACGGAAGCTAGGAAACAATGTCCAAGAGATTTTATTGATTGTAATTCTACTTTAGATTTAGATCCTTTAGTAGATATAATTGGACAGGAGAGAGCTGTAGGAGCCCTCCAGTTTGGACTCGATATCAGGGAAGAAGGTTTTAACGTGTTTGTAGCCGGTCAGCCAGGCACTGGTAAAAAGACTGCTATAATGAACTTTCTAGGTGAAAAAGCTAAGACGCTTCCCTCTCCAAGTGACTGGTGTTATGTGAATAATTTTAAGGATGGGAATTCTCCTAATGCATTACGTCTTCCTTCGGGTAAAGGTGCGGAATTCCGGGACGGTATCGATGGCTTTATAGAGCAAATGCAGAAAGCCCTTCAGAATGCTTTTGAGAGTGAGGATTATGCTGCCCGAAGGGAGGAAATCCTTCAAAAGTATGAGGATAAGAAGCAGGAACTTTGGTCTGAGTTAAATAAAAAGGCTCAGGATGCAGGATTTGTTATTCAGCGTAGCCAGATAGGTATAATGATTGTTCCTGTGATCAATGGTCAGCTGATAAATGATCAGCAATTCACTGTTCTCCCCCAGAGTGTTAGGGATGAGATCCAGGATAGAAGGAAAAAGTTACAGGATAGCATGAGAAGCTCTTTAATTCAGTTCAGGGAAATCGATAGAGAAGCCGAGAAGGAAATAGAGCAGTTCAACAAAGAGGTTGCAAGCTTTGCCCTTGAGCCATTACTCTCAGCATTGAAAGATAAATATGGAGATATTTTGGAGTGTGATCAATTTCTTGACTCTATTAAAGAAGATATTCTGGATAACTTAATGTCAATTATAGCTCCCAGTGAGGAGGAGACGCCGTTTCCTTTCTTAGCCAGAAGAAGAGTTGATCCTACTGAACGTTATAAAGTGAATCTTATAGTCGATAACAAAGATCTTGAGGGAGCCTCTGTTATTATGGAGATGAACCCTACCTACGATCGTTTATTCGGTGCTGTGGAGAAGGAAGCACGATTTGGAGCTCTGGTTACCAATTATACAATGATCAGGGCAGGTAGCGCCCATGAAGCGAACGGGGGCTTCCTCGTTATACAAGTAGAGGATTTACTAAGAAACCCGGGAGCCTACGAAAGTCTAAAAAGAACTATAGTAAACAAGAAACTTGAGATAGAAGACCTTGCTAGCCGAATGGGTTATATTTCCACCAGGAGCCTTAGACCGGAGCCCATTCCCTTTGACGCCAAAGTAATATTAGTAGGTGATCAAAGGTTATACTACCTTTTATACCAATTAGACGCTGAGTTCAAGAAAATATTCAAAGTAAAGGCCGAGTTCGACAGAACCATGGATCGTAATAAGGAGAACGTGAAAAAATATGCCCAATTCATGTGTACGTTGAGCAAAAAAGAGGACCTTTTGCACTTGGATGCTGGTGGCATCACCTCAGTAGTTGAGTTTAGCTCCAGGTTAGCCTCGGACCAGAACAAATTAAGCACAGAATTCCAGGAAGTCAGCGATATTATTCGTGAGTCTAACTATTATGCAAAGCAGGAAGGGAGCGATTTTATCACAGAGGATCACGTTAGACAGGCTGTAGAAGCTAAAGTATATCGCAGCAATCTCATAGAGGAGAAGCTACAAGAGATGATAGAGAAGGGCTCTATTCTTGTCGATACCGAGGGTGAAGTTGTTGGGCAGGTAAATGGGTTGGCTGTACTTGGACTTGGTGACTACATGTTTGGTAAACCCAGCCGAATAACTGCTAGCATAGGCATAGGGAAAAAAGGGATAATCGATATCGAACGTGAAGCCGAGATGGGCGGTCCAACTCACACGAAGGGCGTTCACATACTCACGGGCTTCATGACTGATAGGTATGCACGTAAACACCCGTTGAATCTTACTGCCAGACTAACCTTCGAGCAGAGCTACAGTGGTGTAGACGGAGATAGTGCAAGCAGCACAGAAACTTATGCCTTGATGAGTGCGCTCAGCGGTAAGCCAATAAAACAGAGTATAGCTGTTACAGGCTCAGTTAATCAGAAGGGAGAAGTACAGGCTATCGGTGGTGTGAACCAGAAGATCGAGGGATTCTATGAACTATGTAAGGTAAGAAGCTTAACAGGTGAGCAGGGGGTAATGATCCCTCAGAGTAATGTGCAGAACCTTATGCTCAAGGAAGAGGTGGTGGAAGCTATCAAGGAAGGAAGGTTCCATATATATCCCGTGAAGACCATCGACGAAGGCATTGAGATACTAACCGGTGTACAGGCAGGAGAATTGAAAGAAGATGAGACTTGGACTGAAGGAAGTATAAACTATCTAGTCCAGAAGAATCTTGATGATATGGCCGAAAGAGTTGAGTCTGAAGAATGAGACTCATATTTTCTAAACTTGAAACTTTCTAATTTTTTGTTAACTAATTGATATAAGCATTTATTCCATAACTATAACTATGTCAAGAAAGCTGTGTGATTCATTTTTATCGCAATTCCAAAGCACTTGGAACATGCTAGGCGAAGCGCTCGAAGTTATAACTGAGGAAAAATGGGTAACAGAAATAAATGGCTGGACATACGTCGATGTAATTTATCATACAATAATTACCTAGGAGTTTTACATTCGAGACACGCCCAAAGGCATGAAATGGGGAGAATTATATGGATCTCCTGAACTAAAAACATCTAAACCAAGAGACTATTACTCAAAAAAAGAAACTTTATTGATATACTTAGAGGAAGTCAAAAATTCGGTAGAAAATTACCTCTTATCAATTAAAGATGAAGATCTACGCAAGAGTGACGGATTCAAGGAACACCTCTCAAGTATTCATAAAAAATTACTATATCTTCTTAGACATAACGCTCATCACTTGGGAGAGCTAGCACTAATGCATAGAATACATAAACTGGAAAAAGTAGAATGGAGATAATTGAAAAAACTATTTTTCATCTGGCTAGACATCACATTCCGCCTCTTTCAAATATCATAAGATCAGATAAATTTCTATGACAAGAAAGATTATACTTGAATGGCCAAGCATACCCATAGCTCTCACAGTTACTCTTCTAGACGAGGAGGAACCAGAACTCTGTCAGATCCTCTGGGAGAATCTGAAAGAACCTCTGAACCTCTTCTGCAGGCATCCAGTGAGTACAGGAGAAGAGTTTAGTGCAGCAGCTAGACCACCAAGACATCCAGTAATGACGGGAGTAACATTAGGGCGTAACAAACGAATGTTCTGTGAGATATCCCCAGGCAGTGTAAATTATAGCGTCCATGGAGGATATGGGGGACTAAGTTGTTACTATGGTCCATGTACAGAACCCATAACAGTAAGGGGAGCAGTAGTAGGTAAAGTTAACCCAGACGAACTACCTCTGCTTAAAAGAGCAGGTCGAGAAGTCTGGAACCATTACTACAACAAACATACTCCAATCACCATGATTGCAAGGAGGGCACAAGAGTGAATGACTGGCGAAAAGTAAAAGAAATGATCGAAAGAGATCTAGAACGCGTCTTCTGGGAGGAACCTGAAGAAGTAACCATGTCAAAGAAAAGTATCTTCCCGAGTGGAGCAAGTGTCGGTGGGCAGGTGCTGGGAAATCTTGTCTTCCTTATCGCTGATACGCAGGCAATGGGATGGAAATGTGCGAAACCAGCGGTCACCTCAGCTATAAAAGATCCTGAGATAGGTCTAGAGGAATGTAAGAAAATCTGGAGATACAGCACGCTACATATTGCCAAGATGCTGGGAAGTCAAGCACCACCAAATTGCCCAGCTCCATGGTTAAACCTACCGAATCTATACAAATTTAGTGTTGCTATCGATGAAGCATTACCCGGTATCAAAACCAAAGAAGAACTAGAGGACCTATTATGGAGCTGGTTTAACTATGTTGATGTATTAAATAGGTGGTTTTTCCTTGTCTTTCCTTGGCATCTAGGAAAAGATTTCCCTTTAATCATGCCTACTTTTTAGTACAATTTTTGCAGTTTTTTTTCATTAACTCATTGAACTTTTCGAAAAATGGCAATTTCATATGAACATTTTCTACGAATGACTGATATGAAAAAATAACTTTTAAAACAAAAGTTAAAGATACAGATTTCTTATCCGCATTTTGGGAAGTTAGTAATTTTAAGTAAAATACTTTAGGAAATTAGTTTTGATAGGTATTTACTTAAAGCAACAATAGTTAATACTGGAGGTTTACCAGGAGATGTGGGAAAAACACTAGAATCACTTACAAAGAGCCCGGAAATTTCTGTTTCAAGATCCTTGTTTACAACCCTATCTAATCCAGCTGTTCCACCCGGGTGAGCTCCTCTGATATGAGTCTTAAATATGGACTTTGGATCAGCTCCCGCTTGCTCTAGAAGAAAGCGAGAGCGTTCATATCCTTTTTCGATCTTCTTTTTATCTATCTCTGGAACAGGTTTTAATATTGATCCATCTGCATTTACTTTTCCATTTGGTTCATCTCTAGTTTTTGCCATTATGCCAATTATTTTATGCAAATTCAAGGCGATTTTCTTTTTCATTATAGGCACCCGGTCTGTCAATAGATCCAGCGGTCCCTCAAGGAAAGGAGATAAAATATACCCTTCAGATTCATGAAATTCCTCTATAACAGTCGCCATTCCAAGCTCATTTTCAAAATTAGCTTCTTTTACTAATCCAAAAGTGTTGATAAAAATATCAGCAAAGAGATGAGAACCTGCATCTACACCAGAGTTTTGAAGGATTATAGGTGTACCTATTCCCCCCGCTGCTAAAATTACACAATTGGATAAAATCTCTTTAACGCCATTTGGAGTCCTTACACTTACTCCTTTAACTTCATCCTCCTTGTGTAGAATATTCAATACTTTGTGATTCTTTTTTAGTTTGACTCCATTTTTGAAAGCCTCTCCAAGATAATTTCTCGACGTCCATTTTGCTCCATATATACAGCCTAGGTGACAGTTACCACATTTCTTGCACTTGGAAAAATCTATGTACTTTGGCATAGGCTTAACATTATAACCAATATCATTTGATGCATTCATAAGTCTCCTAGTTCGTTCCCCCATTTTCTCCTCAGGGCAGAGACTAATTTTTAACTCACTCTCTGCTTCCTCGAAATCTTCTCTTAAATTAATTCCAGCTGACTGAAATTCCCTCTCCAAACAACGTATACCGTTTCCTATCGTTACATTAGATGATCCACCTACCATAATAGCTCGCAGTATCTCTACTCCGTCAACAGAGAATTCTCCTGGACCAAATATGTTCCCTGAGTAGAACTTTAAAGCTTTTAACTCAGATCCCATTTTTTGGTATCCTCCTTCTTCAAGAATTGTTATTTTCTTTCCAGTTTTAGAGAGTTCTTTGGCAACTGTAGCCCCACCAACCCCTGACCCAACAATTAGAATCTCAGACAAACTAGCAGTTATTATGTATGTGAACTTTAAAGAATATTGACTGAGAAAGCGTTTAGATCAATAATTTTCCATGCTAATCTTGAGTTTAGATAAAACATATTTTGATTTTTCCAAGTAATCATTAGCTAAAAAAATATGTTAATTTCCGCTTTTTAATCTGAGTTAAATACATACCATTTCAATAAAATATTTTCCTCATTTTTAGAAATAAATTAATTCTTGTTCAGCTGTTTTTCTAGCTTGCTAATTTTTTCCTTTGCCTCTTCTAGTTTTTTACGGTTATCCAGTACAGAGATTATAAGCATTAGGTCTAGTACTTTGAAGCTTTCGGCGTAGCTCATGGCTCCTAGTTCTGAAGCCCAAGCCTCTAAGTGCTTGTCGAAAGCTTTCTTTCTATCAACATCGACTAGAGGGTCTTTCACCTCTCTTCTCAGCCTCTCAACGACTTCCTGAAAACTCTGTCTAAATGGTTTAGTCTCTCTTCCCAATGTTTCATCAACTCTAAAACGGTATTCCACCGACCCTGGACCACGTAAAGGATGATCCAACAGGAAAGCCCTGTTGTACAGGGATCCAGTCTGCCTAGCCCTGAGGTAGACGATAACGTTGGCCTTATGCCTCAGAAAGCTGCTGCTTTCCGGCTGCGGTATAAGTATGCCCCGTTTAGTGGTCTGCCTGCCTGAGGAGACCATTGCTATACTTCGTTCCATACACAGCTGTCGTAGCCGGGTTATGCTCCGTTGGACTTCCTCCTTCACTCTATGTCTTTCACGTTTCCTAGCGTCATCATGATGTAGCTTGAATATCCCGTCAACAAGTACTAGGTTTACGTCTTCCTCGGATTTCAGGAACTTTTCTAGCTCTTCTGCGAGGAGGGCTTGCTGGTCTGCGCTGCTGGCGGTGAAGATGCGTATACGGTTCATGGATTCCCAGATGTTGAATCCGCTGTCCTCTGCCAACTCAGCCAGTTCCTCTATCCCGAGGTTTGTGCGTTCTTTCCGGTAGTTGTTCAGGAGCATGTATGCTACTTTGGGTCTTTCTTTGGCGCTTGGTTTGAGGGCGTTTATCGTGAGGTGCCTGAAGAGTATCTCTAGGAGGGGTCTTGGTCCATAGAAGTGGTAGAATAAGCTCCTATGGATGCCTCCGTCTAGGAGGCCGTCTAGTTCTTGGCTGCCTGTGCTTATTGGCTTAGGGTGTTGAGGGTTCTCAAGTAGCTGGGATGCTTCAATATAGTCCATAGGAGCAAGCTAGGACACGATTTTTTGGGCGTATAATATGTTCGCAGATCTTTTTTACGGAGAGGTAGGTGAAATACTTAAGGAACCTGGAGGAAATCAGGGGTTCTTGAAAGTTAATTTTGGAGTCTAGACTTGTTACATATTTAAGTGATGCGTAACCTGAAATAATGATTGTATTGACTTGTGATAGCTGCAAGTACAGAAATACTTGTCAAATAAGGAAAATGTATAAAGAAAGTGAGCGCCTATATAATGAATGTAATATTGAGGAGCTAAGACGAATAAGCAATCTATTAGAATTACATGAATCATACATTGTGGATATGAGACGTGATGTTAACACAAAACTTTTAGATCTTCTTAAAAAAAGAAAATCAAAAACCTCCCTTGATGATAAATAGCCTTTATTTTAGTTTTTACTTTAATAAACAGCTCAGGTATATAACTTATCAAGTTATTGTCTAAATATGACTATCGATCTAGAACTTAGAGAAATCCTCGACAAAGTTTTAGAGAATGCTATAAATGAAAAACATTTCGAAGCACTGTACAATTCTTGGAGACTTATAAACGAAAACAATGGTTTAAAATCCTTCAAAGATTTTGTTTTTGGTAATCTGAATGGTCAAGTATACAATTCCTACGCCACCTATCACGGTAAACAGGTATCCAAGATCGATGAAGAATAACAGGAACTATTGAATAAACTGATTATCAGGAGATTATACGGAATTGAACCTTCCCTTAGCTCTTTCTGTGAAAAACCTGTGCATAATAGATTAGAACGTTCCTAACAGCTTGTTTTTAGTAGGTTTTCTTGATAGGTATTCTTAGAGTAATTGTTCCATTAAGGACCTCAGGTTCAACATCTAAGTCAAGTATATCTTTTACCATGTCTTTCAAGTAAGCTTGGAGGAAACAACTCCACTCATTTCCTAGGTTATGCCTTAGATGAAACATATACTGTTCATCTAGTTCGTGGTAGCTACATCTAAACCAGCCACAGTAATCTTCGAGAACTTCAATGATAAACCACTTCAAAGATTCATAGTTTATGGGCATTCCTCGCATCAATAGATTATCTCTTGCCTGAAGCTTTCCTGCTAACAGACCCGCCTCAATAACACGCTCTTTACTAATTCCTTTTAGTAAAGACTCTAAAGTAGTAGCTTCTAAACTTATGATATGATCCTGCGAGAAAAACCTGCCATTATAGACATACTGGTAAATGAGATCATTCACGATTGAGTTTATACTTGTATTTTTCTCATCAGCTTCTAGTCTTAGAACTTCATCAAGACTTGCTTCCAGTCGAATAGTCCTTGTAACATGTTCTTCGGACAAGTATTAAACACATCATAAAATACTACTGACTGACTATTAAACACTAGCAAATATCCATAAACCTCCGAAAGCTTCATGGATGTGTATTTAAAATAGATTAACACCAGAAGATGTGAACTTATTCATAAAGGGATAAAGGAACAAGATGAGACAGAATCCTCACTTCATAGGCGCAGATATTGGAGCCAGTAAGATAAGGGTAGCCTCGGGAGATAAAAAGGGGATTTTTAAGAAGTTAGTGGAAGATACAGATAAAAAACATGGACCGGAAGGAATCCCCCTTCAAATAATTGGGATGATACACAAGTTAAATGATACCCCAGATGCTATTGGAATCGGTAGCATAGGACCACTAAATCTAAGGACGGGAATGATAACCAACACCCCAAACTACCCCTTTGAAAACATCCCAATAAAAAAGCCCCTAGAATCAGAATTTGGTGTAAAAGTCAAGATAATAAACGATTGTTCAGCCGCAGTAGTCGGAGAGAGAACTTTCGGTGCTGGAAAAAATTCTCAAAACATCTTCTACGTAACTCTAAGCACAGGGTTGGGTGGCGGAGCCATAGTAGATGACCATCTACTACTAGGTAAGGACGGGAACGCTGTAGAGATAGGACATTTTACACTAGACCCAAATAGTAAGATCATATGTGGCTGTGGAAGTCCAGGCCACTGGGAAGCCTTCTGTGGGGGAAATAACATACCAAATTTTGCCAGAAGATGGATAAAGAATGTAAACATGTACGGCAGTCTTCTAAACAATCTCATGGAAGGCGATCCAAAGAACCTAACACCCAAGATGTTATTCGAGGCAGCCTCACAAGGAGATATTATAGCCTTAGAAATTGTAGAGGAAATAGGAAAGTTAAACACCTTGGGGTTCGCGAATATTGTGAACGCCTACGACCCTGAGATAATTACAGTAGGAGGGAGTATCGCCCTGAATAACCCCGATCTAGTATTGTCTCCAATCAAACAAAACATTACTAGATACCTCATAAACCGCAAACCTGAGATCCTTTTAACTCCCTTGGGCGAGAACGTAGTACTTTATGGAGCCCTAGCTATCGCGATGGATGACAGGTATGTGAATTAAAAAAAATTCTATGTAGTCAAATTAGATTTGATATTCGTCTATAGGATCTTCCTTAAAGCTGTATCTTGTCGGAAATCTTCGTACAATATCAGTTCCCCCTCATGTAGGTAGAAGTTTAACTCTAGTTGAGACTCTTTTACAACGATACATTCATAAATTATACCATCAAGGTCAATATTTTTTGTATTTTTTTCCACGACAAGGGTTATGGGAATAACCCTCGCTGATTGAGGTATGAAGATATTTAGATAATATCTTTTTCCTGGTTCAATGTTACTGGATGTTATTAGTATCTCCCAGAAACTTGGCATGCTATTCTCTATTAGGTACGTGTCCTTCTCTATTTCCTCCTCTAAACTAATAGTATCGTTTTGAAATGTAACTGAAGTAGTTATCACGTCGGGCTCAAACATACATTTTATGAACGTTTTTTCCCCTGACTCGGTTACATTTAGGTCGTAGTCTATGGGGAGAAAATCCCTGTTGAATGTGTAACTTGACTCCAAGAGTATATTACCCCCCTCTATTCCTACATTGGTTGTACATTTCATTAAATAATTCATATCTGTCTGTTCCACTTTATAATTGTAATACCCTACCTCCTCTCCTGCTCTAAAGAACTTGTAGTTATTCTCCTGATCCCTGAAGACGGGAAGTCCTGTGAACTTAAATTCCTCCTCAGGAAACCTGTTTTCTGCATAAAATTCAATGGCGAATACTCCAATTGCTATAAGAGCTGCAGCAATCAAGTATTTTATTTTCACAGCTTTTCAGAAAAATAGTAAAGGGGTGGGGTTTAAACCCAGTGCTCATGAATTATGAGTCTGGATGGCGTTTTTCATGTTATCTGAAGCGATCTGGAGTTTTATCTTCAAGAAATCTAACTCTTTCCAGTATCTTTCTCTTAGCTCTCTTCCCTTCTCAACCGCTGCGCCCGCCTCGACTGGGTGAGGGCTTCCCGGACTTCTAAGATCCTCTAAAGCTTCCTTAGGATCACAGATCTTTTGACCTATATCATCCCTCAAATTAATCTTCTTATCGAAAAGTTCTAGAGCAGCATCCTCTACCTCTGCTCCCTTCAAGGTATCCAGTGTTCTACCTGCGTCTTCCAGTTTTGAGACTGCTTGGGCTGTAACTTTGTAAGCTTCTCTGAATGTTAATTGATCTAGGAGCCTTTCTGCCAGCTGGACGGCGTAAATGTAGCTTCCTTTAGTCTGCTCCAGCATAGCTTCCTCGTTTACCTGTAATGTGTTTATGGCTCCAGTGAATATATCAAGAGATGCCTTTGTAGTATCGAATGCTTTCCATAGTGGTATTTTAGTCTGCTGAAGGTCTTGGTAGTACCCAGTTGGGACTCCTTTCTCCATTGTGAAAAGCTCAGCTAGTGCACCGAATACCTCAGCTGATTTCCCTCTTACCAGCTCTAATGTACTGGGGTTTTTCTTCTGGGGCATAATGCTGCTGCTACTGCTGTACTCATCGGCTAGTGTAATGTATCCGTATTCTTTTCCACTCCACATCACCAAGTCTGCCATTGCTCGACTCATGTTTCCCATCAAGATACTCAGCACCGAGGCACTCTCAACCGCCCAGTCCCTGCTGCTGGTTGCGTCGATGCTGTTATTCTGTATATCATCAAATCCTAGAAGCTCGCTTACTCTCATCTTACTCAGTCTTAGAGTCGATCCCCCGATGGCTGCATTACCAAGTGGGTTTGTATTAACTCTCTCATAACACTGCTTTATTCTAATATAGTCTCTAAATAACTGATCTACGTAGGCTAGGAGGTAGTGTGCGAAGGTCCCTATCTGGGCTGGCTGCCCATGAGTGTATAGGACCATAGGGGTTTCTATATGTTTGTCAGCTAGCTCAAGAAGAGCCTCGATGATTTTTAAAGTCTTCTCGGCGATTTCCAGTAACTCCTTTCTGGAATACATCTTCATGTCCAGAACCACTTGGTCGTTACGGCTTCTTCCAGCATGTAAGTTTCCTGCTGCCTCTATACCTATTTTCTCTATTACTCGTTCCTCGATGTACTCGTGAACGTCCTCGTACTCTGCACCGATCTCGACTTTTCCTTCCTTCCACTCATCAAGGATCTCTTGAAGGGCTCCCAGTATCTGTACGAGATCTTCCTTATCCATTATACCCTGTTCGTGTAGCATTATATCGTGAGCCATGGTCCCCCTGATGTCCTCCTCAAACATGCGATAGTCCTCTAATACGCTAGTGTGAAACCAGGCCGTCTCTTCATCAAACTCTTTGTCCAGTCTCGTCCTGAATAACCTTGACATTATAACACCTTGCCTACTGAGAAACAGTGAATTCTTTAAATAGGTTTTGAAATCTCAGGGCAATCTCTCTCGCTGGTATACTCCGGTGTATCCTCGACCTACCTCCCCGGTATGGTAGAAAACCAGTTGCGCGATTCTTGCGTTTTTCTTTATCTGGATACCTTGTGGATTATGAACTGTTAGAAGGCTGCTGCTCCTTCCCTGGTATCCTGGGTCCCATACTGCTGTGCCCACTGTTGCGCCGTTTCTGAGCAAGGTAGATCTCGTCCGGGCTATCGCTGCGATATCCAATGGCATTTTCACCACCTCATTATAGACGACTTTATAGCAACCTTGTTCTAATGTGTACCATCCCTCGAAGTTTGTATTCATGGAGGAAGTCTCAGCGATTACTCTTTCCTCGTTACTGAAATCTACAGCACCTCCACCAAGGAATTGCTCTATTGACTCCAGGCTTAAGTCGAAACCACTAGGCTGTATCTGTTTATCAATATCAATATAATTGGTGATGAGCTCTTTTTCTTCTATGAGTTTTCTGATAGCTTGATCGTTTAACATTTTGATCCCAGTAGTGGGATGATATAAAAAAACTGTTATGGGTTTCGTTCTTTTCCCTTACTCATTGGAACGTATTCTATACCCGGTCTCTGCTGTCTACCCATCTTGTAATAGCTCATGAGTTTATAGACTTCGGGTGGAAGATTAGGGACGGTACACTGACCTAATAGTTCGCATACTTTTTCCGCCGTCAGTGGGTAATCATGAGTATATTTCCCCATAACCAGACTGTCCAATATTTTTTCAACTTGTTCTTCGCTATACTTATCATCGATAAGCTCTCTCACTGTCTCTCTCATCTGTTCAATGGCTTTCCTAGCCTCCTCTGCCAGATAATGAGTCTCATCATCAATCTCGTCAGCTTTCTTCTTGTTAAGTACTTTTATTATGCTTGTAGCTGCATAACTACCCCTCTGTGTCCCAATCTGAGGATCAACTGGCCCCAAGACGGCGTGCTCATCCATTAGTATCTCATCAGCAGCGAGAGCGATCAAAGTTCCTCCACTCATCGCATAATGGGGTACCATTACTGTTGTTCTACCCTTGTGCTCCTTTAATGCATAGGCTATTTGGGTTGCAGCCAACGCGATGCCTCCTGGGGTGTGAATGATGAGATCAATAGCCTCATCGTCTGGAGCAAGACGTATAGCCCTGAGAAGTTCTTCGCTGTCCTCTATGTCAATATATCGCTGAAGTGGTAATCCGAATAAACTCAGAGTCTCCTGCCTATGTATCAATGTAACGACGTTACTTTTCCTTTTACTTCCCAGGGATTTGAGAGCGTTCTCTCTAGCAGCCTGTAGTAGTGATTGCTGGATCCGCGGATAGATTAGGGTAAAGAACAAGAATATTAACCAGAAATTGTTTGATAATGATTCTAAAGCGTTCATAATTATTATTAATGCTCGTGCATGGAAAAATGATGTGGTTTTATCCTTTCTAACTTTTTTGTAAATGTTTAGATATCATCAAAGGGCCATATTGGACGAGGTATGTTCTCGTAGGTGAATAACTCGAGGTTGGGGCTAGTTAATCCTGGAGCATCAACCTCGATAACCTCTTCACTGAAGGGGTCATAGGCTGCCCTAAAGTGACCTCTACTTTTCAAGACTAGTATTTTCTTATCAGTTGGCTCTATCCCATTGCGTCTATATATCTCGGGGTCATTTGGTGAGTGGCTCTTTTCTGTGAGTATTACCTCAATTCCGTCTATATCTATGACTGCTGTACGACCCACATCAGCTAGTACCCCAACCGCCCTGGCTTTGTGAATAAATCTACCATCGGTAATAGTCCTAACTATTCCTTCAACATATAGAGGATCACCATGAAAATCATCCGTCTTACCTCCAATTTCCATCTTGAACACATTTCTGACACCGACGCGTATCGCTTCTTCTACTGCATCGGGATCTTTAATGCAAGCTACTCCAACATCTTTGGCACCTTTATTGACGAGTTCTCTCAGTATCTCTGTTCCATCTCCAGGTGATCCCCCTCCTGGGTTATCTGCGACGTCAGCTAGGATTATGGGACCTTTTTTTGCCTCTATGGCTCTTCTTACTCCCTCTTTTATTGATGTTAGAGGTTTTAGGAACTCTTTCCTCAGGCTCCACATTTTTTCTCCCATAATATTGGCAACTTTGTATGCTAATTCCTCATCTCCATCGGTTACAGCTACCACTGCAGATCCCGCACGTTTGATATCCGCATAAGGAAACGCGGGGAATAAGCAAACATTCAGAACTTCTGGCTGTTCCTCAAATTTTCTTGCTTCCTGGAGTAGTTTTACCATTGGGCCTTCTGTGGTTCTCTGGTTTATTGTTGGAGGTATCATGGGTAGTTTTCTGTGACTAACTTTCGGGTCTAAATGGCCTTGTATAGCTTTTATTATTGTTTCTGCTGCTTCGATACCCCTCTCGTACATGTCTATATGGGGGTTGGTGTCGTATCCAAATATCGCGTCACAGTTCTGAACAATCTTACAAGAGATTAGCCCGTGGAGATCCAGTGTTACTATGATAGGTATTTCTTCTCCAAGACTAACTCTAAGTTTCTCGAGAAGAAAACCCTCAGCTTCAACTTCTTCTTCCGCGACCATTGCCCCATGGAGTGCCAGAAGAACACCATCCACCTTAGCTTCACTTGATTTATCCACAATTGTGTTAACTATCCTGAGATAATCCTCCTGATTTAGAGGTCCTGAAGGTGTGGCACTTGCACCCATAGTGGGTATAATCTTTACGTTTTCCTCTTCCAATGTCTTTATGAAACCACCTACACCACTCCGGGTACTCCTGAAGTTACCGATTAGCTCTTCCCCATAAAGTGGATCAAAGTCCTCAAGCCTCGTCTTGACTGTGCTAAAAGTATTAGTCTCATGCATCATCATACCTAACGCTATCTTCATTGAATATCCTTTAATTATAGCAAGAGTAAGGATTTGAAGATAACGTGAATATGGCGTCATCTTTCAGAGTAAACCCTTGAATATAGTCTCAAGATAATTTTATATTTCACAAATGTTTGAGTCGGTATCTTTTTATTTCATCTTTTACGGATACATGGTCACTTAGGAAAAAAGAGTATGAGAAAAGAAAGCGAGAAATACGTCGCCTTCTGGGAGATCGACCCTGAAGAGATAAACAAGATAAAACAAAAAGCCGAAAAACTACGAAAGCTAGTCAAATCTTTCCCTTGGGAGTACCCCAGATCGCTATTGGGCCCCTATTCTTGGGAAGGGGAGAACAGTGGTTTTCAGGTCTTTGAGGTTACCGATCCTCAACAACTAGAAAATCTGTCAGACTACTGGAATTCATTGATTACGTTTACCTTTCAGCCTATTGTTGATACTCGCATCTGGGAAATTGGAGATTTCGTAAAAGGTCAAAAGAATGATGAGTCTCTAATTCTAGTTTAGGTGGTTTTAAATCTTCACCTGATCATATTTAGACTATGTCGATAAACATACTGCTCTATATGTTAATGTTTATTGCTCTTGTAGCAGTAATAATTATGGCAGTAATTGTTAATATAAAATTAAGCAAGATTGACAAGTTAGGAAAAACCGAGACACCAGAAGAATATAAATATGTTGATAGAGATGAGACGGAAACTGAGCCTGAGGTCGATGAGGAAATTACAGAACCAATCATAATATCCGAGCCAGAAACCTTTGAGGAAACAGATATCGAATCCGAGCCTCCTCCAGACATTTTACTTCCTCCAGAGCCTGAATCTAAATTGGAAACAGAGATAGAAATTGAGGAAGAAACTGAAACCTCTGCTATAGAAACATATGGCGAAATAGAGACTAATTTGGAAGCTGATGTCGAACCAGAGTTGCCAGAGTTAACAGAGAATATAAAGGAAGAAAAAGATGCCACTTCAGAGATAGTGGAAGGGACTAGAGACGAATATGTGTATGAAGGAGACCCAAGTAAAGAACCGAGTTCACCCTTCTATGATAGAGGGAGGGAGCAAGAAGTAGAGGAAACAGTAGACTTGGAGATGCCAGTATATATCGAGATACCGGATGAGGAGGAAGAAAAATTTGAGGAAGTAGAACCTGAGGTTATTGAACCTTCCGAACCTTGGTATGTTCCTGAGGAACCTATCGAGGAGGATGAGAAGGAAGAAGATGAAAGCATCGTAACCTGCCCGCATTGTAACAGCCAGGTTCCCAAAACAATATACTGTATATATTGTGGTAACTCACTGAAACCTAATCCCCTTGTGGAAGAACCATAACTTTAAAATTAAAGTATGTGTTTAGCTCATCTGTTATAAGGCGTATTTTCGCTTTATTTCAACGTAGATTTTACTATAATTAACAGGAATAAAGCAAAAATAGCTCAATATTAAGCATATCTTTATCATCTATACTTTACAAGCTAAACACGTACAAATTAAATTTTATAAGTTTTAATATTTAATTCGGATAATTAATTGGCTGATATAAAAATTTTAAAAATATTTGATCTCTAAACAGGTTTAATCTAAAATTTTTTAGATTAGTTTCTCCTTGGGTTTCGCTTTTGGAAACACTCTTTACAGTACACTGGCCTTCCCTCAGTTGGCTTGAAGGGGACTTCACATTCCTCGCCACAGTCACTACAAACAGCTTTATGCATCGTCCGTGGGCCTCTGTTGTATCTGCGACCTCTATTACTCATCTATTTCACTCCTACTAAATATGTATACTCTGCAGCGCCCCAAGAGGCCTATCAGGGTACCGCAGTGTATGCATATATACATCTATTTAAACACTGTACATGCTACACACCTGTAGCTGAAAAGACGTTATGTTTTTCAAGGATAATTACTGAAACCACATATTGTTTTTAAAGGATCTTTCACCTTTAAACTCAGGTTGGAAAGGTTTAGGAAATATGTCTACAAATTTTTAGACAAACCCCCCAGTTTTTCTATCCTTCCAACCGCATTAATGGAGGAGATTTAAATTTCATTTAAAATCGGTAAAATTTCAGGAATTCAGATTAAGATAAACTACTCGTGGTTATTAATCTATGCGTTATTAACATGGTCTATAGCTTCTAATTATTTACCATCTCAGTTTCCAGGTAAGACGGGTATATTTTACTGGAGTATCGGCGCGGTCTCAGCCATATCACTATTCTTATCTGTTCTCGTTCATGAGTTAGCTCATAGCTTTGTAGCTCAGAGCAATGATATAGGGATAAGGAGCATTACTCTGCATTTTTTCGGAGGAGTTTCTGAGCTTGAATCAGAGAGCAAGACGCCAAATAGTGAGATAAGAATGGCTGCAGTAGGACCTATTACAAGTCTGGTTATTGGAGTCAGTCTTGTAGGGTTATATCTTATTTTAGGAGAAGGTGCGCCAGACTTTGTAAGCGCGGTTCTTCAGTACAGTGGTTTTACTAATCTGGGTCTGGCTTTTTTCAATACTATACCTGCTTTCCCAATGGACGGGGGAAGAGTACTCAGGGGCTTTCTGTGGAAGCGTGATAATGATATTATTAAGGCTACTAGGTGGGCAAGTACAGTTAGTATTGGAATAAGTTTCGTCTTTATGTTTCTAGGTTTCGCGAGCTTGTTCATAGGCTCCTTTGGTAATGGACTTTGGCTAGTTATCTTGGGGATCTTTCTACGTGGAGCAGCTGAAGCTGAGATGAGTCATACGATTATCAGTCAGTCTCTGGGTGATATGCGGATCAGAGAAATTATGACAAGAGATGTGATAACTATGGAATCTGATCTCTCTTTAGAGACTGCAGTTTCTGAGTATTTTCAAAAATACAAGCACAATGGATTTCCTGTGGTTGATGATGGCGAACTTGTTGGTATAGTTACTGAACATGATGTTCGTGAGGTTGATGTTGATAGAAGGAACATTACAGCTGTTTCAGACGTTATGAAACCTCGTGGGGAAATAGTTACTGTAAATCCAGATGATGTGGCTAGTGATGCATTATTAAAAATGGCAAGTAACAATGTAGGGAGACTTCCAGTGATGGAGAATGGTAAGATGGTCGGAATCGTGACTCGTAGTGATTTCACAAAGCTAATACGAACGAAAATAAAGGCAGAGAAGGAAACCTCCGAGATAGCTGATGCAATAAGAAAATAAGTATAGATTTTGATAATTTTTTGTTAACCAAGGCTTAAGATCATTTATTGTTCTTCATAATTTATTCTTAGGGAGCTAAAGCTGTCACGTCTTGTTACAAGTTTAGGTCCTGGTAATATTACCTCTGCTGCACGTGGTTGAAGGTTATATATATTTGACATTGAGTAACCGTATGCTCCTGCTCCTAGCACTGCCAATGTTTCCCCTTCTTTTGGTGTAGTGAGTTCTCGGTCAATCGCAAGTAAGTCTCCGGTTTCACATAGCGGTCCTGCGATAGTACATAATGAAACGGGACCTTCAACTCGATCTACATTTACTATGTGATGGTAAGCCTCTTTGAATTCATGGTCTTCATAGGTTCCATAGAATGCAGGTCTTAGTAGGGTGTTAAATCCAGCATCGACTCCTACAATTAGAGTATCCTGTTTTTCCTCAACAGTATTTACTTTGGTTAATAGTACTCCAGCGTCACCAGTCAGATATCTTCCGGGTTCAATGCATATAGACTCAAAACCAAGACCCCTCTTGGCTACTCTTTTACATATACCCTTCGCGTACTCTTCAAGTGGGAATTCCTCTTGCTCAGGTATATAAGGTATACCAAGCCCACCACCGAAATCAACGTGTTTAAGGTCATATCCTAAGAAATCAGTCATCTTCCCCGCCATTTCCAGAGTTTTCGTAACGGTGTCAAGGAAGCTGTAAACGTCCTCTCCAGTCCACCCGGAACCAATGTGCTGATGAAGTCCAATGGGTCTCAGACCTAGTTTTAAAGCCTCCTCGCATAAATCTAAGATTTTTCCTTCTTCGATTCCGAACTTGATAGGTCTACCGTGGGAACGTGCTCCTGCTGTGATAACTTTGGGGTTAAAACCTGCTCCTTTTCCCGGGTTCCATCTTATAGAGACCTCTAAATTTTTCGGAGCAAATTTAGATAACCTTCTGAGCATGCTGAAACTGTCAATGTTAATCAGAATATCTCTATCCAGCATTACTTTCATCGTCTCATCTGTAACGCTGGTCCCGGTTAACATGGTTCGTTTGCTAGGAAAATCTGCTTTCAAGCCGAATTCTGCCTCGAATACTGATAATACATCAGCGTAAGCTCCCTCCTTTACGAGGGTTCTAAGTATCTCGGGGTTAAAATTAGCCTTTAATGCATAGTATATTTTTACACTCCTATCTGAATATTTCAGAAAAGCGTTCCTAATACGTCTATAGTTTTCACGGACCCTATCAAGGTTATATACATAAGTAGGCGTCCCATAAGCATGCGAGATATCTTCTAGAGGATAATCCACAATATGTAGCTTATTATTTTTAATCTCCAAGTGCCCGGGTATTGTTTTCATGATAAAGATATTTTTAATACACTTATTAAATGATGTACGAAAATTTGAAGCCGTTATTTTTCAAAAAAATATACAAGTTGGTAAAACACTTGATCCGTTATCCTAATTACTTAGGAAGGAATCTATTTATGTCTAAATATGACTACTTTGAGAGATTAACTGATGGGTAGAATCTCAAAAAACTTCCAAATAACCTTAATTTTATCCTTTCTGGCTTTCACAAGTTCAATTATTTATGCTGAAGGAGATCCCGTTGTTGAGGCTTATGGGTCAGGGTGCTATGGCTGCTTTCACACTTACAAAGATAGATTACAAAGACTGGAGGAGATAAACCTAGCTCAGATTGAGGCTAAACACTTCAGCAAAGTATCTGGTGCCGAAGATGAGCTGGAAGAATATCGTAGAACCCTTAATGTTCCCGATGATTGGAAAGCCAAGACAACCATTGTTGTTGATGGGAAGTATATCTTCGAATACGAGGTTCCAGTAGCTGAACTTGAGGTATTCTTGAGATCTGATTACAAAAAGTTCGACTCTCTCGTCGTCAGGAGAGGATTAGGTTACTATGAGTTGATGTTGGATGGAAATGAACCTGTCCGGTGTGATGACATGGACTTGGCTCAATGTATTGCCAGTCAAAGAGTTGGATCCACAAATACGTTGTCCCTCGTCTTGGTAAGTGGTTTTCTCGATGGTGTTAACCCCTGTGCTTTCACTATACTCATACTCTTTGTAGGGTTACTAACATCTAGACCTCAGAAAGAGAGAGAGTCACTAATAATGGGAAGTCTGTACATAATTACTATTTTCTTGACTTACATGGCAATAGGGTTAAGTTTGTACCGGATAGTGGAGATAAGTCAAACAGCTAGCTGGATAGTCATTTTTGGTGGACTAGTTATGGTTGCTATGGGTTTACTTAATCTATACGAGTTTACACAAGGGAAAGGTTTCACCTTGAGGATGCCTTTTTCAGGACAGATGGAGGTATACAATTGGATGACTAGATTAACTTTTCCTGCGACTGTTGTCGCAGGTGTACTGGTAGCAATATTTGAGTTTCCTTGTACAGGAGCTGTGTATTTTAGCATTATTAGTCTTTTAGCTTCCACGGAGACCTTTTCGAGAGGGTACGTCTATCTGCTAATCTACAACATTGTTTTCATTATTCCCCTTATAATCGTCTTTGTTCTTACTTGGGTTGGAGAAAACAGAATTGAGGTCCTCGGAGCCTCAAAACACAGGTACCTAAAACTATTATCCTCACTGCTGTTCATTTCACTAGGACTATACCTTATCTTCAAATAATTTTAAATAATCTGATTTATTGAAGATAATATTCTATAATAATGACGAAAAAAAGTTGGACAATTTACTTTATTTTTACTTTATGAGCCTCGACTTTTACTGGCTCCTTCTTTGGGACTTTCAGAGTGAGTATACCGTCCTTCATCTCTGCGTCAGCTTCATCTGGTAGGACCTCCTCGGGTAACGTAAAACTTCTTTCAAATGAAGCCCATCTACGTTCTCTTAGAAGGTAATCAGTGGATTCTTCTTCTCTAGCCTCTTCCTGTTTCCCGCTTATCTCGATGGAATCGTTTGTTACCTTGATATCCACATTATCTTTTTTTACACCTGGGAGATCTGCTTTGAGCATATAGTGATCACCCTTGTCCTCGAGATCGGATATGGGGTAACCTACTCGCAACGCGGTTCTGATTCCTGTTGGTCTCCTTATAGGGGTTATTGGCCACCAGAAGTTCATCATGTCATCGAACTCACTTCTGAAGGACTCAAATAGATCATCGAAACCGCTTCTCATACTTCTACGAGATGGGACTTCTGCTAATTCTTTTCTTTCTTCACTTTCTTCTGACACGATTATCACCTCGGGTATACAACTAAATGTTGTATACTATTTTTGTTTGTTGAGGAATAAAATATAAATTTTTCCCATATTTGCTGCTCAACTAAGGGATCCCTGATGATATAGGTAGGATTTTTCTTTTATGATGAGATCAAGAGTTCATGTACAGTGAAGAAGCCATTAATGAATCAAAAGAAGGGAAAGAGAAAAAGGGAAATGGCTTACTGGTTACAAGTTTAATAATAAACATTCTACTCGCAACTGGTGGGGGGTATCTGTATTATCAGAATCAACAGATAAACAATGAGTTGATAGATTATGCCTTCAAAGTAAATGACTTAACCCAATCCGTATTTGAACTTGAGCACCAGCTGAACATGACCCAAGTACAGCTTGAATATTATAAAGACCTCACAGATTATTACTCAACATTAACCTCCTCTTCCAGCAACTCCACAGGGATCATAGGAAAAGTCGATATGCCTATATTGGCAGTGCAGACTAAGAAAACCTTCTTTGACGCAGAATATCAGGGACATGTATTACATTCAGAACTAGAGCTACAAGAGGGCCAGGGACGTATTCTAGTTAATACCGAGGTGATAAATGGCGCAGACATCCAGACCAGTGTAAGGACTGCATCTCAGGTCGTGGAAAAGTTACTCGGAATCTCCTTTAGTAATACTGATATAATTTTAACGATAACAGGCACGGATCAATTAGAAGCGATTGATGGCCCCAGTGCAGGTGGAGCAATTACAGTAGCCATAATGGCTGCCCTCGAAAATAAACAAATAAAGGATGATGTTTACATGACCGGTACCATAAACAGCGACGGGACCATTGGCTCTGTTGGAGGAATCCCTTACAAGGCTATTGCAGCCGCAGAAAACGGAGCACAATATCTGCTTGTTCCATTAGGTCAGGGTAATGTGGTATTGTACGAGCCCAAGACTGTAAAGATTGGAAGGCTGAGTTATACTACGTATGAGAAAATTTTTGTAGAGCTAGAGGAGTATCTCTTGGATAAAGGGTTCACAGTCAATGTAATTGAAGTTACATCTATAATGGAAGCCTACGAAATATTTACCAACCAGTCTGGATGAAATTAATAGTTATTATTCTGAGAATTGGGTCTATTCTTCCACGTAAAAGTCGACATAGCCACATTCGAGGCATCTTCTTCCTTTAAGATCTAAAGTCTTCTCCTCTTCACTCTTGAATATCCATCCTTTTTCTTTTCCAGTCTTTTCACGCCACTTGACTCTTGCACTCCTAGTAGATTCTCCTCCTGGTATGTTCATACCAGGGGTTGGAAACATTCCTCCCCCTCCTCCAAAGGATCCTCCTGACGGTACACTAATGCTTATGAAGGCTAATCCTTCTCGCATTTCTCCTCCACATCTGGGACATTCAGACATATTTAATCTAGTATTTCATGTGTTCAGCTGAAATAAAATGTTCGTAAATTTCAGGACTTCAATATCTTAACTTAAAGGGAGAATATCTGCTTAAATCAGTGAAAAGACAGATGTATAAATTAAACATAGATCGGGGTAACTAAGATGGAGAAAAAGAAAGATGAGGAATTCATCGGTACCTGGGAGCTATCATCAATAGAGACAAGGGATGAGACGGGTGATTTAGTCAAGAGAGGGAAACGTAAGGGGTACCTGATCTACAGCCCGGAAGGTTACATGTCAGTCTCTTTCATGAAAGAAGATCGCCCCAGATTCAAATCAGATGATATAAGAGGCGGCACTATTGAGGAAAAGATTGCTGCGATTAATGGCCACATATCTTATGCAGGAAAATATACTGTTCACGACGAAACCATGATTCACCGTATTGAGATAAGTTTATTTCCAAACTGGGTTGGTGAGACTCAAGAACGGATGTACCATTTAGAAGGAAACCGATTAACTCTTAGTACTCCTCTTATGTTAGTTGGAGGAAAAAGGCTGAGTACTCACATAGTATGGGAGAAAGTATAAATAAAAAAGATTGTAAAAAAGGGAATTACTTCTTCCACTGATCTAGTGGTGGATCGAGATCTTCAGGTATTGGGGAATGGTACTCTCTTCCTGTTTTCCTTTCCTCAAGCTCATCCCAAGCAGCTTTTCGTATATCCTGTTTGGTTAAGAGATCTATACATGTTGCTGCAATGACCTTGGAAGCGAAGAATAAGCTCTTATGCCCTATACTCATTCCACTTAAGGCTACATTCTGCCAGCTATGACCGGGGGTTCCCAGAATATATGTACTTGTGCCGAACTCCATTGTGGGGGCCTGCCAGCTGACGTCACTTACGTCAGTTGACCCATGGCTTACTTCTCCTTCATCCCAAGCTTCTGGGATCGTCCTATCAATCAATATATCGACTAGTTCTTCCCAGTTTGGTCGCTTGCTCTTCCATAAGGTCGTCCTCTTGTCTTCCTTGGATATTGATTCTGCTATTTTCTCTGCGAACTCCATCTCCTCGTTGGTATATTCTGGTGGACCTATTAGTCTCATATTCTCAGTTACTGCATCACTGAGTGTCTTGCTTGGAAGCTTGTTATATATCCCTTTAATAAACTGGACCTCAAGCTCTGTATCAGTCATCATGGCTGCTCCCTCAGCAATCTTTAGAATTCGCTGATAGATGGGCTCTAACTGATCCCTCTCAGGAGCACGCACCAAGTACCAGCTTCTTGCATAATCTGGGACTACATTTGGCTGCCCTCCACCCTCTTCTATTACATAATGGATCCTTGCATCCTGTATCACGTGTTCTCTAAGGAAGTTAACGCCAATATTCATGAGTTCCACTGCGTCCAAAGAGCTTCTACCCTGCTCCGGGCTTCCCGCTGCATGGGCAGTCTTACCGTGGAAATGGAATTTAACCGCATTATTAGCGTTACTGCTCCTTAGGGCCGCAACGTTCATTGAGCTTGGGTGATGACTTAAGACAGCATCTACATCATCGAACAGTCCTTCACGAACCATCCAGACTTTTCCGCTCAACATCTCCTCAGCTGGGCACCCAAAAAATTTGATAGTGCCCTCGATACCAGCCTCCTCCATAGCATACCTTAGAGCGATAGCGCCTCCGAGACCTGAGGTTCCATGTATGTTATGTCCACAACCATGACCTGGCTCGCCCTTCTTTATGGGCTCTTTATATGGAACAGCCTTCTGACTCAAGCCTGGAAGTGCATCATACTCTCCCATTACTCCTATTACTGGCTTGCCTGAACCCCAGGTTCCGACAAATGCAGTGGGGATACCAGCCACTTCTCTTTCTACCTGAAAACCATTTTTCTCCAACTCATTAGCTAAAAGTTCAGCAGATTTAAACTCGACGTAACCAAGTTCAGCGTATTCCCAAATTTTGTCACTTATCTCTGCTAGTTTCTCTTCATTATTTTCTATCCAATCAAATGCTACATCTTTGGCATTACTTGACATGTTAAACCATTTGCATTAATACAAATAATAATATTAAATATAACTGAATAATTTAATTAGAATTACAAAATTTGAGTGTGATTATTTTATTCAATTTTTTTATTCACTAAATATTTTATAAGCGAAGAAAAAGTAAAGTGAAGAATGAGCTAGTAAGGTATGTATAAGCAACTCTACATGCGGGCATCCTACCCTGGATTTTATTAAAAATTATATGATTTGAACTTTATTTTGGAAAAATCGATAGGAATAAATACTTTCTTTCAAACCGGATAAATGAGTTGGGCTGTATAGACCATCTAGTTCGAAGGAAGAGGGAAAGTTTAGATGTTAGCTCACGTGCTATAAGAGATAGAAGAATCGCTACAAGATTCTATCATAAGTGTATCTTAGCTCAGAAAGCTAATATCAATTAATCAGAGCTTGCTTCCAGAATGGCAAGTACATCTTAGTTTAGAG
>CAZLHX010000021.1:5455-31125 GCA_964559475.1 uncultured Candidatus Bathyarchaeia archaeon | reverse complement strand
GATAGATAGAATATCAGTGCCCACTGATTATTAACGAGAGCAAAAGCTAATCCTATGAGTGAATATATTACGAGCAGAATCTCTATAATAGGTAGAGATTGTAAGGGTTTGTAGACTTTGTCTTTCCAGTTATCCTCTTTCATCTTGATATCATATTTGGGTGTACGTTCAAAAAAACCACCATAACTGCTCAGACCTTTAATCACAGATATAGCTATCTGAGGTGACAATCCAAAGCCCAGGAAAGTCATGAAAAAGAAGTTTTTAATATTTTTAATTATGCCAGACCCATTTATTCTTAAAGTAAAATAATATAATGACATTGAGCTCATCATACTAAAGATGTGCAATAAGAAGAAGGCAGTTGAAGAGGGCATTAGATCGTACCCCCTGAATATCATCATGGGAATAGTCAGGAGCAGCATTATCAGTATTAAGGGCTGTACCACGTAAGCTGTGAGGTGAAGGGTTGCCTGGATCTTTTTTAGAAGAGAAAATTTAGGGGACCCCCATATGTGCCCGAGGTATTTTCTGCTGCACTGGATGCTTCCCTGGGCCCAACGGGCCTGCTGGTTCCTGAAGGCGGGAATATTTGGAGGAGCCTCACCAGGCACCACGAGATCTTTCAGATAAAGAGCCTTCCAACCCTTGAACTGGATACGGTAACTGAGGTCAAGATCTTCCGTGAGGGTCTCCGCGCTCCAGCCCCCTGCATCCCGTATCGCCTTCACACGAATGACTCCACAGGTGCCATTGAAGTTAAAAAGAAGACCTAGGGAATATCTTCCAGTCTGCTCAATTAAATAATGCCCATCCATCCCTAACGCGAATGCCTCAGTAAAACTATTATAGTCACGGTTTATGTGCCCCCACCGCGTCTGAACAATAGCTAGCTCAGAGTCTTTCTCCAACCAGGGTATAGTTTCCTTTAGAAAGTTCTCTGGAGGAATAAAATCAGCATCAAAAATCGCTACATATTTTCCATCTGTATAATTTAAGGCGTTTTGAAGGGCTCCTGCCTTGAAGTCTATACGTTCATCGCGTCTGATAACCCTATAGTCTATGCCTTTTGAATGATGTTTATCGATCTCTGAGTCTATTATTGAGGAGGTATCATCAGTGCTGTCATCTAATACGAGCACCTGTAACCTGTCTCCGGGCCAGTCCAAGGAGAAAACCGCTTCCAGCAGACGTTTGACGACGTATCGTTCATTATAGATCGGTAGCTGTATAGTGACCTTCGGAGGATTCTTGATGGGTTCGCTCTCTGGTAGTCTGTATAGTTTTGATGCGATTACCAGGAAGAGGGCGTTGTACCCGTATGGGAAGAATAATATTGATACAAAAAAATACAGGGTAGCCAGGGCGACTTTAATCAATATATACCTCTTCCATCGATCAGATTAAGGGTATCATGAATTTATATATAATAACCTTTCCGACCTATCACAAGCAAGAAACCAGTCAAAAAACTTGATAAAAATAAATTATTTTCCGATATTTTGTTTATTCAGGTTTTTCCTTTTAGTCTCTCTCCGCAGTTCCTGCAGTACTCCGCAGTTGGCTCGTTAGCTTCTCCGCAGTTACTGCAGTACCTCATATCGTAGGGTCTCTCGGGGACAACGATCCATGCCACTATGTAGGCGAGGATCCCCGCGCCTCCTGCGAATATGAACAGTATCCACAGCAGCCTGATCAGAGTGGGGTCTACTTCGAAGTACTCTCCTATGCCCCCGCATACCCCCGCGATCATCCGGTCCCGCCTTGAACGGTACAATCTTCTATCCCTATACATATCACCTGATAGAATAGAAAGAAGATTAAAATAGTATTGCTGGACGGTCAGAGCAACGCAGATAAATCTAAAATATTCTCCAAGTCCTCAAGAGCGTCAACCATGTCAAGTATCTTTTCCACTCGTTCCTCGGGTAGCCGCGTGGATGCCAGCACCCTGAACTTTTCCTTAACAAAACTATAGGGCACCGGGGGCTTGTCTTCCTCAAAGATGGTGATCTTATCATTCCTGGCCGTTATCTCCACCCTCGTCCCGATCTTAGACGGGAAAACCTCGTCTATCTCAGGATCCGTGTACACCACGATCTTCTTACCCAGCTCCACGACCCTGGGATCATCATAGGACTCGAAGAACTCTTTGAGAAAGACCTGCCCCTCCACCAGGGCGATGGCCACAGCCACGGCGGGGTGGTTCTGAGCGTGCAGAGGAGTCTCCGCCACCTGCAGCTGGTTCTCAGCGGTAATATGATTCAACCCGATCCGGATCTCCTCAATATCATCGTACTCAAACCCGTACTCCTCCTTAGCCTGAAGAGCGAGGCGGATAGGAGGACACAACTCATGACAGCAGGCATAGGGCTTGAACTTGCACCCCATTATCTTGTACCCCTCACCAAGCCCCTCAGTCAGCCACGTAGGATCGTATTCTCCTGCGTGAGTCTCAAGGAGCCCGTACTTGCCCTCCAGGACTGTTGAGGGTCCCGTGTACCCTTCCCGCGCAAGCAGGGCAGCAAGGACGCCGTTCATGGCAGCCTTACCCGCGTGAAGCCTCTTACTCATATCCCCTGCACTGAGCCACTCCTCAAGACCCGCTGCCTGGGTGCCGGCTAAACCAAAGGCATTCACAAGCTCTTCCTCATCCAAGCCCAGTATTCTTCCTGCTGCAGCTGCTGCTCCGAAGGTTCCCACCACACCAGTAGCATGAAACCCCCTATTCCTCAACCCAGGGTAAACTGCGCTATCAATGCGACAGTTCACCTCATACCCTGCTAGGACTGCTGTAATGAGGTCTCTCCCATTCACCTTTTCAGCTTCCCCGGAGGCATAAGCGGCCGGCACGATGCATGAGCCCGGGTGGGCCCAGCTTGGCCTCGCACCGGAGTCATCCATATCTATTCCATGAGCCATGGTCCCATTCGCCAGGGCAGCCGTCAACATGGGGTACCTGCCCTCAACGCCCATGACGGTGGACTGGGGACTACCTCCCATCCCCCTAGCCAGACCAGCCACCATCCTGGACCACGGCATCTCAAAAGCGCCCAGAGTCACACCCAGGGTATCCAGGATATGCATCTTAGTCTTCTCGACCACTTTCTCCTCCAGTGCATCGTACCGCATGTTCACTACAAAGTCCGCCAGTCTACGAGAGTACTCGACCATTCTAATACCCCTGCACAACCAAGACTTGTTCATATTCTTTACTATTCCCACTCTCAGATAATCTTCGAAAAGAGCCCTATCTGGACCTCAACAAGTCCATGGGCACATAATACCGAACAAACGAACAACACCCCCCCCTCCCCCCTCTTCGTGTGAGCAGACGTAATAAGGGATCAACCCAACCAGTGGGTGAGCATGATAATCATCTTCAGCGGCATGCCCGCATCGGGAAAATCAACAATCGCCCGCAAACTAAAAGATAAACTCGGCGATGTTAAGATGATCGTCTCCGACGAAATAGGCAGAGACAGATATCCGAGGATCATGAGAATGGTTGATGGAGAAGTAGGCAATTACCAGTACATCATAGTTGATGCGACATTCTACAAGAGGGAATGGAGAGAGAAATTGTTGAACGTCATTGGTCCCCGCGATGACGTAATACTGGTATACGTCCACTGCAGTCTGGAGACTTGTCTGAAGAGAAACCGGGGAAGAGAGGATTCCACACCCGAGAGGGCAATATATATAATCTGGAACAAGTTCGAGGAACCAGAAAACCCGGATATCTCCATCAACACAGACCAGAAAACCCCGGAAGAGGCCGCTGAGATCATACTACAGCATATCATGTAACATGTAACTGGTTACTCTGAGAGTTTATTTGCTGTTTCCTTGGCTTTCTCCGCCAGCACGTGAGTTATGACTCCTCTGGACTCTGCGGTTTCCAGGTCTACTCGGTCAACGATCTCTTTCCGCCCATGGGGCCAGACCATGACGTCGATCCCCAAGTCAATGTACCTTATACTCTGTGAGTAAACCTCCACTGGAGTGTTCACGTTAAAGTAGGTACCCCTGAGTTTACCATCTTTAGAATAGTACCTGGTCTCGATATAGTACCGGGAGAAATCCACCTTTGATACTGCCTTGTCCCCTGCTTCTTTTTTCACATTTAAACCATCATATACCCCATCGCTCTTGATTTCTCTCTCATAAACCAGCGTATCATCAGTAAGCTGCCGGATTAACGCTTTCCCCAGATCAACCGTGAACCCCTCGAGCTTAACATGATGAACCCCGACGTGGAGCCCCTCGTAAGGATAATACTGAGAGACTAAGCCCTGGAACTTACTCGTAACCTCCTCCTTCAAACCCCCCTTCACCAGGAGCCTCTCAGCCATGTCCAGGGCAGCACCAACCTCCCCGCCAAAAGCCTTGTAGTAATGATGATCCCTGAGAGTGATAACCACCTCCCCCCTGAGATCATCCAACCTCCTCTTCACCGGGAGGGGAAAGTCTACTTCCAGCGTCTCCCCAGTCCTGGAGAAGAATACTGATTCCTCAAGATTCCTCCCTATCACGCATCTGAGCTTCTTAAGTAACGATCTCTCACCAGTAACCAGGATCCCATGCTTATCCCTTTTATCCTTGACTCGGATATCCGGTTCACCAAAGTCCTCAAGTCCTAGCCTTTCCTGGAGAATTACCGAGGGCTCCACTATTCTATAATCATAGTCCAAGAGAAGCCGGGCGAGAGCTGTCGCATATATTCCGGTAATACGGACTTTATTCCGGGACATTCAGGGTAATATAGTACAGGATTAATAGATATAAGTAAGACACTCCCCTACCAGGGTAAAAGCATACACCTGCTTTAGGTGGAGTTTCTCTCTTATTTGTAGTGTACCCAGGCTATCTTCGGCTCGTCTACGCTTATATCCGTCCTTCGGGGGGTTATCATGTAATCCTCTATCTCCTCTTCCACCTTCTCCCATTTCTCGGTTATACTTTCCACTTCTTCCCTTAGCTCCTCCTCAAGCTCAGTTATATCCTCTACAAGTTCCTCGATCTCCCTCTTGGTCTCCTCAATCTCATGTTTAGCTTTCGTCGTCATTCTTCTGCGTCGGGAGGCTGTGGTGATGCCTGTGGTCCTTCTCCTTCCCAGCAGTAGCCCCAGCACAGTCTCCCCCACGCCGAATACCTCCTCCCTCTTCCTGGCATTATACTCCGCCTCATCAGAGGCAAGGGAGCTGGTCAAGCGTTCAATCCTGGAGTTTACCTTATCAAGCTTGGAGTCATACTTTTTCTCAAGCTTATCGATCTCCTCGTCCCTCTCCTCCCTAGCAGCCTGCCGTACTCTCGCCATAAAGGCCTCTCTCGACTCCCCCTGCTCCTGAGTAACCCTTAAGTCCGGGTGGGTTCCGACGGAGTATTTTCTGTTCCTGTAAAGGTAATCCGAGAAACTATCCCTGTACTCCCTGAGCTCCTTGACTGTATTAAACTGGCCAGGTACCTGACTGTAAACCAGGTTATCCCTTGAGTAAAAGGGCTGAGCATGAATCAACATGGGGTCTATGACTTCTATCTGACTCCAATCCACCACACCGAGGCTGTTAGGTTCCGGGGAAATTGCCCAGTTTTTAACGGTCTTATCTATTCCCCGCTTCTTATTGTAAAACCTCACAGTATAGTTCAACAACAAGGTAGAGTATAACCTGATTTTTCCATCTACAACCTGACCCGCCCCCCTGGTTCCCGGCAGCTGGACGTAGTACTGCTCGATCTTTGGGTCAATACTGGGAGGAAGATCCGGGTAATCACCATCAGCAGGTGGCTCTAAGGTTATCTGCTCCTTCTTTCCTTCCATCAGCTTCCTTATCTGAACACCAGTCAGGGGACCCCTAAGATAGTTCATAGCCCACCGGGTGTGGAAGATCTTTGTTGAATCCTCGTGAACGTTATGAAGCAGGAAGACTCGGCTCCGTAGTTTCCCTATTATATCCCCATAATCAACGGTTTCTACATCTGATAACTGTATGGCTCCTGCTAATCCTTCGAGGACCCGGCTCTTATCCCGATCCGTCTGAAGCTTCCCGATAAACCAGGTACCCGTATTAGTCAACCCCTTATAATCCAAGTCAACAGGGTTCTGAGTGGTAAGAACCACCCCGATCCCGTACGCCCTGCCCTGTTTAAGCAGCCGGAGCAGGGGCGTCTTCGATGGAGGGTTAGCCACAGGAGGCATATACCCGAAGACTTCGTCAAAATAAAGAATAACCCTCAAGCTCGTGGTACCACTCTGACCCTGCATCCAAGTAGAAATTCTCTCCAGCAACAAAGTAACAAAGAACATCCTCTCCTCATCGCCCAGATGTGCCAAGCTGAACACGCTGTGTCGGGGCTTCCCGTTCTCAAGGTAAAGGATCTTTGATACGTCGAGGGGATCCCCGCTTAACCACTCAGTGAAGCTCGGTGAAGCTATCAGGCTGTTAAGTGCCAGGGCAAGTTTAACACGGTCCTCCTCAGGGTAAACAGTCTCAATATCAAAGACTCCCAGCCTGTTGAAGGGAGGATTCTGAACATCATGAATCAATTTTTCAAGACTTGGACTCTCAGACTGACTCCAGTAATGCTCTAAAAGACTTGATAATAAAATTCCTTCATTACTCATAACCGGATCTTTCTTAATTTTTAACAACTCTAGCAACGCGCTCGTCGTACCGGTAATGAGGTTGCTTAACGAGTCCCTGTCACTGGACTTTGGTGCCTCTAAGCTGCTTAGGATATTAATGGGAACGCCTGTGCCTGACCCTGGGGTATAGATGGTGTAATCGACTGATTTCGATAGATCCCTTATCCTCTTTTCACCTATACCCCAGCTCTCCAAACCATTTTTCCATAGATCAGCCACTTGCTCAGAGTACTCCTCTCGGGTAAGGTTCTTTCTTCTCGCGTCATCTATATTCACCCAATCCAAAAAGTCATCTGCCCTCAGTTCAGGGAAATGTAAAAGATGATTAGTAATGTCTCCCTTGGGATCTATGATAATCGCGGGAACCTTATCTATCGCTGCTTCCTCAAGAAGGCAGATACAGAGGCCCGTCTTCCCGCTACCAGTCATCCCAATACAGACTGCGTGTGTGGTTAGATCCCGTGCATCATAATTGATTAACTCGCCTGTAACTTCTCCCTCATAGATATCATACTCTGATCCGAGGAAAAAAGAACCCAGCTTCTCTGGAGGAGCCTTCATAACGTAAGATTGGATTAGAGGTTTATTGAATTTTCCAATACCAGGGTTCCTAGAGATAAATGAGAAATATCTGCATGTATGGTGGACTGGGAGGGAATTGAACCCCCGACCTCTGCCATGCCAAGGCAGCATTCATACCCCTGAACTACCAGCCCGTGATGCAACTCAAGAGCATAGGAGTTTCTTAAATGTTTTCCCCGAACTAGTTTAGGCTATCTTCTTCCTTTTTCAAATAATGATAATTCAAATAAACATAGGAAACAGCTCATTCCTCCAAGTATAATAATATATTCAAATAACCTCACCAGATAACTTTTTAATTTATTACCATAAGTTAAGCCCCACATGAACATCAGCGTCGTAATCCCCGCCCTAAACGAGGAGGGGGGAGTTGAAGAATGCCTTCAATCCATACGACGCCAAGAAATCGAAGTCGAGTTAATATTAATCGACAACGGGAGCACCGACAGGACGCCGGAGATCGCCGAGAAGTACTGCGACAAAGTCTTCGTAAAGCCAGATTACTCCTTGGCTGAGATGAGAGACTTCGGAGCCAAAAACGCCGTAGGCGATATTATTGTTACAACGGACGCTGACTGCATAGCTCCTCCGGGGTGGTTGGCAAAATTAACCAGAGCCTTTGAGGATCCCGAGGTAATCGCTGTTGGCAGCGGGTTTAGACCCCTCAACGTCAATCTATTGAGCCGTTTTTACTGCTGGATATCACCCATAATGCAAAGGATGGGGCTCTTTCAAGGAGCCAACATGGCTTTTAGAAAAGAGTCATACCAAAATTCTGATGGCTATAATAGTGCAAGACGAGCTGAAGACTGGCACCTCTCTTTCAACCTCGGTCTAAAAGGGAAAACAAAGTTCATTCGAGGAGCTTACGTTTATACAGAAGTACCTCTTAACAGACAGATCGAGTACCCAGGAGTAATAATTAGTGCTATTGTACTTATTATAGGCTTAATTACTGGATGGTTAAACTTCATTGGATTTGGAATAGGATATATAGGGAGTGAAGCATTCACCTTCGTTTACAGATACCGATCGAAGCTGAGACGGAGCCACCTGGCACTCATAGCCCTAGTAATAGCCTGGTTTTTACGGAGCTTTATGAACTATAGTGAATGGTTGTTAACCATAGGAACACTTGCAGGAATATTGTGTTATCATTTAATATCCGAAGACTTACGGTTTATTCTTGAAGACCTTAAAATGCATAAAGTATCCAACAAACAAGATAGGAGCATAAAAGGCAAGATAAAAAACCACCTCATAAGGTTGATTGGAATATAATATGGAGTATGCTATAGCGTTCAAGGCATACGGGCACCCAAACATAAAGTCAGAGCACAAGACTACATTGATGATAACCCGAGATACCTACCTGACCCCCAGAGGGGACTGTATTGTAGCGATTAAAGCAGAGAGTGGGCTGACTGATCTTGACGAGAGAGTGGTTTCTGCCGCTAAAAATGAGGGCGCCAACATAATTTTAACTTTAAAGGTTCGAGACGAAGAATTCAAAGTCGCTGGCAAGGGTCACCCCGATCTTACCTTTAAGGATCCAAACGACATGGTAGTCAGGAAAAGTAACTTTATCGATGATAGAACCATCATGATTAACGCTGATAAAGCCGCTTGTGATATACCTCTAAACATGGTAAAATTACTAAAAGATATGAACTCTACCGTTTCAATTAGAATATCGGTCAAACCATAGCTTAAACCTATTTTACGGTGACACAGGGAGGACACAGGGCTCCTTAAGGGTTATATACTTGCAGAGTCTTGTTACACATGATTATTTTGAGTGATGATAGAAACCTGGTCAGAGCCCCAGGCAGGATAACACCCGAGCAGTATAGTTTCCTTGAAGAGCTGGTGAAACAGGGTAAATATAGTTCTATGAGTGAGGCGGTACGGGCATCCATTGAGAATTTCGGTGAGTCCATGTTAACAGGAAGTGCTTTCCATATCGGGGAGGCTCTGACGGGCAAAGGAAATGAGCTAGCCCACGTCGATCTCCTAATCGGTGATAAACATGGCCCTGTAGGTCAAGCGTTTATTAACTCATTTAGCAGCCTGTCCATGGGGCACACCCCTCTTCTAGCCGTTATCCGACCCAATCTTCCACCTAAACCCCACACAGTGATCATGCCCAAGGTTACAGTGAAGAACATGGAGGACGCGGGAAAGATATTCGGTCCAGCGCAGTCAGCAGTCGCTAAAGCTGTAGCAGACTCAGTTGAAGAGGGAGTCATCCCATTGTCTAAGCTGGATGAGTGGGTGGTGGTGGCGAGTGTATTTATCCACCCTGAGGCAAAGGATGAGAGGAGCATATACCAGTATAATTACAGTGCCACAAAGATGGCGATCAGAAGGGCTCTAGACAATTATCCGCCATGGGAGAAGATAAAATATGATAAAGACAGGGCCCGTCATCCTTTGATGGGTTTCACGCCAAGAAGACTATGGAGACCTCCATACCTGCAGATCGCATTGGACCTTTCAAGTATTGAAGCGGTGAAAAAAGTTGTAAGTCAGGTACCTGAGAGTGACAGCCTGATACTGGAGGCTGGTACACCCCTCATCAAGAAAGCCGGGGTAGGCATCATAAGGGAGATACGGGAAATTGCTCCTGATAGCTTCATTGTAGCGGACTTGAAGACCATGGATGTGGGCAAGGTCGAGGTGGACATGGCTTTCGATGAGACTGCCGACGCGGTTTGCTGCGCAGGAGCAGCATCCTCGGATACAATAGATGAATTCGTTTATGAGGCTCGCAGGCTCGGCATCTACTCTTTCCTGGATATGATGCAAGTAGAGGACCCAGTTGAGAAACTTAGAAGCCTGCAGAGGCTGCCTGATGGGGTAATTCTTCACCGGGCGATAGACACGGAACAGACTAGCGAGCCGAGATGGGGTTATATTCCCGAGATCCGTGAATCCTTCAAAGATGAGAAGCTCTTAATTTCTGTTGCTGGAGGCATAAGACCGGATACAGCAAAAATAGCATTAGACCATGGAGCCGACATACTGATTGTGGGACGGTATATTACCCAGTCCAAGAATATCCGAAAGAGTGTAGAGAACTTCCTACCCTTCTTAAAGGGAGACATTGACTTATTCAGGGTACACGTTGAGTGACCCCCTTTTTTGATAAAATAGATAAGGCTCCCTTCCTCATGACTTTGGAATAATACTTGAAGCTCAAAGGACTCCTACTCTTTACCCTGTTATCCTCATTAGTCCTCCCTGCTAACTTAGCGACTGGAAAACAGTCCTTTACTTATTTGTATACTTTGAGTTATAGTTTCGAGAACCAAGGAACAAGGACCATTACTATAGCAGAAGAAGACTTAATGGTGCCCAGATTCATGAACACCACTCACCAGAAGGTATACATCGAAGAGACAACTCACCCATACATAATAAAGTCAGATATCGATGGTAACCAAGCATTACTGATAGACCTCGATCGAGAAATACAGGGTGGAGAAAAAGATGGTTTCAGTCTAACATACAAGATAGAGTCAAGCACAACTACAAAACCTAGCTTCAAACTAGACGAGGCAGAAGGAATAGAAAACATACCCAGCGAATTGATACTGGAGTACACCTCACCGTCAGAGACTTTCATGTCTGAAGATAAGGAGATTCTAAATCTCTCCATGTCGCTAGTTAATGAAGAAGATTCTGTTCTTGAAAATACCCTGTCCCTCATTGAATATATAATGACGGAGATCGATTATACTCACTTTGAGTACCCTCTTTATCCTAACCAGACCCTTAATACGGGGAAAGGAGACTGCGACGACCAGTCGATATTATTGATTTCTATGCTCAGAAGCCTTGGAATACCAGCTTACTTGCAGGTTGGAATAATTTTTCACCCAAACATCAAGGATAGCAGTACGAGCTGGGAGGGACATCTAACAAATATTCAAGAAGGAGTAGGATGGCATGGATGGACCATGGTGTATATCCCCCCATGGGGGTGGATACCAGTTGATTTAACCATGAACAAGAGCGATGATGCACTGGATATATTGAAGAAAGCTCCTGAGTACGACTCTAATGTCATACCCGCCATTAATGTTTCAGACCAAAGCTACATCACTGAAACCCTGGTAACAAGGAAAAGAATTATGGAGAGCGAACTCTACGTCACTCTAAACGATAAAGCTGTTCAGATTAACAACCAAGACAACAAACAGAACTGGTTAATCATCGCTCTTGGAGGAACCACAGCAATAGCCATAGCTTTAATGTTCTACTTCAAAGACTAAAACACGGTCTCGAGTCCGGGAAGAGTCTCAGGCACGCATTTTCTCAGCCGTTTTAATGCCCTTCTCTGATCCTCCTTATCCAGCGGAGATGACCTTATACCTTGTTTAAGCATATCGACTGCCTGATCCATCGATTTACGGTCGACCGGGAAAGGCACTCCATCCTTCCCACCAAAAGCAAAATTAAACTTAACCGGATCCTTCCAGCTAGCCTTATCTCCGTATATTAGCTCTGCTACGAGGGACAGCCCTCGGATGGTTCCCGGACCGATTCCTTTCCTAGATACGAACTCCTGATAAGTCCGGGGCTGGAACTCGTACGCTTTCCTAACCGCATCCCAGTTTACGGAGCGGGGCATTACAAGAATTTTTCTCCCAGTCCACTCATCCAGCCTTGATTGGTTCTTTTCAACTGGCTCTGCCAGCTCTTTTCTTATTTTTAATGGGTTGTCTTTTACCAAGTCTAAGCAGGTTTTGCGGTTAGCCTCGCTCTTCTTGCTTGACATGTTCAAGGTTCTATCAATTTTTGTGGGGCAAAGTATGGCTCCCTGGGGATCATCCATGAACCCACGGTGTTCTAAGCCCCAGTGATATCTTCTTGCGTTACCCTTCTCCTCATTTATGCCTTGCTGGATGACTATCCAGTTGCCCTTCTCATCAAATAACGTACAATGATGGTATAATTGATAAGAGTCCTGTACCAGGCTATTATCAACTTTAGCGCTCATACGGCTAGCGTAAACCAAGGAATCAGTTTTATGGGAGCTAAGACCGTATACTTCAGCCATCTGCCTGATCTCCTGGGGTGTTCTTAGGCTTGTTTTTCCTTTTCCTCCACAGACAGTTACTGGTACATTCTCTCGATCCAGAGCTTCCTTCAGGGCTCCACAGGTCACTGTTGTGGTTCCGCTGCTATGCCAGTCATACCCCAGTAAACATGCAAGGCTCTGGAAAAACCACGGATCACTTAGACGTTCAAGTAAACCTAAGCTGCTATATTCATCGATAATAATATCTGTGATACACTCAGCGAGACTGACCATTCTATAGAATAGCCACCGGGGAGCTTTCCCCTTATGCAAAGGTAATATCGCTGAACCAGAGTAACCCATGAGGGTTCCTTAACGAGTTTATTAAAAATAATTATTAACAAAACTATAGGAGGGACTCTTGTGAAGGTGTTAACCTATTAAACGTCCGTAACGGTCTACCTCCTGCCTACGGACACGGGTACTGCTGATGGGTTTGCCATCCTCAGCGAGGACCATTGTGATAACAAAAATTAATAGAGGTCTTCTTCCCTGTTCGACTCGTTTTCTGTTTATTATCTCAGCGGTTGACTCAGTTTCCTCGCTGACTATTAATCCCTCTAATTTATCACTCTCTATGGTGGGACCATAAGGATCATTTAAAGGCACCAGCTTCGCTCTGGTTAAGTATCCTTTTCCCCTTAAGAATTCCTTAACATCTTCAAGCCTTTTTTCGTAGCTATCTACCTCATGTTCCTTCTTTAGACTACGGGCAAAATCATCAGTGGTTATCCCTACGACTGCTTTATCTCCTACATTAAACGTCTCCTCAAGAAGAAACCAGTGGCCCTTATGCATAACATCAAATGTCCCTCCCACTGAGACCCATTTTAACCTGTCAGTTACCAAGCAGTCTGCCCCTGAACGCTGTATCGAATGGACTCAGACATTTAATCTTTTTTAATTTAAAAATAAAAAGGAAGGCTAGTCAGCGACAAAACAGGTCATGGTTGAATTAATGCCTTCGATGGTACGTATCTCGTCTATTACCAAGTCATGCAGGGTTCCACTATCTTTTGCTTCAATTAACACGTAAGCGTCGTAGGGTCCATAGAGAAAATGAGCCTCCAGAACACCATCAAGTTTCTTAAGTTCATCCAGTACCTGGCGCTCAGAAGAAGTCTCCAGAGTTAATAAAACAAGTGCCTTATCCATTTTTCTCAACTAAATATTACATCCCCCAGATATAAACAATAGTTGACTCACGAGAACGATTATCATCTTACAATTTCACCCCCACTAGGTGTTCCTATAATGAGTTAATTATCAATTTGGTTTCAAGGCACTATTATTTCCACGAAACGATTATATCGCTTTGGGGAACTAGTTCCAATGTTGAGGATAATTAGAGATGCCTGAGAAATTTTCAAGCCGAATTTCCGGATTTTACAGAAAGCCTATCGATGAAAGGATTAATATTATCTCGGAAAAGGTGAACCTATCTGAGGAGGACGTAAAAGTCCTCAAGTCGAGGGGAGGACTAGACCTCGATGCTGCCGATCACATGACTGAGAATGTCATCGGGACAATATCCTACCCTTTCAGCGTTGCTGTTAATTTCAGGGTCGACGGATTGGATTACTTAGTCCCTATGGCTGGTGAAGAACCCAGTGTCGTTGCTGCAGCCAGTAATATGGCTCGTTTAATGAGGGAAGGTGAAGGAATCAAGACTAGTACAACCGAACCAATTATGATCGGTCAGATACAGGTCCTAGAAATCCCTGATATGGAGAAAGCAATCACAGCAATAGAAGAGAATAAGAAGATGCTCTTGGAATCAGCGAATGAACTGGATCCAGTTCTCGTCAAGTTCGGAGGTGGAGCGAAAGATATGGAGCTGAGACCAATCGAAACTGAAAAAGGGGAGATGTTGATTGTTCATCTACTCGTAGACTGCAGAGATGCTATGGGGGCAAATGCTGTAAACACCATGGCGGAAGCCCTCGCTCCGACCATAGCCGAGTTAACAGGGGGAAGAACCCTTCTCAGGATAATTAGCAATCTTGCGGATAAGAGGACAGTTACTGTAAGATGTAAGGTAAAACCCGGGGATATTGGTGGCGTGGAAGCTGTTGACAGGGTAGTGGAGGCTTGGGCCTTTGCTGATGCTGATCCTTATCGTGCTACTACCCACAACAAGGGGATAATGAACGGCATAATAGCAGTAGCGCTTGCCTTTGCCCAAGATCACAGAGCCATTGAGGCGGGGGCACATGCTTATGCAGTTCGTGATGGACGGTACAAAAGCCTGAGCAGATGGAGCAAGGACCGTGAAGGAAATCTTATTGGTGAGATGACTCTACCCATGGCTATAGGTCTAGTGGGTGGGGCTACTCGTTCTCACCCCATGGCACAGGTAGCAAGAAAGATACTTGGAGTGGATAAAGCAGTTGTTCTGGGTAAGGTAATGTGCGCAGTTGGACTGGCTCAGAACCTCGGTGCATTAAGAGCCCTAACTCAAGAGGGAATACAGGAAGGACATATGAAGCTTCATGCACGCAACCTCGTAGTAATGGCAGGTGCTGAAGGAGAAATGATAAATAAGGCGGTTGAGTTGCTAGTTGAATCCGGGGAGATACGTTTCCCCAAGGCTCAAGAGATAGTACAGAAACTGAAAACTAGGTAAAAATTTTGACAGTAGAGATAGACGATGCTGGAACCGGGGATATCCTTTTCGGAGTAGTTATTGGTGCGTATCGACCTGAGACTGATCATTTTGTTTACGATCTAATAGACGTAAAATATTTTCAAGAACCAATATACGGTAACGGGCTTCACTACAAAGAAACAAAGAGAATAGTATTAGAGCTCTTAGAGAGACTGAGTCTTAAGGAAGAAGAAGAAATAGTTGTATGCCAAGGAGATATTCTTGATAAAGCTTCAGAGGCTCTTATCGAAAAATTCGGTGAAGACAAAGTCGAACGGGGAAAAATTGAAGGACGAGGACAGTACCTTGTAGAACTTGCATACACCAACGAGTTGAGGAACATAGGATACGAACCACTTGATGAAAGAACGGAAAAATGGGGCAAAAACTTCTGGCATATGTATAATTGGATAAAAGACAAGCCAAAATCCAGGATAAAGTTCAGTAAATCCGGTTTTCCTAACCTAAAAAAATATCCACTGTTTAGATAACAACAAAACATCCATGCTTGTTTCTATCAAGTTTTAAATCCTTCCCCCTCGAATATTCTTTGAATAAAATGAAGCCGTGGCTCCTCAATATTCTTGCCTGTCCAATGGATAAGCATCACCCTCTGGAAGCATATTGGTTCTCCTGGGAAACCACCGAAGAGGAGATGGAGAAAATGAACAGGGAAGCAGGCAAGTCAAGTAAATACTTTGTAAAGCAGTACGAGCACCTGGCCAAACAGATAGAGGATGGAACGATAAGCCTGGAAGCTTTAAAAGAGATAGATGATAGGACAGATACAGTCTATTCCCAAGAATTATACATAGATGTTAAAAAGTTTCTTGAAAGATTAGGCTTTGAGAAGAAATTTGAAGCCAGTGAATTACTGAACAAGTTCCCTGAAGGGATGGATGTCTTATACAGGTACCTAAACCTAGTCGAGGTAGATGAAGGATTACTTCATTGCAGTAAATGTGGCAGGTGGTACCCCATTGGTAGTGCGGTGGAGACTATCCCCGAGTTAATGCCCGATGATCTAAGAGAAAAAGACAGGGATCGAGCGTGGCTTAAGAAATGGAAAATTAAAGTTCCTGAAAAAATACTTGAAGAGGGTAACCCTTTCGGATTATAAAATTAAATGACTTACGAGCCTACATATCTTTATCTATAACCCGGTTTTCCTACCTGATTAGAATGGTCAATATCTATCATGACGATGAATCTGACATTTCAGTACTAGAAGAAGAAATTATAGCCGTAATAGGTTACGGAAATCAAGGTCGCAGTCAAGCACTGAACATGAGGGACAGTGGACTTAGAGTAATAATAGGAAATATTAGAGACTCCAGTTTTCAGCAAGCGGTAGAAGACGGTTTTAAGACTTATGATATAGATGAGGCAGCGAAAAAGGCTAGTATAGTATTTATCCTTCTACCAGACGAGGTCCAACCTGAGGTTTACAAGAATGAGATTGAGCCATATCTCGATACAGGAGATGCCATCGTATTTGCCCATGGATATAACCTCCACTACGGATTCCTTGTTCCTAAGAAAGATGTAGACGTACTTATGGTTGCTCCAAGAATGGTGGGCAAATTCGTCAGAGAACTGTACGAGAAAGGTAGTGGGGCTCCTGTTTTCTTCCAAGAGTACCAAGACTCAACAGGAAAAGCTCAGCAACGCGTCCTTGCTCTCTGTAAAGCAATAGGAGCCACAAGGGTCGGAGCCATGGAGATCACAGTAGCTGAGGAGACGGAGTTAGATCATTTTAGCGAGCACTTTATTGCCCCTGTAATTAGCAGAGCTCTGATACTCAGCTATGAGGTACTTACGGAACTGGGATACACTCCTGAGGCGGTATTGCTGGAGACTTATATGAGCGGTGAACTGGGGGAGGTAGCCAGTAGCTTAGCGAAGGATGGTCTGGTTAATCAACTACCTTTTCATAGTAGGACGAGTCAATATGGTCAACTCATATATGCAGATCGAGTAATGCCAGATGATTATAGGAGATTAATTAGGGAACTTGTTGAAGAGATTAAGACTGGAGTCTTCGCTAAGGATTGGCAGCTTGAGCAATTATTGGGGTACCCCGTCTTTAACAAGTTACTTGAGGAAGCTTTTAATCACCCAATAAACGATGCCGAACGTAAACTAAAAGAACAGGTCAAACTAGATCTGTAACTCCACCTTTTTAAACTAGGCTTTTCATTCCTCCATATTATCAGGTAATCAGCTTGACGGAAGGACAGAACTGGAGTAAAAAAACCGTAGAAGAAGTCTATGAGGAACTTGACACTGGAAAAGATGGATTATCACCTGATGAGGCAAAATCAAGGCTAAATAAATATGGTCCCAACAAGTTAAAGGAGAAAACCGGTTTTTCACCCCTAAAACTCCTGTTGGACCAGTTTAAGAGTATACTGGTTTTGATTCTAATAATAGCTGCAGGGGTATCCGCTTACACAGCTCACATCGAGGGTGAACCATTTACAGACTCCTACGTTATAACTGCCATAATTATACTGAATGCTGTCCTTGGATTCTTCCAAGAATACAGAGCAGAAAAAGCAGTTGAAGAGCTAGAGAAGATGATAACCCAACAAGTCGTTGTCCTTCGTGAGGGTAAAGAAACTAAGATCGACTCAACTGACCTCGTCCCAGGGGATGTAGTGATCCTTGAAGCAGGAGTCAGAGTACCTGCAGACAGCAGAGTGATTGAGGAGTATAACCTGGCAGTGGACGAAGCAGTCTTGACAGGTGAATCAGTACCTGTTCCCAAGACCAAAGAACCAGAGGAGGAAGACAAGTCTGAGCCCAGTAACATGGTTTTCATGGGCACCACAGTAGCCAAGGGCCGTTCTAAAGCCGTAGTTACAAACACAGGAATGGATACCAGATTTGGTGAAATAGCAGGGATGGTCACCGCATTGGAAAAGGAAGCGCCTCCTCTTAAAGAGAAGATGGAGGGAATGGGCCGTCAACTTGCAGGGATAAGCTTGATCTTGACTTTCTGGATTTTCATCATAGGCTATTTCTTTCTCAAGACGGAACTTAGTGAAATATTTCTGACAGCAGTCAGTATGGCCGTCTCCGCCATTCCTGAGGGATTACCAGCTGTACTTACCATCACCCTCGCGTTAGGAGTAAACAGAATGGCTAAGCAAAAAGCCATATTGAAAAAACTTGCAAGTGTTGAGACTTTAGGAAGCACTACAGTAATATGCAGTGACAAAACAGGCACCATAACGCGAAACGAGATGATGGTGACTGACCTAATGTTACCTCACAGGGAAATCGAGGTAACTGGATCAGGATACCAAATTGAGGGAGAGTTCAAGGAAGGAGGAGAACTTATTGATCCAAAGGAGGATGAACAACTTGAACTCTTACTCAGGACAGGGGTCCTGTGTAATGATAGTAGCCTCATAAAGGAATCTGGTAGGATTAGTATTGTAGGGGATCCAACTGAGGCTGCTTTGCTGGTGGCAGGTGAAAAAATAGGATATCTCAAGGATGAACTGGAGGATAGGTTCGAACTCTTAGATGAGTACCCTTTTGACTCTGATAGAAAAATGATGAGCACAATTCAGCACAATAAGAAACATGGGACCATTGTTTATTTGAAAGGTGCTCCTGAAATAATTTTACAGAAGAGTAAATTTGTCCTTTACAGTAATGGAAGTGAAGCGATAACTGATGAGATCAAAGAAGCTCAGAGAGAGAAAGTAAATAAAATGGCTGAGAGAGCTCTCAGAGTCCTAGGATTAGCCTATAAAGAAGTCGAAGAGAGAGAGGAATACGAACAAGAGAATGTTGAATCTGAATTAATCTTTATTGGGTTAGCTGGTATGATTGATCCTCCAAGGGAAGGAGTCTCTGAGGCTATTGAGTTAGCTGGAAAAGCAGGAATTCGGACTGTAATGGTTACAGGGGATTACAGGGCAACCGCTGTCGCTATAGCTAGGGAAGTAGGCATAATTCAAGAAGAAACTGAGGGCATGGTATTCACGGGTAATGACGTTGAGGCCATGTCTGATGATGAGCTTGATAATATTATCAATGGAGTGAAGGTATTTAGCAGGGTTAGCCCCCAGCATAAGGTACGCATAGCAGATTCATTCAAAAGAGAAGGACATATCGTAGCTATGACTGGAGACGGAGTTAATGATGCCCCTGCTCTAAAAACAGCGGATATTGGTGTTGCAATGGGTATCAAGGGTACTGACGTCAGTAGAGAGGCAGCTGATATGGTTCTTGAGGACGATAATTACTCAACACTGGTGAATGCGATAAAGGGAGGACGTCAGATTTACGATAACGTTACAAAATATGTACGTTTGATGCTTAGTGCTAATTTTGATGAATTCCTCTTGATTACAGCGTCAATAACTCTTGGTCTTCCTTTACCCTTACTGCCTATTCATGTGCTATGGGTTAATCTGGTTACAGATGGTCCTCCTGCAATTGCTCTTAGCATGGATCCTCCTATGCCGAGGATCATGGAGAGGCCTCCAAGGGATCCTGATGAGGGTCTTTTGGAAAGATTCTGGAAATTTATACTAGCTGCATCAATTTTAGGGTTTGTAGCCTCTCTTCTGATTTATAGGGATTCATATTTGATGCTGGGGGATCTAAATAGAGCGAGAACAATGGTTCTAACCACTATAGTTTTCTTTGAGATGGTTCTAGCCTTTCAGACAAGATATGAACGTCAACATATACTGCAACAAGGATTTGACGGAGTTTTTGGAAATAAGCTCCTGCTAGGTTCTGTCTTACTATCATTGATACTTCATCTAACTATCATCTACATACCGTTCCTAAGTAACATATTCCAGCTTTCCGTCTTGACGTATAGGGAACTGGGAGTCTGTGCTCTTGGAGGCTTTACTGCTTTATTGATTATGCCTAAATGGTTTATAGAGGAACGCTGGTACCACCCAGAGGAACACAATAAAAAGAACAAGTAATTTCCCTTTTCTTAATAGGCATAATTTTGGAATAATTTTTTATTGTTAGATTTTGAGTAAATAGTTTTAAGATAACAGTGTATTATTTTCATTATAGGTGTCATGGTTTGAAGTTTAGTCGTTATGTTTCCTGTATAGATACTCACTGTAGTGGTGAATCCACTCGGATATTGGTAGGAGGAATACCCAAGATAAAAGGAAAGACTATGCAGGAAAAACAGGATTATTTCAAGGAACATTATCATCACCTTATAGGTACCATGTTGAAGGAGCCCCGGGGCTTCGAGGGAATGCTTGGCTCTGTACTCACAGAGCCCTGTGCCCCAGAAGCAGACGTTGGTGTGATCTATCTATGGACTGATGGCTACTTCAGTGCCTGTGGAGATAGCACATACAGCTGCTCAGCTGCCCTCGTTAACACGGGAATGGTGGATGTAAAGGAACCTGAAACCGAGATTACGTTTGATACTGTCGCAGGTCTTGTTAAAACAAGGGTTGAAGTATTGAACGGAGTGGCTAAGGCAATCTACATGCAGGGAGTTCCAAGCTTTTACTGGAAAACTATGAAATTTGACGTGCCAGATGTTAGTGAGGTTGAGGCTGATATCGGTTACGGTGGGTTGTGGTACGCGTTCATTGACGCGGATAGCATTGGCTTGGAGCCAACACAGGAGAACAAGGATCATTGGATACCTTTAGGCTGGAAGATACGTAATCATATAGCTGATCAGATTAAGGTGGATCATCCTGAGTACCCTGAACTAAATATTCTTGACCTTGTGACGTTCTACACTGAGCCTAGTAAGAAGGAGTATACCAGTAGGCACTGGAACGTGTTTGGTCCTAAACAGACCTGCAGGAGTCCAGCTGGAACATGCACTAACGCTAGGATGGCGGTATTGTATGGGAAAGGTGAGATGAAGCCGGGTGACGAGGTTAAGTTTGAGTCAACTATAGGCACTGTCATGGTAGGACAGATAAAGGAAGAAGTCAAATTAGGGAAATATGATGCTATTGTCCCGGAGGTTATGGCTACAGCATATATTACTGGCTTTAACCAAGTGGTAATTGATCCAGATGATCCTCTTAAGGATGGCTTCCTTCTTTAAATCTCAAAAATATATTGACTAGTATCGAGTTTCCGAATACCCTTTTTTCTCTCAGTAATGAATTTGATCAATATTATAAATATCAGCTGATTTTCTGACCTAGATCATTATATACAAGATACTATGCACTTGAAGGGAGTGAAGTATACATTGCCAAAAGAATATATATCATTAAACGCGGGGGATCCTGATCTTGAGGCTCCTCAGTATGCAATCAATGAAGCTCTCATTGGATTGATAGAGGGAGGTAAGAACACACACTACCCACATTATAGTGGGTACCCTGAACAGTTTAAGAAAGCAGTCGTAGATTATTATAAAAAGTTCACTGGTGTCGAGTATGACCCAAAGAACGTAGTGCCGGCAGCTGGGAGTAGTGCAGCACTATTCGTTGCACTTGCAGCGGTCCTGGATAGAGGGGATGAGGTGTTAATGTTTAACCCGTATTATATGGGTCATAAGAACATCTTTGAGGGTATGGGGGTAAAGATGAATTTAGTTCCCTTACATAGGGAGACTAATTATCACCCCGATGTGGATGCGATAGCAGAGGCAGTAACCCCAAAAACCAAGGCTGCTTTAATATGTAACCCCTCCAACCCAACTGGAACCGTGTTTAAGGAAGAGGAACTCAGGACGGTAGGAGATCTAGCCGTGGACAATGATTTCGCCATATTCGCAGACGAGATCTATCTCCACTTCATATACGACGATAACAAGTTTGTATCAATAGCAGGTCTAAATGATGAAATAAAGGAAAGAACCCTGGGTATAATGAGCTTTAGCAAGACCTTCAGCATGACTGGGTGGCGTCTGGGATACGACATAATTCCTGATAACTATCTTGAAAGAGCTAACCTTTTCAGAGGAATGGCAGCACCAAGACCCGCCACATTCGTCTATAGAGCCGGGATCGCGTGCCTGAGAGGAGATTTCAAGTACGTCGAGGAAAGAAAGATAGAGTACGAGAACAGACGTAACTACTTCACAAAAGCAGTTGATGATCTTGGTTGGCCATGTCACAAGTTCGAAGGTGCTTTCTACGCATGGTTCGATATAAAGAGTACCGGGATGGGGTCTAGAGAATTCCTTGACAAGTTAGAGAAAACCCAGAACGTCAGACTGAGTCCTGGAGATAGATTCGGAGCAGACGGCTTCATAAGAGTACCCCTAGTTCAGCCTGTACCAGTACTAGAGGACGTAGTAGAACGCCTAAAGTCCTTTAGAGACAGTCTCTAATTTTCCTCACTTTTTTAAACAACCTATTACATTTGCTCATGTCTATATAATGAAGAAACGCCAGTTTATGGGAAAACGTGAGATCCGAGAATTTTTGGAAAAAATATCTGAAAATTATGGTGAAATAGATGCAGATAAGGTAGAATTTGCAGAGCACGAAGAGAGTATAATATACATTCTTGATGATAAAATTGAATTAATAAAAAATGAAGAGCATATTTTCCCCTTTCTTGGGGGAAGTATAATTGAACGGCTCCCCTCAGTTACAGTGGATATGGGGGCTATAAGGTTCGTGTGCAATGGTGCAGATATAATGGCTCCAGGTATTACTGATCTAGATGATTTTTGTAAAGATGACGTTGTTGCTGTTAGAGATAAGACCCATGGAAAAGCCCTCGCAGTGGGTGTCGCTCATAAATCAAGCGAAGAAATAAAATCGTTAAAGAAAGGGAAAGTCATTGGAAGTCTACACTATGTCGGTGATGATCTGTGGGAGAGCCTTTCCTAAATATATCTTAAACTCTGCATCAAGGGTAAGTAATAAACAAAAATAATTGACGCAGTAACCAGGAAAACAAGCACAAAAACCCACATACTCCAATTGAAAACCTTCCACCAAACTCCATACTTTTTAATCCCAGTACTGTAACTTTGCTGGTATGCTATTATAGATTTTTTAATGTTAGAAGGTAGATTTTTGATTTTTCTCGTCAATCTTTTTACCCTTCTAAGAGTACCCAATTATGTTCTCTCTGATATAGTCGAGGACTTTTTTAGGGTTTACGACGTTTTATTAAGGAAACCTTAAATTATATGAACATGTTTTCATATGAAAGATATCTCATTTGTGGTGGTTGGGTGCTTAGAAAGATCGTACAGATAGATGAAGAGAAATGCGATGGCTGTGGAGTTTGTATACCAAACTGCGCAGAAGGTGCATTACAAATCATAGATGGAAAAGCACGTCTTGTAAAAGATAGTTATTGTGATGGACTGGGGGCATGTCTAGGAAACTGCCCTAAGGATGCTATAAAAATCATTGAACGAGAAGCTGAAGAATTCGATGAGGAAGCAGTTGAAGAATACCTATCAAACAGAAAACCTATAAGACAGGATACTGAAATAAAAAGTACCCTGAATCAATGGCCAATACAATTAAATCTCGTACCAATCAGAGCACCTTTCTTCGAAAATTCAGATCTATTATTGCTTGCTGACTGTGCTGCTGTGGCTGTACCTGATCTTCATAATAAACTCTTGAAGGGAAAAACGGTAGTGATGGGATGCCCAAAGTTTGATGAAGCCAGAAAGTATGCTGATAAACTGACCGAAGTAATGAAGCAAAATACATTGAGAGGGGTAACTGTTGCCCATATGGAAGTTCCTTGTTGCAGTGGGTTAAAGGGGATAATGGATTATGCCATTAAAGAATCTGGTAAAATGATACCATCCCAGGAGCTATTAATAAAAATCGATGGCAGTATAGATAGAAAATAGTACTTCACCATTCTCACATAATATTTAAGAAGGTTCATCACGTCTCTGTCGTATTCGGTGAAGTAATATGGGTATGCTTGATGATATCAAAATATTAGATTTTACTCACGTATATTTTGGACCTTATGCTACCATGATAATGGCTGATATGGGAGCAGATGTAATTAAAATAGAGCCACCATGGGGAGAAATGACTAGATTATCCCCACCCCACTACGGGGGAGTAAGCAGCACATTCCATTACCTCGACAGGAACAAGAAAGGAGTAAGTCTTAACCTTAAAGATCCCAAAGCCGTGGAAATTGTAAAAGAGCTCGCGAAAGACTGTGATCTAGTTATTGAGAACTTTAAACGGGGGACAATGGACAAGCTTGGTCTAGGTTATGAGGAGATGAAAAAAATCAACCCAAAAATTATTTATGCGTCTTTAAGTGGTTTTGGGCTTGATGGTCCTTACAGCGATTATCCTAGCTTTGCCCCTATAGCAGGAAGTTATTCAGGTTGGTACAGGTTAACGGGAGACATAGTGGATCCAGAAGGACCTCCAATCAGACCTGCTGACTGGCATGGTGACTTGGACCCTGCGCTATTTTCAGTAATCGCAATTTTAGGAGCTCTCAGACACAGGGATAAGACGGGAGAAGGTCAATTAATAGATGTTTCACAGCTCGATGTAATGTTGGCACAAAGTGGCGTCTCTATAACAGGTTATACTCTTAGTGGGAAACTCCCCTACGAGAGACAGGCTGATCGACTGCCAGGTCCACAGACTTTTGGTATGTTCAAAGCTAAGGATGGTTACGTGTATATCGCTGCTGATCCTCAGATGCATGAAAGATTAAAGATGGGAATGGGGGTAGATGATCTGGGCGAAGAAAGCGAAATAATGGATGAATGGGTCAAGGATAAAACGGTAAAGGAGATAGTTGATGCCTTAAATGCTGTAAGTGTACCGGTAGCTCCTGTGCTTCATATTGATGAGGCTATTGAGGACCCTCATGTTATATATAGAGGAACAATTATTGAGGTGGAACATGCAAGAGCCGGTAAAGTAAGGATGCCTGGTTTCCCAGTTAAAATGGAGAAGACGCCTGGCGTCATTAAGAGGGCTGCACCCATGCTCGGTGAACACGCAGCACAGGTCCTTAAGGAGATGCTGGGTTACAGTGATGAAGAAATTGATAGACTTCGAAAAACAGGGATCATTATTTTATCATAACTCCTTAAAAAAAACCATACTATATTATAATTAAATGCCAGACTTCTTAAAACAGCGAAGGGCGATGGTCTCTCGCTATAAAAAAGGGGGATATATTAGCAGCAAAGCTATGGAAGAAGCTGTCTTGAGTGTTCCAAGAGAAGTATTCATGCCTAAAGAACATAAAAATTATGCGTATATGGATCAACCTTTCCCGCTACCTGGAGATGGTCGTCAGACAATCTCCGCTCCTTACATGTATCCTGTTACTTATGAGGCGTTGAAACTAGATATAGGGGAAAAGTTTCTCGAGATAGGTGCTGGGTCAGGATACGGTGCTGCTATTGCCCGCGAACTTGTTGGTAACAAAGGTTTGGTAGTAACAATCGAGATAAATAAAAAGACGTGTAATTTTGCCAAAAAGAACCTTGAAAAAGCGGGTTATGATGATGTTATTATAATTCACGGAGATGGTACATTAGGGTATAAAGAAAAAGCACCATATGATGCCATAAGTATAACTGCGTCAACCCCGAGAATTCCTGATCCATTGAAAGAACAGCTTTCTTCTCCAGGACGAATAATTGCACCAGTCGGTGAAAAAAATTATTTCGGTCAAGATCTTGTTCTTGTAGAGAGGGATGAATTAGGAGAATTCAGAGAGAAAAGTATTATGAAAGTGCAATATGTTCCTCTTTTAGGCAA
>CAZLHX010000021.1:0-5355 GCA_964559475.1 uncultured Candidatus Bathyarchaeia archaeon | reverse complement strand
TCCTCTTTTAGGCAAATTTGAGTAGAAAGGATAGCAGGGATTTAAATCTAATGTGACCACCAAAAAAAGGGATAATATGAATGTAGGCATCGTCTCCAGGACAGATATCCCTAAAGCCCTCATAGTAGCAAGAAGGGTGCACAATTATCTAAGAGAGAAAGGGGTAAATGTATCTGTCGAGTCAGATACTGCATTAGCACTTAATATTGGTAATAATATTGACCTCTCGGAGCTGAAGTCAGATTATATTATAACCATTGGAGGGGATGGTACAATACTGCGAACAGCAATGAGCCTCCTTGATCCAGAAACCCCTATTCTTGGTATCAATATGGGGAGAAGGGGGTTTCTTAGCGAGGTAACAGTCCCCGAAGCCGAGTGGGCCATAGATAAGATACTTGAGAAAGACTTCTACATCGAAAGCGCGATGAAATTAAGTAGCAGATGTCTTCAAAATGACAAAGTATTCTCAGATTCTTTAAATGAAGTTCTTATAGCTTCCAGTCTACCGAGTAAGATGCTTGTTATGGGCTTCTATATAAATGATGAACATATTACGGATATCCAGGCAGATGGAGCCATCGTCGCTACACCTGCAGGCTCAACAGCCTATAATATGTCAGCGGGAGGCTCCATACTAGCTCCTGATATTGAGGCGATAAGCCTTACAGCAATCTGTCCTTACAGCTACTTTAAGAGCTTGGTTGTTCCAAAAGAATCTAGGATTAGAATTGAACTTTTAAAACCTCGGGCTGAAGGCTTAGCAATTATTGATGGAAGGGACTATCATTCATTAAAGCCCTTATCAAGTGTTGAATGTTGGGCAAGTAAGCACAAGACTCGGTTCATACGGTTTAGGAGCTTTTATAGTCGCATTCATAAACGAATAAATGTATTACAAACACAATGAAAGCCATAGTATTGGATACAAGTGCCTTCATTCAAGGATATAATCCAGGTGGAACAAACATTAAAAACTTCACAGTACCAATCGTCAGAACTGAACTTAGAGGTAATTCAAAAACAAGGTTCGATAACTCAGTTACAAGTGGTGTACTTAAACTAGTTTCACCTGAAGATCATTATGTTGACGTGGTTGAAAATTCGACAACGCAGATGGGAGAATCTGATGCACTGAGTAAAACTGATAAAAATATACTGGCTCTTGGGTTACAGCTAGATAATGAGGGGTATGATCCAATTATTGTGAGTGAGGATTATGCTGTGCAGAATATGGCTAGAGAACTTGGTATAGATTATCAAGGACTTGCAACTCCTGGGATAAAAAAGAAGATAGAGTGGGAAATATACTGCCCAGGATGTAGGAGGACTTTCAAGAAACCGCAACCTGAGGATATTTGCAAAATTTGTGGCACAAAGTTAAAAAGGAGACCGAGAAAAAATTAGAGCATTAATCTACGAACAAATTCACCGCTACCTTCTTTAAATAAGACGCTATCATCAAACATTACCTTTCTACCTCTAATAAACGACATGACTGGCCATCCTTGAACCATTTTACCATCATAAGGAGTCCATCCACAGGCAGTTATCTGGTCTTCATTCCTTATCATCATCTTTTTCTTCATATCAATGATTACGAGATCCCCGTCAGCACCAGGCTGCAACGTTCCTTTTCTCGGATATATCCCGTATAACCTTGCAGGGTTCTCTGATGTAACAGCGGAAAGACGTTCTAAAGTTAACCAACCCTCGTTTACACCATTCAATAAGAGTGGGAGAAAGGTCTCTAAACCAGGTATTCCGTTTGGAGCTTCAAAAATATCGTCTAGACCTTCTTTCTTCCTTTCTTTCCCATAGGGAGCATGATCAGTTGCGACAGTATCTATCCAGCCTTCTTGAAGTAATCGCCTGATCTCAGCTTTATCAGATCTAGTTCGAGGAGGGGGAGCAAATTTACACCATGGACCCTTTTCCTTTACATCTTCTTCAGTAAGGTAAAGGTACTGAGGGCAAGTTTCCACATAGGTTTTAGCACCTTCCAATCTAGCTTTTGCACTATACCATATAGTTTCAGGGACTCCAGTATGGACAATCAATCCACGAGTTCCAGTCATCTTAAGATAATCAATGATCCTTTTTCCAGCTTCAACCTCGGCAATTCTTGGCCTCCATTCCAAGTGAGCTTCAAAATCTTTCCGACCACTTGCCTTTAAGCTTTTTAGGTTATCTCTCAGTATTGCATCGTTCTCTGCATGGATAAGCGCAAGTCCATCACAACATGCTAATTCTTTGAATTTCTGAATTACCCCACCATCAAAAGTCTGAGGCCACTTGGGACCTGCACTGCTAATAAAAAATTTTACACCAGTCACTCCATTTTTCCACATCTCTGTAATCGTTTGTTCTGGGTAACCACTTGCAGCTCCAGCATGAATACAGAAATCAACATAGGCCCTTTTTTTCATTATATCGATTTTTTGTGTAAACTGTTCCTGATTAAAGCAGCCCATCTGTGTTCCAGGCATCTCAAGCATAGTTGTAATCCCTCCTTTAGCTGCTGCTTTTGTACCTGTGGAGGGGGTCTCAGGAGGAAGGAATGTATGGCTATGTCCATCGAGTACACCTGGTAAAACATAGTTTCCCCCAGCGTCTATCTCTTCATTTCCTTTTGGTAAATGAATATCACGCGCTATCTCAATAACGACCCCATCTTTTATCGCGATCCCTGCTTCATATATCCCACGAGGGTTAACCAATTTACAGTTCTTAACTATAAGATCTACAGACATAGCCTATCATAAATACCAAGACACGGAGATATTAAAAATCAGGTTAAACGACAAGCTCTCAGAATTATGCTCAATGTCTTTATTAGATGGATAGTAATCTAGCTTTCAACAAAGGAAGCCATTAAACATTGTACGCTATTGAGGCCAATGACCTACACAAAGACTTCGGGAACGTCCAAGCATTGCGAGGGGCTAATTTCAAAGTAGATGAAAATGAGATATACGGGCTCATTGGGCCGAATGGAGCGGGAAAAACAACCACCCTCAGAATTTTAAGTACACTCATTAGTCCAACATCTGGGTCAGCTAAAATTTTCAATTATGATGTACAGAAACAACCAGAAAAGGTTAGAGAGATTCTAAGCTACCTCCCTGAGGAAGCGGGTGCGTATCAGCATCTAAATGGTTTAGAGTTTCTAAGATTCATGGCAGGATTCTACTCGGAAAATAAAGTTGTAAGGGAAAATATTGTTCGAGAGGGAAAACTAATATCAGGTCTTGGAGATCGTCTTGAGGAGAGGGTATCGGGTTATAGTAAAGGAATGAAACGCAGGCTACTCATCGCCCGAGCTCTGATGATGAAGCCTAGATTAGCTATACTTGATGAACCTACATCGGGACTTGATGTAACTCAGAGCGTACACGTTCGAAACATGATTAAGGATTATGCAAAAGACCATGGAGTTACTATTTTACTGAGCAGTCATAACATGCTAGAAGTTGAATACCTTTGCAGTAGAGTAGCATTAATCGATAAAGGTATAGTAATGGCTGAGGGTCATCCAGAAGAACTGCAGAGAGAATATGATGCTGTGAATCTAGAAGATGTATTCATGAAGGTGACAGGGTATGAATAACCTCAAGGCTATTGTAATTAAGGAAATTAAGGAACTTATTAGAGATCCTAAGATTTTGATTGGGGTGATTTTACTACCCGTAATAATATTTCCCATTATGGGATCAGCCATTAGAATTAGTCAGGAATCAGTTCAGAGAACTCTAGCTTCAGCAAGTTTCGCTGTCTATACGAATGATGAAGGAATTGTTACAGAGGCTCTCATTGAGTATCTGTATGAAAATAATACAGTTGTCCCCATTGATGCATCCAATCTTGAGTATGCTCTTCAACTATTCCAGAAAACTGACAGCAACTCAATGATTTATATCCCTGAAGGTTATAATGAAAATATTACCCTGGGACAGAAGGGTTTCGTAAAGATATATGCCAATCTCCGAAAACTAAATATGGCAGAGACTCAGAGCACGGATATTTTAAGCAACCTGATAAATATATACAATTATTATTTTAGCATTGTTAAGATACGTAATCTTATAGAGTCAGCAGACGTAAATGCTGCTCCTGAGGCAATTAGAAGTCCGATAGGAATAGAGTATGCCTCAATTTTAAAGGGAAACGTCTTAGAAATGCCTCCTTCCGCAATATTTAGCTTGGTTATGAGTCAAAGCATTATGCTACCGATCATGGTAATGATGATGGTTATGTTCGCCATACAGATGGCGGCCACCAGTATAGCCCTCGAAAAAGAACAAAAAACATTGGAAACACTTATGACCCTTCCAGTAAGTAGGATGACAATCCTTACGGGTAAACTAAGTGGAAGCATCATAATTGCAATAGCAGGATCTATTGCTTATCTCATAGGCTTTGGCTCATATATGAGTTCAGCATTCAGCTTCATACCAGAAGCAACAAGCATGAATCTCAACGACGTCAACATCGGACTTTCCCCTCTTGGCTTACTTTTAGTTGGAGTCGTAATATTTGTCACATTGATATCCGCCCTTTCAATGGCTCTCAGTGTCGCAGTTTTCGCTGATAACGTTAGAAGCGCACAAAGTTTCACTAGCGCATTAATAACGCCTATACTTATCCCTGCTGTTATATTCATGTTCAGTGACTTGGAAATGCTACCCACTACCGTCCAATGGATTCTGTTGATAATCCCCTATACCCACAGCATAATAGCCACCAAAGCAGCATTCCTTGGAGATTACTTCTTGGTTATACGTAGTATATTTTTCATAGGTATATGGACGATAATAATGCTATATACATCAGCAAAAGTATTCAGTACAGAAAGAATAATAACCGCTCGGTTTACATGGGGCGGACTAGGAGAAATTGTCAGACGCAGAAAAACAACAATTCAAAAAGATAATGAACACTAAACAATATGCCCAAACGCGTACTAATAATCCAGAATGACAGCCGAACAGTTTGGTGAATAAAGGTACCTTATTCATATAGAAGTAAATTATTGATCTATATCATTTTGTATTGATCTATAACCTTTCAGTTTATCAAAAGTTTCAGTAATATAGCCCTTTTCTACTGATTTACTGGTTAACTCTAACTGGTGAGGAGCCTTGAAAAGATATTTCTCTCTGGAGATGAAGTTTAGATCTGACTTGGGGGAAATTAACATTCAAGAAGGCTTTGAAAGGTGCTCTTGGGGGGTAACCTAGGAGAGCTTGAAGAAATACAAATCTTGAATACCGTCTAATTGAGTTCAATTGTACCAATGGTGTACGGTGTTTCAACATTAAGAGAGAAGAACTTGTTTGCATACGTGTAGAGCAG
>CAZLHX010000020.1:0-31739 GCA_964559475.1 uncultured Candidatus Bathyarchaeia archaeon | reverse complement strand
GAACATTCTGAACCCCTCAAGGCAGTGGGGTTTTACCTCAGAGAGATATATAAAGAGAGCCAGCGGAGAGGTTACAACTACAATTACTCGAAGATTCTAAAACCCGTTGAGAAAACCGAAAAGATCGAATTAAACAAAGGTCAAATAACATACGAGTTCAACCTACTCCAAAGCCGTCTGGAAAAAAGAAGCCCTGAAGTATTCAGAAAAAACCTGAAGACGGAAAAGGTCTTACCACATCCTCTCTTCACTCTCAGACCAGGACCTCCTGAGCAATGGGAAAAAGCTTACTGGAGAGAAATAGGTAGTCAAGGGGAATAAGGATCCTTAGGCTCCTTCGTGAATCCCAGCTTGTCCTCACACCATTTACCCACCTCAAGCAAACTCATCTCCCGATACGGTTTACCAACCAGCTGGAGCCCTATAGGAAGATTATCTTCACTGAGACCTGAGGGAACTGTTATGGAGGGAAGTCCAGTAAGACTCCAGGGGGCGTTGAAAGCAGGACTCCCAGTCCAATCTAACCCCCTCGGCGCGGTATCGACAGTTGCAGGGCATGCAAGACAGTCAAAACCCCTCAACAGCCTCAAAATATCATCAATTATTATTCCTCTAATCCTCTGAGCCCTCAGATACGCCGTCCCGGGAACCAGGAGGCCGGAAGAAATGAAGCCCCTGATATAATCACCATAGCCTTCAGGGTGCTCTCTAAAATTATCCTCATGGGAAGCTGCAGTCTCCACAGTCATAATAACCCTGTGGACGTCAGGGACCATCTTAAAGCTCTCAGGAAGACTCACATCAATAAACTCAGCACCTTCCCCCCAAAGCTTACCCACGGCCCTCTCAAACCCTCTCCAAACCACACCATCAGCCTCCTCCTTGAAGTACCCCGATAACAACCCAATTCTAGGGTTTTCATCAAATCCTGATGAATTATCCAAACCGGGCTTCACTGTTTTCAATGTTAGAATAGCATCCTCCACCGTCCTGGTCATAAATCCAACATGATCCAGACTCCAACTAAGGGGGAATACGCCAACTCTGCTCAGGAGATCATAGGTTCCCTTGAAGCCTACTATCCCACAATAACTCGAAGGTCGAATAACACTACCACCAGTCTGACTCCCAAGGGCAAGCTGTACCATCCCGCTAGATACTGCAGCAGCTGAACCACTGCTAGATCCACCCGGAGTGTGGTCTGTGTTCCATGGGTTTCTTGTCGGCGCCGGGTCATGCAGGGCAAACTCAGTCGTCTCCGTCTTACCCATTACCACCATTCCCGCTCCCCTCAGAGTCTTCACTATCTCAGCATCATAGTCAGGCACGAAGTCCGAGTAGATGGGGGACCCCATGGTCGTCCTCATACCCTTAGTGTAGAAGATATCCTTGACTCCAAAAGGGATCCCGTGAAGAGGACTCATGAACTCCCCCTCCTCAGCCAGCTCTGTTGCTATCTCAGCATCTCTCATTACCTGATCCGAGTTAACGGTGACCCAAGCTTCCAGAAGGGGCTCTAGCTCCAGCATCCTCTCCAGCAGGGACTCCGCAAGTCTTGTGGGGGTGAGGTCCCCCCGCTGGATGAGCTCCGACCCCTCGGTTAGGCTGTACTCATAAGGGCTCTTCATCTTTTACACACCTCAACTTTGTAACAGGCTCCCTTCCGGGTTCTAAAGGGTAATCACTGACCCTATAGACAGCTTGAGCTGTTCGCGTGATGTGCTCCTTGAATTCTTCGACGTCCTCTGAAACCCACAAACTTCTCGCAGACTCAAGAACCCTCTGAACATAGGATCTTTCTCCACCCTGACTCAATACAACACCATTACTTCATAGACAGTGGCTAGATTTTATACCTGCGATCTTTTCATGCAGATCAACCGTTCAACTAGCGTCAAACACACAAATATCAGAGCATTGATGCTCAGAACCTGTCAAATAAATTCCATAACCGAAAACGTTATCATCAGCAAATTTATGGGAGATTAACGTCACAGAACTCAGTTTTTACTGTATCATTGAACTTACCCATAATCATTTCATATACCTGATAAGGAGGGCGGGGTAGTCAAACGAACAAATGAACAACCCCCCCCGGGGGGGGGGTGCGTGCGTGACGTGGATGACAGTGGCTATTTTACCAGGAATTATGGAACCCAGCCTTTTTGGTGAAGTATTAGATCACTGGGGAGACTTTTCTAATCTCTTTAGATCCGCCTCTGCTGCTATGTAGCTGAACCCGGCCCAGCCCTCAGTTGAAAATATCTCACGAAGAATCTTAACTGCTTTATCTTCCTGATTATTATACCTATACCCGTCCTGGCTTAAAGTTACGCTCGGACATATCTTTTAAGTTAGCCTGCTCTCAGTATTGAGACTGGTGTATAGTTAATGGACAGACTTAAACGAAGTAAAGCAACCGTTGCCCTGGTAATTTTTTCCCTCCTAATGATAATTGGAATGATAGGTATATATTACTGGGAGCCAGGTGAGACCTCGGTAGTTGCCACAAAAAGGGGAACCATCGGGATAATCGATATACAGGGAGCCATAGAGGACCCGGAGTACACCGAGGTTCTCTTGAAGTCAATTAAAGAAGCATTAGAAGACTCCAAGATCAAGGCAATAGTCCTCCAGATAGACTCCCCCGGGGGTACAGTAGATCATATCGAGCAGATCTACTATGATTTATTGGTGCTTAAAGAAGAAAAACCCATAGTCGCTTCCACAACCATGGCTCTCTCAGGAGGATACTACATAGCCGCATCAGCTGATTATATCTTTACCCTGCCCTCGAGCTTCGTTGGAAACATCGGAGTTATGGGAGTGGGTCCAAAATTCATCTTGCCCAGCCAGTTTACCTTTGAGACTGGCCCTCACAAGATCACAGGGTTTTCTCCTCTATTATTTCCTTATAACGTCTCAAAGGCTCTCGATAGCTTCCTGGAGGCAGTCCGAGAAGGTAGAGGTACACGACTGAAGATAGATGAAATAGACCTTAGAAGCGGCTCCATATGGCTAGGTAAAGAGGCTCTGGGAAAGGGACTGGCGGATGAGATCGGGTCACAGCAGAACGCAATCTCATACGCTGCAGATCTGGCAGGTCTTGAAACTTATACAAGTGAGAACCTCCTGGACAGAATAGTACAGGAGTCCGAGGGAGTCAGCTCAATGTATCCCACCATAAACGAGATAAGAGAGATCCACCCCTCCCCCTCCCTTCACTATCTCTACATGCCTGGAGAGATCTACATGCAATCGGAGATAGAAATGCCTGAGACTGAACTCGATGAGGTTAATGAGACGACGACGAGAATAGGCCACGTCATCGTGGACTTAAGCCACGGTAACGTGGTAAGTCCCTTCGTTCTTGATTATCTAGAAGCGGAGCTAGCTAAAAGGGCAGTCTATGTGGGGTATAGCTCTAACTGGACATTAATCGAAGGTGCGCTGGACTTTGCCTCATGTCTGGTAATAACTGCACCAACAGAGCGCTATACTTACGAGGAGTTTGAGGCCATTGATAAATTCGTGAGTGAAGGAAACATGCTGGTTTTATTCAGTGACGCTAGTTCAGAGTTTCTCCAAGCATCTACCTTACAGGGTCCCATAAACAGCATATCCAACCGGTTTGGCCTCCACTTCGGTAAAGGGTACCTCTATAACATGGTTAAAAACTGGGGAAACTACAGAAACATTCACCTTACCCAATTTGAGGAAAACTGGTTAACCGAAGACGTACAGGAACTAGTCTTCTTCACAACCACACATATCAGCCCCACCGATAGCAACGCAGCCTACGCAAGTTACGGAACCCACAATAGCATATCCGAGGAAATAGACATCTATACCGCAGTAGCTCTCTTGGACAAGGGTAATACTACCATCGCTGCCTTTGGAGACGTAACATGGCTCATGGAACCATGGATAAGGGTCTCAGATAACCAGAAACTCGCGGATAACCTGATAAATAAAATAGCCGAGATAAGCCAAGTAGACTAGGATAGCCCGTGAATCAGAGCTAGCCACACTCTTGCCGTCTTTTCCAGTGAGTCCACGAAGACGAACTCGTCAGGCCCGTGTGCCCCTGAGCCGATGGGTCCGAAGCCGACTGTCTGTATCCCAATTTCCCTATATAATCGACCATCGGTGCTACCAGCCCATTCTACATAAAGATCTGGATCTCTATCAAGAGCGGCAGGCACTGCCTTCATGAAAGTCTTACCCAGATCGGAGTCAGGTGACGTGTAATTAGCCGGAGTGTATACCCAGTTACCCTGCTCATCTTTAGGAGCAACGATCTCCCAGCGCCAGTCACCGTCGTCTCTTCCAGCTTCATCAAGGTCATCAGTCACCTCAGCCACTACATCCTCCGCGGTTTCTCCGATTATCAGCCTCCTGTCCACAGTGATGGTGCACTCAGCTGGAACCTGGTTCGTTACCTTACCGCCTTCGATAATATTTACGCTCTGCATGGGATGGCCGATCCATTCATGAAACTTATCGATGTGGTGTTCGAGGGCAAGAACCCCCTTGGAAGCCTTGGCAATAGCATTAACCCCTGAGACTCTGGATGCAGCAGTATGAGCTGCACGCCCATAAAACTTAACCTGGAACCCGAACATCCCCCTCTCAGCTATCCTAACCTTAAGGTTACTCTGCTCCCCAATCACAACGTAGTCAGGTCTTCTAATCTCATTCTTCTTTATCTTGTCAACCAGAATCTTGCTACCAAATTCTGCTCCCTTCTCCTCATCCGGAACCAGATGTACTCCTACGGCGATATCTAGATCCAATTCTTGTACTAATTCCATCAAATGGATCATGGCGGCGCAGCTGCTCTTCATATCACTGGATCCTCGCCCAAATAGTCGATTATCCTCTAAGACGGGATTCCAGGGCTCACGCGTCCAGGCATCAGGTCTAGCGATTGGGACTACATCAAGATGCCCGTTAAATATCAAAAGTTTCTCGGATTCAGGGTTGGATACCGCTTGTATTATGGGGCGGTCTTCTCCTCCAAAAAACTCAGTTTCCACACCGATATCATCCAGGAGGCTTTTGGTAAAGTGCATGATCTCTTTTTCTTCACCTGTAATACTGGGGATGCTGATGAGATTTTTAGCTATCTCAACGATCCTGTTTTCATCAATCTTTTTTAGTGCTTTTTCGAGGCTCAAATTAATCACCTATGATAAGAGTTCTATAAGATATTATTGGATTGCGTTTGAACGGAAAAAAAATTCTATTATTTCATATATATGGTGGATTATAGAGTACTCCTAGTCTTACTTTTCGTGCAGCACCGGTAGCAGCTGGAATATTTGAAGACGTATTCATAATATACTCGTTAGCCAGAAGAGCCATTAATACAGCTTCCTTAGCTTCACTGGGAAACCCAAGAACGCTATAATCCATTACTTTTACTCCCTCTAGATTTTTCTCAATTCTTGAGACTAGATGAGGGTTTCTTGAACCCCCGCCTGATAAGTAAACTTCATCGACGGGACCTAAAAACTCCTTATAAGAACTACATATGGTAAGGGCGGTTAACTCCGTAACAGTTGCGACAATATCATCTGGATCCATATGAATATTCTCTGCCCTCTTGAGTATTTCTGCTGTGTATTGTTGACCAAACATCTCTCTGCCCGTGGTTTTAGGAGGCTTCCTAGCATAATATGGATGACTCAAGAGCATTTGTAACAGTTCTTGATTTATTTCTCCTTTACTGGCATTAACCCCGTCCTGATCATATTTTCTCTCTCCATTAGATAGGTGATCAATAACTGAGTCGATAATCATATTTCCGGGACCTGTATCAAATGCCAAAACCTCCTCTTGACTTGCATTTGCTGGTAAATACGTTAAATTTGCTATGCCACCAATATTTTGCAATACTCTATTGACTTTTTTACTCCGATGAAGTACAAAATCCAAGTAGGGCGTTAAAGGCGCACCGTGTCCTCCAGCAGCAACGTCTGATTTCCTGAAGTCAGCCACAACAGGGATACCCGTTTCAATAGCAATTACTGTAGGTTCTCCAATCTGAAGCGTTGATCTAAGGTATAAGCCATGAAACAAATTAGCTTCAGGCTGATGCCATACAGTCTGACCGTGACTGCCTATAAGGTCAACTTCACTGGGCTTGATATTATTCTCTCTCAGAAACCTATCAATACAATCAGCAAAGTAGCTTCCTAGAAGGAAATTTAGTTCGCAGACTAGTTTAGTGTTTGATTTCTGAAGAGAGAATGCCTGACAAATTTTCTCCCTCAGTTCCTCGAAGTATTTGTAAGTCTTATAGTGCTGCAATTTAATTTGGACATTGCTTCCAGTGCCACTTATATCCGTGATCGCCAGGGTTACACCATCTACTGACGTGCCTGACATCAACCCAATAATTTTCCTTGGTGTTTTTTCTTTAATCATGTTCACTGGTAACTCTTACTCCGTCTATCCAGGTTTCCTTTACTTTGAAGTTCCAATCTATGACTGTGATATCAGCGTCACTTCCTTTCTCAAGCCTTCCTTTGTACGGTGATAGACCGAGAACTCTGCAGGGGGTCTCAGTGACCATCTGTATAGTCTCTGTTAAGCTGAAACCTGCATCTTGTACCATTGTCTTTATTGCTTGATTCAGTCTAATATTGCTTCCAGCCAACGCCCCTTCAGGTAACCTGAGTTCGTTATTCTTGAGAAATACTTTGTTATCTCCTACCCAGTATTCTCCCTCCTTTAATCCAGCTGGTCTTATACTATCAGATATGAGAACCGTCCTCGAAGGTCCTTTTAATAGCCCAGCCAAGCGAAGTGCACCTGGGTGAAGGTGAAGACCGTCCGCGATCAATTCCACTGAAACCCTTCCATCGGTCAGAGCCGCCCCCACTATACCGGGCTCCCTATGATGAAACCCTCTCATTCCATTAAATAAATGAGAAACGTGGCAAAGTCCCTTATCCATGGCTTTTTTAGCCTCTGTAAACGTAGCGTTGGTATGACCGGCTGATACGATGATCCCTTGATTAGATAGATATTCTATAACCTCATAGCTGTCATCAATTTCTGGAGCCAGAGTGATTACTTTTATCAGTCCATTTCCTGCATTGATAAGCTCCTTTAACTCCTTCAGAACTGGTTTACGAATATGCTCCTTGGATTGTGCACCTTTTTTTTCATGGTTTATGTATGGTCCTTCGAGATGTATTCCCAGTAATCTTGCTCCATGCAAAGGTGGTGATTTAGCCAGATTTTTTACTGCTCTAAGTGTCTGACTGTGACCTGAGGTATAGGTAGTCGCCAGGAAACCGGTTACCCCTCCCATAGCCAGATATATTGATATTGTTTCTAGTGCTTCATCTGAAGGGTCCATAAAGTCGTAACCCATTGCCCCGTGGATATGTAAATCTATAAACCCAGGGGTTATCAGGTTCTCACCAAAATCAACCACGTGACCAGTTGGGTTTTTCTCCGGTCCAACGTAAGATATTTTATTACCGCGTATCTCCAGCTGCCCCCTGTTAATCATCTCAAAGGGGGTCACAATAGTGCCACGTAAAGTAGTACTAATTACTTTTCACCTCATCATACAAAAGGAATTTTTCCCGTTCTTTTTTGAATTTCTTAAGCTCCTTGCTCCAGTTTTTAATTATTAACTCAACTGGAACATGTTCTTGCAGATTCTTTCTTAATTTATCAGTCCCTGCTAATAGATCAAAGTGCGTTCTCGTATCATAGGTTGCTTCGTTGAACATAAACTCGGGGAAAATACTCATCGCAGAAGATATCATATGCACACCCGTCTTAACAGCTTCATAGGCGTCTCTATTTCTCACATGAACCTGTACTCCTCTGCATTTCTGGTCCTTGAATCTCCAAAATGTGGGGGTAAAGAAGCATGCTCGGAAACGTACTCCAGGCAGTTCTAGCTTGTTGAGAACCTCAGCCCATTCTTTCCCATTTATTCCTGGAGCCCCAATTAGCTCAAAGGGCCTAGTGGATCCCCGTCCTTCAGAAATGTTGACTCCTTCAAATAAACACGTTCCAGGATAAACAGTTGCGGTATCTTGGTGTGGTAAGTTTGGACTGGGTTGAACCCAGGGTAGCCCAGTGTCATCGAACCACATCCATCTACCCCAACCCCTCATCTTTACTACGTTTAAATTACATCTAATCTTCTTGTTTATGAACTGAGCCATTTCACCGATGGTCAAGCCATGTCTGATTGGAACCCTGTGAAGACCAATAAATGATTCAAACCCCTCCTCCAGAAGGTTACCCTCTACTGTAATTCCATTTATGGGGTTGGGCCTATCTAATACGACCATAGTCAAGCCCTCTTCATTACATGCTTCCATACAGTAAGTCAGTGTCGAGATGTAAGTGTAGAAACGGGCACCACAGTCTTGAATATCAAAGACCAGAGTATCTAACCCCTCTAACATAGATGGGGTTGGTTTATGATTTTCACCATAAAGACTGTAAACAGGCAATCCTGTGTATATATCCTTATGGTTTTTCACATGTAGTGCATCTTGAACGTTTCCCCTGGCTCCATGTTCAGGTCCAAAAACTGCTTTTAATTTGATTCTTGGGTTTTTCAAGAAAGCATCTAAGGTTGATTCCAGTTTACTGGTGACCCCTGTTGGATTGGTCACTAAGCCAGTATGTACTCCTCCTATGTACGGTTCTGGATTGTCAAGAAGAACATCAACCCCATTAATTACAGTCGTATTAATTACCAATAGCCCTCCTTGAGGATTCTTTAGTTAACACCCCTCTAATAGTGCCATATTTTTCTAGTTCCTTCTTTGCCTCTTCAGGGTCTAATTTAATTATAGCTGATAATAATGCTACTCTAACATCCCAGTTAGAATCCTCTAGAAGCTTGCTTGCCTTATCTTCTGGTGTACCTGTAACTTCATTAATTATCCGTATACTTCTGGTAATTAGCTTGTTGTTCCATGCTTGAACTCCGACCATGTATCCCTCATAAACCAGACCTAGTTTAATCATGGCTGTGGTCGTAATCATATTTAGCACCATCTTCTGCGCTGTACCCGCCTTCATCCTAGTAGAGCCTGCCACGACCTCAGGGCCGGTAACAACCTCAATAGGCACCATAACATATCTGGATAGTAACGCATCAGGGTTGCATGATATGCCGATTGTTGATGCTCCCATTTCAACCCCCTGCATTATTGCTCCAATAACAAAGGGTGTGGAACCAGATGCAGCTATTCCTATGAGAAGGTCTTCGGGGCCAACCTCAGCTGCCTGAATTATTTTACATCCCTCAATTTCAGAGTCCTCAGCTACCTCAACGGATTTGAAAACTGCCCGCTTTCCCCCGGCTATTATTGCTTGGAATCTATCAGGGCTGACACCAAAGGTAGGTGGGAGTTCTGCTGCCTCCAGTACTCCAATCCTTCCACTGGTCCCGGAACCCACAAAATAAACTGTGCCTCCTCTCTTCAAAGTCTTGATAACTAGTTTTACTGCTTTTCCTATGGGTTCTAGTTCCCTCGATATCGCTTCGGTGATTCTAGAGTCCTCGTTATTGATTATCTCCAAGATCTCTGGAACTGTTTTCTGGTCAATTCCAATTGATGCAGGATTCCTTTTCTCTGTAACCCTATTTTCCAATGCTATTGTTGAGCCTCCTTAAGATTTCATCATCAATAATTATTCCCAGTTTCTCAAGAGCCAGTAAACAAGATCCAATATCTGCCCCGAACATTGGGGTTATAAAGAAACACTCTGGAGCTTCCCTTCTAATCACTTCTTCTAGTGCTATTGTGTAGGGTCCTGAATCCTTGAATATCCCTCCGCTAAATGCGACTGGAAACTCTTTATCTAGGTCAAGTCTCCTGATCACGGCGTGGGTTACAAGACCGAGGTCTGATCCTGCCTCACCCAGTACCAGGGATGCAACTTCGTCTCCATCTTTCTCAGCTTTTCTTACTATGGGTACAAGTGATGCGAAATCTCGAGGCTGTCTACTGGTGTCATAAGCCCAGTCAATGATCTCATCGAGTTTTTCCAATCCTAGTTTTTTAGTTATTAGACTGGTTAGACTGGTAGGTGGTCCTCTTCCATCGTGAGCTTTTAAGGAGCTGATTATTGCGTTTTTTCCTATGGTGTACCCGCTTCCTTCATCTCCGAGCCTCCACCCCCATCCTCCTGCTCTAGCTGTTACCCCTTCCCGGTTCTTACCATAAACTATGGATCCTGTTCCTGCAATTACAATTATTCCGGGTTTACAGGCTATAGCTCCTGCTAAAGCAGCTTCTGCGTCTGATACTATCTCCTTCTCGCCAAAATTTTCGGGGAGCATGTCAAATAGCACGTCTTTTAGCTTTGATCTGTCTGTTCCTGCGATGCCTAGAACACTCGTCTTAAACTTGTTGATCCCACATTTTTTTGAGGCCTTTTTCACTGCTTCCATAATGTTTCTGTGGGCTTCCTCTACTCCGATTGTTATGGGGTTAGAAGGTCCAGCTTTACCTGAGGCATGGAAAAATCCATCAAGGCTAATTATACTGCACTTGGTTTGAGTTCCTCCTCCATCCACACCTAAAATATATTCTCCTGGCAAGCTGAAGTCGGTTAACTCAGGGATTATGACCTTAAAATCTCTGCTGCGTAGCTCTACTTGTATGCCTTATCTTCGGTTCTCGACCTTGAGCCCATTTTGAAATTAGATCAAGGTTCTCAGCGTATCTCCTGTCTAGAAGCCAGTAATGGCACCAATCATCACTACCCCTAATCCCTCTGCCCAGGCTCTGGTTAGCTGCACGAAAAGCATCCATTGTGTACCATTTATTCCCAAGGCCTCTTTTTATTCTATTAAAATATTTGATCTGAGCCTTAACCAGAGGGTCTCCGTAATTAGCGTATGGAACTCCCACCAGGAAGATCCCCCTCGCCTGGTCTTGAGGGAAGTTGCTTCCCTCACTGTTTCTACCTCGGAAGACGCAGCATAGTACTGCTCCTCCGATACTTACAGCCATCCTTTTGTATCTCTCTACGATATCCCTGTTCTGCTGAGCATTGCTTCCCTCTCTGAATAACTGTTTTCCTCCCATGTGCATTCTTCCCCTAGAGGAAAGCAGAAAACCTTTTTTCGACCACATGTCAAGGCAGCTGTTCATGAATCCGCGTTGGGTGAAGAAAATCAGGGCACCTTGTCTGACATTCTTCAAGTCTTCAGATATAATTTCTCCCATATGGGCGATCATGTCGGAGGTTCTCTCACGATAGCTACTTGTGACCCCAGTCTCAACCGTCATCTGGATTTTATCGCTCTTCTGGATGCTAGGGTAAGCCTTCTTTACTGATTTATTTTGACCAATTATATCTGCAAAGATATCCATTGGGCTTAGTGTCCCACTCATTATCAGTACTCCATCTGATCCGTCAATAACTGGGGTTATGGCGAGACTTGGGTCAAGGCACCTGTACTCAATAACCGGTGCACCGAAGTAATTCCTTGTATAAAGTGCAACGTATTTTCCTTTCTGACTCGTCTGCAACAGTTCAAGATAATCCAGGAGTCCATTAAGATAAGAAATAGGGGGGTTACCTGATTTACTTTTGACGCTTCTTATTGACTCAACCAGTGGTGCATGGTTATCCATGAATTTAGAAAGGGTCATCCCTAGTGCTAACTCTAAATCTTTCTCAAGCTGTTCAGGAGAGATTAGCTTGGATTTTCCGGTGTCCATCTTCAGTAGGTGCTCTCCTATCCTGTTAATGAAGCGGGGAGATTTTCCTATTAGCTTCATTTCCTCAGCCGCAGCACTCAAGATTCTCTCACTGAGGGTATCACTCATAATATCCTGTCCCACTTGATCTATATTGTGCCCCTCATCAAGTACCAGTATCTTCCCTTCTAAATCAAGGCCAATCATGAGCCTGATCATTTGGTCAAAAATGTAAGGATAAGGGGCAACTATGATCTTACTGTGTTTGGCCATATTCCTTGCTAGGAAATATGGGCATAGCTTTAGCCTTCTTCCCTGTCTAATAAGCTCACCTTTATCAAGAATTGGAGGAATTCTACGAGGAACTCTATCGATCTCAGAAGTATAAGGACACTCATCATCCTTTCTTAAGCTATGGCACATTTCTAGGGCTTCATTGGGTGGGAGGTCCCGACAGTCAGGGTTGATACAAAGGTGTCCTCGGCTTGCCAGGTTTACAGCAGTGTATGATTCCCCCGACTTTTCGTTTATCTTCTCCAGTTCGAGAAGCACTTGACGTACTTGTTCATGTGTCCTTGTAGCGTAAACGATCTGCTTTCCCGTGGGTAATAAACAGCTAAGACAGCTTATGGTTTTCCCGAAGCCGTTGCATGCCTCAGCTATCAGAACTTTTCCTTGAACTACTGTGTTCTCTATATCTCTGATGAACTCGATTTGAGGGTGATATGGTTCATATGGGAAAAGTTGCCTCCACCCCTTTTTTTTAACGCTGTTACTGAAATCTACATTTAAGTGACTATCACATTTTCTACAGAATTCATCTTTTTCGTACTCCTCCACAGTGTAAGTTTCACCGCATCTCGGGCATTTAATGGAGGCAGGCATTGTAGTACGTTAATACACGTGTAAAATTTAAAACGGCATGATCGCGCTCATTCAGTTGTTATAAGATTCCAGAGAACTTTCCTTAACTTTACTAGACTTTCCCTTATGCTGTATATGGAAATATTTCTTATGCTAAGGCTCATCAGACCTTCAGGTTCTATTGCTAATATTATGAAGAGTATTAAAATGGGAAATAATTCCTCGTAAACCCCTATCCATGGACCAAATAGGTTCATCATGAGAAGTGTTACCCATTTCTTACTCGTCCCTACTATTAAGCCTCCAATTATTGCACCGTTTATGCTATGAAGTCCACCTAATACACTTCCAGCCATTACACTAACCAGTAGAGTATCGCTAAAATTTACGCTCGTACTCAGCCACATAGGGACTATAGCTCCTGCGAGTCCTGATAATGAACCTGAGATGAACCATGTGGCGAGGTGCATTCTGTCAACGTTAATGCCAAGATTTGAGGCTAACGTCTCATCTTCTGCTGTGGCTCTCATCGCTATACCAAACTTGGAATAATACAGAAAGATGTTTAATAGTAAAACCAATACTACCACTGTTAAAGGAGCTAATAGCCCTATTCCAGGCACTCCTTCTATTCTGAAATCATAGCTTCGAAGCATGAATCCAGCTGACTGTATTCCCCTTTCTAATAATAGCCAGTAACTAAACATAGCGATCATTGAAGAAATCATCTGACTAATAATATAGAATGTAAACGTGAGAGTAATACTTCTCATTCCCATTATCTTGATATTCTTAACAATACCCACATAGAGGAAGACTCCCAGTAAGCCCCCTAAGACTGTTGTAAATGGCCAAGTGTAATAAGGATTAAGCCCTCTGATTTGAACAAGGTAAAAAGAAACCATGGTACCAATGCTGGCGTAGCTAGTATGAGCAAAGTTGGGAAATTTCTCCATCATATAGGTGAAAGTGAATCCAATACATAGAGCAACAAGAATACTAACATTGATCAGATTACTTGTTAGTATTGGAATACTCATTAAACCTGATCCTCAAGGGTAAGATAAAAGGAGTGAACTATTTACTTTTCACAAGGTCCCTGAGCCCTGGGCTCTCCGTAAAAAGTTTATCCCATATCTCCGTGGTAGTATTCTGAGCATCTTCTAGTATTTTATCTTCTCCTTTCATTGTTAATGCTCCGTTTTGTTTCACAATCTTTCCGTCTACAATAACTGTGTCCACGTTGGTTGTTCCACCATATAATACTAGGCTAGATGTAATGTCTACTGTTGGTAGGAGGTGTGGATGTCTAAGGTTGATTAATTGGATATCAGCTTTCTTACCGGGCTCTATACTACCTACCTTGTCCTCCATCCCAAGAACCTTAGCACCATCAATTGTCGCCAGTTCCAGTATTTTGTAATAAGTAGGTGAAGCTGGTTCCCCCTCTCTTTCCTTGATACGTGCGCCGTATAAGGCTGCTCTCATGGTCTCCCACATTGAGTGATACACGTTATCTGTACCCAGTCCCACGTTTATGCCTAGACTCAGCCATCTCGCTAGTGGTGCTGTGGTTCCACCTAGAAGATATGGGCGGGGACAGTGTAGGATACTCGCATTGGCTTTCCTCATAATCTCAAGATCATTACCTGTATTGAAAATACAGTGAGCTCCTATTAGGTCGGGACCCATGAGGCCCATATGATCTAAATGGTCTACGCTAGTCTTATTATACATGGTTTTTACTTGCTCTACCTCACGCTTACTCTGAGCAATGTGGGTGCTTATCTTTTCACCAAATTCTTGGTACCTTTGGATCTCCTCGTAAACCCATGGAGTGCACATGTCTGGTGCTAGAGGTGCCCAGCTTACAGTGATCCTCCCTTCTTCTCGTCCGTGCCAATCATGTTTTAGCTCTTTTGCTCTTTTTAGCATCTCCTCAGCCTGATCTGGGATATACCGGTAGGTGCCATCTTTGATTGACTGATAATCCGCTTCTGCTACCTGCTCACCAAGATCAGCTCTTATGCCAGTTACCTCCGCTGCTTTTGCAAATTCATCCATATAGTTGTACGTCTCTTGAATTGTTGTGCACCCGCTTGTTAGAGCCTCAAGACAGCTCGCGAGACCAAGAGTATAACAGTGCTCGGGTTCTAGAAACTTTTTTACAGGAAATAATACCTGGTAAAGCCCCTCTCTCACTACACCATAGACGCCTCTTACGAATATACTAGGTAAATGAGTGTGTACATTAACAAACCCCGGTAAGACAGCCATTCCTTCTGCGTCTAAGACCCTTTCAACATCGTAAGCGTTTATTAGTTCTTTTTCTTCTCCCACCGCGATAATATCTGAACCAGTGACTGCTATGGCCCCATTTTTAATGATCTGTCGCTCCTGGTTCATCGTGTAAATCACACCTCCTTTGATAATATAATCAACCATACATCAAGGTAATCAGCATTCAAGATAATATTATTGATACCAAGTCCAAATTTTCAAAATATCTCTCGTCTCAAAGATATCTCCAATGTAACTTTAGTCTTTAATTTCAGAATCTATAGCTTCTTCAATATTTGAGAGCTTTTCTCGTATCCATTTCCTCATTTCTTCAATTTTTCTTATTCTTTCGTTCCAGAGTTTGCTATTTATCTGGCTTACTATCGATTCTTCTACTATTTTCTGAAACCTATTTGGATCGAGGGCATCTAATTCTACTGCTCTGTCCCCGTACTCCTCTAGGAATCCTTCGCTTCTAGCGTCGCTTCTTTTCACAGGTATAGGGGGCAACTTGTATTCTCTTATCTGTTCGGATGTTAAAGCAATTCTTTTCACTTTGAACTGGGTGGCACCATATCTATCTAACCTCTCTGAGAGGTCTCTTTCAATATCAATTCCGCTGGGATCAAAGTCACCAAAATAAAGAAGGGTAGTCATTTTACCTCCAAGTTGTTTATGGATATAGCGTGCCATTCTCTGAACATAACTAAAACTGGGATAGCCTCTAGTTGGGAAAGTTCTTACGTTATATTTGTTTGCTACCCTACTTACTAGCCTGCTGAGGGCGTCCTTCTCAAGGCTTATCAAGACATTTTGAGGCTGGTCCTCCCACATAGGCATACTAAACCCTTTCCAGCTATCATGTAGACTATTTATCTTTGATTTCAGATACTCTTCAGCTGATTGATACCCCGTGTCCCCTCTACCCAGTACACGCCTGCTCCTGTCCTCAAGACAATGAAGGGGAACATCCCCCTCCTCTCTCGCCTTCACCATTATCCTGCTTAGACGTTTATAGCTGTTGACTGAATTACTTATAATGCGTCTGCTTACAAGCCTATAGTATAGCTGACGGAGAGTAATCGCTGTATCATACTGCTTGAATATCTCACGAGAAACAGCTACGATCTCCTCGTAACCTGCCCTACTGCCAGCCATCTAACTAATAATTATATTTTCAATATAATTCTGTTACTTTGAAAGTTATCCGAAGCCATTAAACATCACCACTCTTTACTTCTACTGAACTAAATGAGTGAATTTCACCGTCGTAGAGCCAGCCAGGTACTAGAATACCTTAAGCTGGAGAACATGGATGCCCTTCTCCTCTTTCCTGGAGCAAATATGGCCTACTACACTGGATTCAAGATTGGGCTGAGTGAAAGACTTGCCGTAGCTGTTATACCCTTGATCGGTAAACCCTATTTTGTCGTAAATGAGCTTGAAGCTGAGCTTAGAGGACAGAAGCCCTGGTTCACTGAGACAATAACCTGGAAAGAACACGAGAACCCTATACATACTTTAATGGAATCTCTCACAGAAAGAAGGCTTGATAAAAAAAGGCTAGGTATCCCTGAGGAAGCCCCATGGGGTTGGGTGAATGACCTAAAGAGACATCTTCCTGAAGCCATGTTTGTGGATGTAAGTGAGTACTTGGGTTATGTTAGAATGATAAAAACAGAAAAAGAGATCCAATCTATCCAAAAAGCCTGTAATATCACAGATAAAGCGATGGAGGAGGGATTCGATCAGCTTCACTCAGAGATGACGGAGAAGGATCTCCAGAAACTTATGGTAACCGGGATGCAGGAGAGAGGAGGTGAAACAACCTTTGCGGGTGTTCTTTTCGGTGAACGGGCTGCTCTACCCCATGGAAGCGCCTCTGAGAGGGAAATAAAACCAGGCGAATTTATACTGGTTGATATGGGCTGCACTATCGATGGATACTGGAGTGATTGTACCCGTACAGTCATGTATGGAGAGCCTTCTGATTATCAAAAAAACGTCTATGAAATAGTGATAAAGGCCAATAAAGTTGCTCTAAAAGCTGTCTCTCCCGGTGTTACTTGCGAATCAGTAGATGTAGCTGCAAGGAATGTTATTGATAGAGCGGGTTACGGTGAGTATTTCATTCATCGACTTGGGCATGGTATTGGAATGGAGATCCACGAGCACCCCTACCTCGTGAGAAATAACACACAAAAGTTAGAGCCAGGAATGGTTTTCAGCGACGAGCCCGGCATCTACATAGTGGATAAGCTGGGAGTACGAGTTGAAGACACAGTAACATGTACAAATGATGGTGGTAAGTACCTAACCCATTTCCCTCGATCACTTCAAATATATCCGGTGAATTAAATGAAACCCCTCACCCAAGTTATCCAGCCTCTAGGCTTTTTAATAACCATAACGGGACTTGGGATTGATATCTACTGGTATAATTTCTGGAATAGTACCTATAATGGTGAGTTACTCACAGAGGGCCCCTACAAATATGTAAGACACCCTTTTTACACAGGGTTTTTACTTATGTCCATTGGCCTTACATTGGCTGTACCAATATTCGAGACCAGGCTACTTCTAGTAATAACATTAGCTGTTTTGACGGTTTTTATCCCTAAAGAAGAAGAAACACTTACACGAAAATATAAGAAAAAGTATGAAGAATATAAGAAAAGAGTTCATTGGAGACTTATACCCTATATACATTGAATAATTTAGATTTGTTCAAGAACCCAGTTGAAAGTCTGCAAAGTAAGGCGTTTTATACAAACTATCAAATTCTAGTTCTCATGTCTAATGACATGATCAAGTATTACAGGGACCGAGCAAAAGAATATGAAGAGATATATGAATGGAGAGCTCCCACCGCCAGGAAGAGCAGGATCAATTAGAGACTCAGATTAAGAGGGCACTCAATGGACGCAATGTCTTAGACATTGGCTGTGGTACTGGTTACTGGACGGAAAAGCTAAGCCAGACTGCTGGGAGCATTGTGGGTATCGATATCAACGAAACGGTTCTAAGTATAGCTAGGTCTAAGTTGTATAATTGTCCAACAGAGTTCTATATCAAGGATGCCTATGATATGAATTTTACTCCACAGTCTTTTAGTGGTGCTCTAGCAACTTTTTGGCTAAGTCACATAAGATGGGAGGATATTTACGGCTGGCTAGATCATTTGCACACTTTTTTAGAATCAGGTGCAAGGGTATTTTTCGCAGATAATACTTATATTGAAGGAGTAGGAGGCGAATTGGTAGCTAAAGAAAAAGAACATAATACGTATAAACTTAGGACTCTAAAAGATGGAAGTCAGCACCTCATAGTTAAGAATTATTTTACGAAAAAAGAATTGCTAAAAATATTTAGTAAGTATTGTCCTGATATTAGCGATGAAAATATTTTTTATGGAAAATGTTTCTGGTGGATTAAATATAATTTCTGAGCCTTATTGAATATAGATTTAATTTTTATTCAATATTTTTTTAATCTATTAGATCAAATTCTTGTTTAGTGGCTCCACAAATAGGGCAGACCCAATCATCTGGTAAGTCATTAAAACTAGTCCCAGGTTCAATACGTGCATCTGGATCGCCTTCTTCAGGATCATAGATGAATCCACATATCTGGCACTCGTATTTTTTTAACATGTAAAGAGGTAAGATCTGGTTTTATTTAAATTAGGCGTAGATCGCAAATCATAATATTCGCCAAAGCACTACGAGACAAGATGCTATCTGAGAGGGAAGCCGCCAAGTACCCCTTCATTAAAGAAGGGGTAAGACTGGTAGATGAGTTAAATCTTAGTCTTGAGGAGTTAGCGGGTCCAAGCTATCGGAGAGTTATTGATCGTGCTGCTGAAAGGGTCAAGGAAGCCATAATTGCAGGGGTAGTCTCATTTAACCTGGCTGATCCCCTTACAGAACTTCTCAGTTATCCAGTAGCTGCGATGTTTGTGAGTCAGATTAATGAAAATTTTCTAAGCAGGCGTTATTCTCTCGCAGAGGCTGTAAGGGTGTATAATCTTCTCCAGGATGAACACGTAAATAGGGTAATTCAAATTGGCAGGGATGAATTCAACTGGAAGATAAGAAGGGAACCTGAGAGCATCGATGGAATACTTCACATGTATAAGATCTGGTTTCCTGATTATCTCCGGGCATCTTCAGGGTTTCATGAGGCTAAATGGAAGCTGGTCAATCGTAAGATGGAGAATGGATACGTCTCAATAACGGATAATGAGGCAGCTCGACTTCTTCAGGTAGAGGTGGAAAACTGGGTTAGAGAAAGAGTTGAGAAACCTTCTAACTTTAAGCTCCCTGATTCACTGCAAGATCGTTTAGATGAGATAAAGAAAGTATTTGATGAGAACCGATCGAAAATGGATCGCGGTGGGTTTCCTTCTGAAGTTATAAACGAGGCTTTTCCTCCCTGTATGAATTACTGCCTCGAAGGTTTGTTGTCTGGTAGACGTGCCAGTCATATGGAGAGGTTTGGTTTAACCAGCTTTCTTGTTAATGTTGGTATGCCGATTGAAGAACTTGTAAAGTTGTACGTCAGCGTCACTGATTTTGATGAATCTCTTACAAGGTACCAGATAGAGCACATAGCCGGTCTAAGAGGAACCCGAACAAAGTACACACCACCAACCTGTGCTACACTGCGAACCCATGGAATATGCAGAAACATGGACGGTATTTGTAAGACTATTGTACACCCATTAAGTTACTACCGAAAAAAGGCAAGGGAGATCCAGAAACAGAAACAAACTGAAAGTGAAGAATCTAAGAATTCAAATAAAACGGCAGAAGAATAAGGGAAGAACATGAAAAAATTATCCAAAGAAAAAAAGAATAAACTCAAAGAGCTGGGACTCCACTACTGCAAATACTATAAAAATATAGTTAGATACAATGCTCCAACTTGTAAAAAATGCCCTTACTGTACGTATCCTAAAACATAATCCGTTTAAAAGACCGATACCATCAATAAGCCATGGAAAAGGACTGGGGAAGCTCTAACTTTATAGAGGAAAAATTCAAATCGTGGTATGCAAGTAACAATCAAAATATTTCCGCCCCAGGAGAGATAAGAAACCGGGAATTTGCTTTTCTAAAATTTCAAGGGCATACCATGTACAGACATATAATGTTCCCCAGTGAACAAGAACTACAAAGATACATTAGAACCAGCGCACCAGCACACAGCTATCACAGCAGCGCCTATTACAAAGATCCTACGAGCGATATGTCCAGTAAAGGATGGCTAGGAGCCGACTTAGTCTTCGATATAGATGCCGATCATTTCGACGTACCCTGCCAGAAGATCCATGACAAATGGAAATGCAGAAACTGTGACCAAGAAGGAAGAGGACATCCCCCTGAAATATGTGAATGTGGAAAAGCCCAGTTTGAGACTGAGACCTGGTTATGCGAAGAATGTTTGCAGGCAGCTAAACACGAAGCCCAGAAACTCTTGGATATTTTGATCCAAGATTTTGGTATAGAACCCGAAAAACTGTTAACAAACTTCAGTGGACACAGGGGATACCACGTCCACGCTAGAAGCGATTCCGTGAAGAATCTAGGACAAAACTCTCGGAGAGAGATTGTGGATTATATCATGGCAACAGGGCTAGAGGCAAGATTCCAAGGTTTCAATCAGCAAAGGAGAGGAGCAAGATCAACTATAACTGAAGGCGGTTGGCGGGGGCGAACCTTGAGAGCACTCTACGATTATTTAACTGAAGCTTCAGATGAGGATATTAAAGATCTAAATCTTGGAGAAAAAGCAACAGAAAATATTACAACAAAGAAGAATAAGATCTTGAAGACTTTAATGGAAAAGCATCCCAGCAATATCATTCCATTAATTGGCCAGACTGGTCTTGAGAAAATTCTTCAAGAGGCACTTGAGCTCCAGGCTTCCGAGATAGATACCGTAGTAACTACAGATATTCATAGATTGATCCGCTTAACCGGCACCCTCCATGGTAAGACTGGGTGGCAGGTACAGAGTATCCACTATGGAGCACTTCCTGATTACGATCCATTAATAAATGCGATTGTTATTAAAGGGGGATTAGTTCGACTGGAGTTTAAATGGGCTCCCAAGATCAGGATAATTGACGAGGTATACGGTCCATATGAAGATGAAATAGCCGAGCTACCCTTAGAGGCAGCTTTATTTTTCTTGGCAAAAAAAGGAGCGAGAGTCATCGATTGAGCTATAGAAAACTTTTTAACGCGTGGAAAAAGGAGCGAGAGTCTTCAGAAGTGCAGGAAATACCAGAGGGCTTCATACTAGAAATGAGAAAATATATCTCAGTTCTCAACCAGACTCCTACTGATCCAGATACCCTGATGGGAAGTATTGTTCAGAAAGAACGAAACTACGCTGCTCAGATGCTCAGTGAACTGGTAAATAACCGAATTGAGAAGATCATATTATCAGAACTCAACGGTCTTCCCTTAGATGCAAAATCTTTAACTCCTGAAGAGCAGAAGCTCTATTCTAATATTCGACAACTTATCGCTGGCTACAAAGAAGGTGTAGAATTACCCGATTTAGAAAAGTTTACTCCAACTCCTGAATCTCCAAGTGTTGATGCTGTAACATCTAGTGAAGTTATTAAACAGTCGCCCGGTAAAGAAATGGAAATGCTGGTTGTACGCTTTCTTCAACAGGTTCCAGCCATTATGGGTATCGATATGAAAGCCTATGGACCGTTTAGTAAGGAGGACGTAGCCAGTATTCCCCGTCAAAATGCGTTAAACCTAATAAGGAGGGGTATAGCTAAACCGGTGGATATAGAGCCATGAGAGAACCAACTCGAAGGTGGACTTTCAGCCCTCGCTGCGAATATAAACAGCATTACAAGGCAAAGGTGAGCATGAATCAGGTTCTGAAACTTGAGTATAAAGAATGGGATCATATTTTGCGGTGGAAGGGTTTAAGGCTCAGGAAAGTGGATGTAGTCTAATGTCTGAATGGGAACACTTGATACCTAGGCCAACGTCTCGATTCCTAAGGGTACGCTGTATAACATGTGAGAGCGAGCAGATAATATTCAGCCACGCTTCAAGTACAGTAGAATGCCTTACATGTGGCGAGAAATTGGCAGAGCCAACAGGTGGAAAAGCTAAGATAAATGGCGCAATAGTAGCAGTTTTAGGGTGATAAAATGAGTTTAGGACGAGGAGAATGGCCAGAAATTGGAGAACTTGTCGTAGCTTCAGTCCAGAGACTGGAGAGTTACGGTGCCTATGTGAGCCTAGATGAATACGAGTCAAAAGAAGGTCTTCTGCATATCAGCGAGATAAGCAGTAGATGGGTCAGAAACATTCGAAACCACGTGAGGCAAGGCCAGAAAGTCGTTCTACAAGTACTTAGAGTTGATTCAAGCAAGGGTCAAGTAGATCTTAGCCTGAGAAGAGTAAGTAAGGATGATAAACGCAAGAAAATAGAATCTTGGAAAAAAGCCAGGAAAGCGGAGACGATGTTTACTCAGGCGGCTCATGACCTTGGGGTTGATGTTGAGCAACTTTATGAGGCTGAGGGAGTCAAACTTGTCGACGAGTATGGGGGATTGTATGAAGGTCTTGAAGCAGCCTCCAAGAAAGGTATACAGGCTTTGACGTCAGCGGGAGTCGATGAGAAGCTTGCAGAGATCCTTGCTGATATTGCTAAAGATAAGATAGTTATTAAGGGAGTTACTGTTTCTGGTGTTTTCGAGGCTAATTCCCTTTCAAGTGTAGGAGTGGAGGATATAAAACAGGTTTTCATTTCAGCAGAAGATATTGCAGAGGAAAACGATGCTACGATATCCATAATAAGCCTGGGAGCACCCAAATACAGAGTAGAGCTTGAAGCTGAGGACTACAAGAAGGCAGAGATCGCTCTAGACCGAGTAGTTGAATACACAAAAGAGTACTGGGAAGACATCGAAGGTAGTATCTCTTTCATACGTGAGTGATCAATGGTCTGGCTTCTAAAACGCTGCACTAAATGTGGCGAATACACCTTGAAGGATAAATGTCCAAAGTGTGAAGGAAAGACCATCAGTCCACATCCTGCAAAATTCTCTCTCGATGATAAGCATCTTCGCTACAAGATACTTATGAAACGCATAGCTGAAGAAGAATCAGAAAAAGAATAGATTTTATCCTATTTAGCCCTTTTTTGGAAAGCTTTTTTATCATATCATGTACTTTTCTAAGGGATCAAAAATGCCTAAGACTTATATTCGCATATATGGACCCCCAGTCATCAAAGCATTAAGAGCTTTAGAAGGTGTGGCCATTGACATGTCGAAGATTACAGATGTAAAGTTCAGTCATAGATGTGTACCTTATCCTACAAGAATTCAAACAGATGACCGAGGATGGGATACATACCTAAAAACACTAAGAAAAACATATATAGACTGCTATGAACCTGAAAAGATCATCAGCGACGCCAGCATGACCCTAGGAGAATATGACTTCGTTTTCGATTGGTCAAAAAAGCCAAGCAGGGAACGTATCAAGGAACTTATGGATAAAGTAGATTCTGCATTATCTACGACCGGTGCACTTTATACAATGACCACTGAATAATTTTTTTTAAAAAAATATAGGATTTATTTATCCTTCTGTTTCGTCCATCTCGTCGGATATACGCTGAGCTTTTCGAAGGGCTTGTCTCTCTTTGATTTCCTCGTATACAATAAAAGCAGGCATAATTACCCAAATTGCTATCATGGTCCAGAATAGTATTGTGTCCCATTGCATTTTACTCGTTTTCCTCCTTTTTTCCGCCACCGAACACATTAAAGATGCCTTTAATGCCACCAGTGCTGCCTTTTTTTGCTGTTGCTGTTCTCCAGTCTACTTTTACTCTTTCTTGGATTAGTTTTCCATAGTTTATACCGGGTACGTACAAGAGTTTTTCTGGAATTATTCCATCTGGTCTGAACATTATTACTAGAATCAGTAAGAATCCCAGTAGTATTTGCTCGAAGTAAGCTACAGGGAAGAAGAATACTTGTTGTAAAAACCATTTATTTACAATTATTATCCGTCGCATAGCAACTACCAGTGCACATCCCAAGAAAGTACCGGCGTTATTACCTGGTCCTCCGAGGATAAGCATTAACCATGGCCAGTAAGTCCAGAAAGCTCTTTGATAGTTTGCTTCAACCATGTAGCTGAAATAGAAAGCTAGTAAAGCTCCACTGGTTGCTGTAATTCCTGAAGCAAACATGAGAATGTTTCTTCTTATGCCTACAACGTTTTTACCGACGCTCCCAACTGTAACCTCGTTTTCACGTATTGCTCTCATAAGTCTTCCGTAAGGACTGTTAAGCATTGTCCTAAATATGAAGAAACTTACTAGTCCTACAAGTAGTGTAATTACAGCAGTAACTAGGGTTCGATCTCCAGGGTACCATTTTAGTATATCTGGGATAAACAATCCAAGAGTACCACCACTTAGAAATGTAACGTTTCTACCGAATATTTGTGAGGCATCAGCCATAGTAATAAGGACTATCATCAGGTAAGTTGCTCTAAGTCTAATCGCAGGCAAGGCAATAACCCATCCAATAATAGCACCTAGTACTATAGAGACTGCCAGTGTAAACAGTAACATCGATATTCCAAATAGTGGTTTATCAGAAAAGTATATGTTAACAGTTGCTACATTAGTTGGGTTATTGTATACCCATCCATAATCGTCTCGCCAAGGTAAAAGTTCTATACCTGAATTTTCAACTAATATAAATATTAACCTTGTAGTAATTGCACTTACAGTAAATCCACCCATTATTACTTGTACGGCGCACCCCATATTGGGAATACCTGCGTTTCCGTATTGGAAGTTTAAGGCCATTGCCACGATTACAAAGAGCCCGAAATACATAGCAATATCCACTATTAGTCTTGAAGAACCTTCTACAGCAATATTACTAGTTAGTATACTTAAAGCAATTTCTTGTAACATCTAAGCTTCCTCCCTCATTAGACCTACAGACTTTAGTATTGATTCACCTCTTTCGCTAGATCTTATTCGTTCCCAGGCTCCTTGTAAGCCACGTGGTTCTATTAAAAGTACAGCCACGAGGAAGAGCATAGGAACAAGTGGTCTATACTCTCCTACCCATGCACCAAATATTGCTTGACCCCATGTTGTTAACATTATCTCAGATATACCCACAACAATACCTCCAATTACGGCTCCATATACACTTTCAAACCCACCTAACAGACTACCGGCCATAATACTTGTAATTATTAGAGCACCGGTCTGTGGTGTACTCATAAACCATAATGGAATCATTGAACCAGCAAGACAAGCCATGCCTCCTGTCAAAAACCAACTGAAAATCTGTATTCGGTTAGTATTGATTCCAAGTACTGCAGCTAGTTCTGGGTCTTCTGCAGTAGCTCTCATGGCTATTCCTATTTTTGTTCTAGTAAGCATATAGTGCAAAACAACTACACAGAAAATTGTTAACCCTGTAGATACTATAAAAATACCTGGAAATCCAGCAAAAGTAAAATCAAAGTCTTTTAAAAGAAAAAGCATTGTATAGGTACTATATCGAGCTCTAAGCCAGAAGGCATATATTAGTATTCCACCTGTAAGGAATATTTGTATCGCTAAAGTTGAAATCGTCAAGACAATAGCTCCCCCCCCTAACCTTTGGAGTACTCCGATAACTAACATGTAGATAATTACACTTATTACGCCTCCAATTAAAAACGAAAGGGGGAAGCCTAGATAAGGTGATAAACCTAAAATTTTTGAGAATGTATAGCTTACGTATATACCAATACCAGCATAAGTACCATGAGCAAAATTCGGAACCTTAGCGGTCAAATAAGTCAACGTAAAACCAATGCTTAGCAGCGTCAGTTCGCTAGCGTAAACCAACGATGCCATCCATATTGCAGGAATTAACATGTCTAAACCCATACGGTTTCATACCTTAACACTAATAACGTTTTCGTCAAAAACTAATTTTTTAATAAAATTGAATTAAAAAACTTGTGTAAATAGATCATAGACCTTTTAAATGTTCTTTAGTTTCTAGAATTTAAGTATTTAAAGTAAAAATCTTATATATGGTAAAGAAGGATCTTATTTTCTGCGACAAACTTAAAGGTGAAAAAAATGGAAATGAAAGGAAACACATTAGCAATAATATTACTAGTCGCCGGCCTCATTGTAGGCGCAGGAGTTGGCTATTTTGCCGCTCCAAGACAGGCACCAGGAGATGGAGATGATGGAACACCAACAGTTGTAGAGAAAATCCCATTAGACGGAACAACTGTACAACTAGGATGGATAGCTTCTTCGACGAACACCTTGGAAACAGATGCGCCTCACGTATCTGATATTATGCAACCAGATTATAATGCATACGCGGCGAAATTAGGCTACGATATTGATTTTGAGTATCTAATCGATGACGCTACAAGCCAAGCAGCAGTACACTTAGAAAAGGTTCAAGGGTTTAAATCCATAGGAGTAAACGTATTTATTGGTGGTGGATGGTCAAGTCAAGCTTCAGCAGCATTGAGTTATTGTAACGATAACGATATGTTGATGTGGAGCGCCTCATCCACCAGTCCAACCTTAGCTATACCTGATGATAACTTGTTTAGGATGTGTCCAACTGACCTTGTTCAGGCTCCAGCTATCGCAAGGATGATGGAAAGCCATGGAATTAAAGCTGTGGTAATAATTCAGAGAGGTGACTCATGGGCAGATGGTATCTATAACATACTTACAAAAGAATGGGCTGATGGTGGAGGCGTTGAACTAGAAAAAATACGATACGCTGCAGAAGTACAGGAATTCTCAAGTTATCTTCAACAAGCAGAAAATGTTCTCGGACCGGCAATAGATCAATATGGCGCTGAACACGTGGCTATAGATGTAATTGGCTTCCAAGAAGTAGCTACAATGATACAGCAAGCAGAAGACTTCCCATCAGTTTATGGAGTAACTTGGTTCGGTAGCGACGGAACAGCTCTAAGCTCACAGATCAGGGACGACTCTCCAGAACAGTCAGCACATCTAAACCTGTACAGCACCCTAGCCGCACCAGCTGAATCCAAAAAATACCTAGACTTGTACGATAGGTATTGGGCTATAGTTGGAATGCCATATGGATACTATACAGCTTGTACATATGACATAGGTTGGGTATTAACTGAAACCATACTTGAATCACAGAGCACCGATGCACTAGATCTTATCCCCTTACAGGCTACTACTAGTTTTAACAGCTTTGGAGCAAGTGGCTGGAATCAACTAAATGAAGATGACGACAGAATGGCAGCAAACTACCAAATTTGGGCATACAGACTCCAAGCTGACGGTGAAACCGGAGAAGACTATACTGCTGGATTGTATGATTTGGTAACTGACACAGTTACTTGGTACACTGACGAAATTGGTTACGTGCCACCATCAAGATAAATTTCCCCTAATTTTTTTAGTTTTGAACTAAATTTTAATAAGCAATTATTAACAAATTATTTAAACAGGAACCTGTTAGCTATAGGGATAGTTGATGTCGACATGTCGGAAGTACTCGTGATAGACGATGTTTACAAATATTTCGGAAAGTTCGCTGCAAATGATGGGATAAGTTTCAGCTTAAAAGAAGGCGGAATATTTCTACTAGTAGGTCCAAATGGATGTGGAAAATCTACACTTGTAAATTGTGTGTCAGGTATTTATGTACCTGAAAAAGGCCATATTTACTACCGTGATGCAGAGATAACCGATGAGGATATGTATAAGATTTCAAGACGAGGGCTTGTACGTACTTTCCAGATTGCATCACCTTTCCTCTCACTTACAACTCTGGAAAACATGCTTGTGGCTTTACCAGATAATGCAGGGGAAAATATTGCATTATCCTTATTTAAACCAACTTGGGTTGATAGTGAAGTTAGTGCTGTACGACGCGCATCAGAACTTTTAAGAGTTCTTGGATTAAGACCTGTTTGGAATAAACCCGCTAACACCCTAAGTGGGGGTGAGCTTAAACTACTTGAGATTGGTAGAGCTTTAATGTCTGGGGCAGAAACTATCCTACTTGATGAACCTGTAGGATCTATTGATCCTAAGCTCTGCCACCAGATCTTCAACCATGTATTGAGACTTAGAGATGAACTTGGGATTACCTTCCTAGTTATTGAACACAGGTTAGAAGTTGCTGCCCAATATGCTGATCATGTGTTTGCTATGGATCTTGGAAAATTGGTGACCGAAGGAACTGCTGAAGAAGTCTTTGAAGATGAGAGAGTAATAAAAGCATACTTAGGTGAATAAAATGACCGGAGAATATATCCTAGAAACAAAGAACCTAAACGTAGGTTACGGCCCAATACACGTCATATACGACCTAAATTTTAAGGTAAAACCAGGGGAGGTAACAATAATCGTAGGTCCTAACGGCGTCGGAAAGACAACACTGCTTAAAGCCATAATGGGACTAGCGACAATCTACAGCGGTGAAGTTTATTTTGAAGGAAATAATATCACACGTACTCCTCCATACGAGAGAACTAAGAGAGGAATAGGATACATGCCCCAGGTGGGAAACATATTCAGCAACCTGTCTGTAGAGGACAACTTGAAAATGGCAGCCTATACAATGGATGACAAATCAATGATCCAAGACAAGCTGGAATTCGTCCTCGCCCTATTCCCCAGACTCAAAGACTACATGCCAAGAGCCGCTGGTACTCTAAGCGGTGGAGAGCGCCAGATGCTTGCTGAAAGCATGGTACTAATGCGCGATCCAAAAGTAATGATGGTGGATGAGCCAACAGCAGGACTAATGCCAAAGCTCGTTAACGACGTAATGAGACAACTAGAGCAAATGGCAGAAGAAACAGGACTACCAATTATACTCGTTGAACAGAGAGCACGTAGAGCACTAGCAGTTGGAGACTACAGTTACATGATGCGTGGTGGGCAGTTCACCTACGAGGGTCCTGCGGAGGAGCTACTGAATCACCCATTGCTAAATGAAATGTACTTGGGTGCTGTTGAGGTCAAAGAATTAAGGACAATACAAGAGTAACCCACTTTTATTTTTTTTTCAATTAAATTTCATTTTTATGTAAAAAATATGTAAGTAAACTATTAAACAACATTCTAACTAGGATCATTTGTGAACTACGAAGAAATCGTTGATTTTTTTATTTTAGCAGGTAAACTTAAGCATATACAAAGAACTGGTTGGATAGAAACAGGTATAATCAACCCTGAGTCAGTCTCCGATCATACCTATAGAGTTAGTTTACTGGCTATGATTCTAAGCGATTTGAAGCAACTGGATACGGAAAAAATCTTAAAGATGTCTCTTATTCATGATCTCCCTGAGTCTATCCTTGGTGATCTTACTCCGATTCAGAAAAAAGAAGGTCATCAACAACTTGAAAATCGAGTAATGAAGAAAATTCTTAATCTTTTACCTCAAGGTTTAGAAAGTGAATATTTAGAAATTTGGCACGAATTCCAGAATATGACCTCTGACGAAGCAGAACTTGTTTACGCAGCGGATAAAATAGAGATGGTACTACAAGCCTATGAGTATTCGGAAAAAGAAATTGATCCAAATAGAATTGAAAGATTCCTAAATACGAAAATTCCTAAAAATTATGAAGAATTATATAACGCTATTAGTAAAAGATATAAAAGTCCTTGATTTCCCTTTTAGCTCGATTTACCTTCTGAATAAAAATGAAAAAAACGCCTTTTCTTAGAATTTGACTCTATCGTAGAATCGCCAAGTTCCCATACGCCTATTTTTAGCAAGACTGAGATAGTAACTAAGCCACTCTAGCTCTATGAATAACGTGAAGGGCGTCATTAGATTATGCACTTCTAGATCCTGGCTGTCATATTCTATACATTTCACACCATTACCTTTGGCAAAATTAATTATATTTTCTTCAAGCTCTCTAGTGTTTGAACGTCCTCGAAGGAATATGGCAGCTTCACTTTCAGTGAATAATTCAAGGGCTCCATGCCTGAATTCGCTGTATTTAATGGCGGTTCCATGAACCCAACACATTTCCATCAATGTACAAAGAGCAAATTGGTAAGCGAGCCCCCAGTTAACACCTCCACCGAGGACGTAAATTTCATCACAATCCTTTAACTCTAACCCGAGTTTTTTTGCATCAGTCTTTGCCTCAGGTATCATCGAAGGTAAGATATCAGGTAACTTGTCAGCTATCTGGATTAACTCTTCACCGATTGAATACCCTTTTTGTCTGAAAATTGAGCCAAATAGATAATACAGGCTGGATAACTTTCCAAGGGTAACTGCTCTACCTTCCCAAGCAAATCCATAATCTGCTATTTGCAGTATTTCCGCATCAGTATTCTGTGCAAGTCCAAAAGTTTTTGCGCTTTTTTCTTTGCACCAATTTAAAGCTTCAATGATTTCCTTAGTCTTTCCTGATTGGCTGATGAATATACAGACGCTATTCTCATCTATGATAATAGGTCTCCGTTCGAGGAACTCCCATCCACTGAAGCTATAAACTGGAATATCAGTCCATTTTTCTGCAATATATTTGAAGGGTAGTTGGACGCTGTAGCTTCCACCGCTTCCTACTAGGTAATATTTCTCGGCTTTGGATAGTTTTTGTCCGATTTCAACTAATTTTTCTTTCCTAGAGTTTACGCTCTGGAGAGTTAATTCCGTTACTCCATCCTCAAGCCAGGTAGGTCTGTAGGTTTTTTCTGTAAGATAATCCACTGGTTCACTCATCAATTACACCGAATAGGCAATGATACTCCTATTCGACTAAAAAAGGGTTTGAAAAGCTAGAGTTTGAGGTCCAGGGCTTCCTTTAATCCCTTGTACCTGTTTCGGATAGTAACTTCGGTAACCCCTGCAGCGTCTGCTATCCGCTTCTGAGTCCGCTTCTCGTCGTTCATAACACATGCAATGTATAACGCCGCAGCTGCTAAACCCATGGGGTCCTTGCCTGCAGTCTTTTTTAGCTCTTCTGCTTTTCGTAGGATGTTTACAGCTGTCTGCTGGGTATACTCGCTTATCTCTACCTTTGCGGCGATCTTGGGTACCCGGTACTGTGCCTTGGGAATGGGCATGCTGAGTTTTAGCTCTCTTAATAGTAATCTGTAGCATCTCGCGAGGTCTTTTTTATCTATTGTGCTATGTTTCGCCATCTCTCTGAGTGTTCTGGGGGTTCCGGTTAATCTGCATGCCGCGTAGAGGCTGGCTGCGCTTATTGCGCTGATGCTTCTCCCCCTTACAAGGCCTCTCTCAAGGGCTTTCCTGTATACGACGGCTGCTCTTTCCTTGATTGGTTTGGGTATGTGAAGTTTGTCGGATAGTCTGCTTAACTCAGTCATGGCATGGCTCAAGTTTCTGTCAACGCTGCTCTGGTAGCTTGACCTTATGTGCCATTTCTTAAGCCTGAGCATCTGGAACATCGTCTTTGTGGGTATGGTTCTTCCATATGCATCCTTACCAACCTGTCCTATCATCGTTGATAGTCCCTTGTCGTGGACGCTGAAACTGAGGGGCATTCCAACACGGCTACGGCTCTCCCTCTCATCCTGACTGAATGCTCTCCATTCAGGCCCCTCATTTATCATATTATCAGACATAACAAGCCCGCAAGCACCACATATCCTCTCCCCGGATTTATCATCATTAATTACATGTGTGCTTCCGCATTCCGGGCAAACATCCGGGTTATCAATTTTATTATTACTTTTTAACATCAATTGTAGTTGCACCTTTGTGCGTCGCTAAGAATAACCGGATTCCCTCCGGAATACTCTATGACGAACAGAGTAGCGATACAGCACTTTTCAGGTATTTATATTTTTCCCTCATAA
>CAZLHX010000019.1:27317-31910 GCA_964559475.1 uncultured Candidatus Bathyarchaeia archaeon | reverse complement strand
TGGTTATTTTATATGATTTCTATTTTCTCTGAAGGAATGAACTAAAGTCTAAGATAATTATTTTAATCTAGCCTCTGCCTGGTCTAACTGATTTTTTGCCTCTTTTAATTTTTCAAGCCTTTCCTGATGGCGTTTTTCTTCGTTCTTTATCAATAGTCTCTGGTTCTCTATCGTGGCACGTACTGCGTCAGGTGCGGGGCCACCAATACCTTTTCTTCTATTTACGTTCGATCTCGGGTTGAGTGCTTGTTCCAGTTCGACTTCAGGTATGCTTAAGGATTTTCCAATAAGATTTTTTGATGCTGTACGTATCATCTCTGGCGTTATCTCCTCTGCCTTAATGCCTTTTTTCAGGGATTCTATTGTAACTTGAGCTATAATGTCATGAGCCTGTCTAAAAGAGATATTAAACAGCCGGACAAGGGTATCTGCTAGATCAGTCATAGTAGAATAACCTTCCCTGAGCTTCTTCAACATATTCTCCTCTAAGGGCTGTAAAGTCTCCATAAGTCCAGCCATGACATTTGTGCTGCCTACAACAGTATCGATGGTGACTGGCTCTAACATTACTCTGTCCACGATATTTGTATAGGAAGCTCCCTTCATGGAAGATATTACGGAGACCATGTTCCCAATTGTTTCCGCTGCGTAGCTTTTCACTTGTTCAAGTATTACGGGGTTCTTTTTTTGAGGCATTATGCTGCTGGTGCCTGCGTAGGCTTCATCGAGTTCTATGAATTTGAATTCATCTGAGGACCATATTTGGAGGTCTTCGGCGAGTCTGCTCAGGTTGGACATGTGGATGGATATGGCTGAGGATAAGTCCATATAATAGTCGATGGCTGCTACTCCATCATGGGTGTTCTCTACTAGCCCATCGAAGCCAAGTAGCTCCATCGTCCTCTCCCGGTTAACAGGCCATCCAGTCCCGGCGAAAGCAGCTGAACCGAGGGGATTGATATTGGTCCTGCTATATACGCCTTCAAGGGATTCAATGGTTCGATTCGCTGCTTGTACATGAGCCATGATATAGTGAGCCAGGGTAATGGGCTGGGCTTGCCTCCAGTGAGTATACCCCGGCATTATGACGTTAAGATGCCTCTCAGCGGTATTTGTGAGTTTTCTGCGGTATTCGATGATAGATGCGGTTAGCCTGTTTACTTGGTCTCTGTAGTATATTCGCCTCTGGGTGTGTCCCAAGTCGTTTCTACTTCTGCCTATGTGCATTTTGCCTCCTACTTCTCCAATTTTTTTGATGAGGGCAGTCTCAGTGGACATATATCCTACGAGCTTGGTATCACTCTGGGCAAGTTTCTCAACCTCATTCAATCCATCTAGGATACTGGATGCTTCTTCTCCTGTGATGATGTCTTCCTCTGCCAACATTACTGTGTGAGCCCTATGTATGTGCATCTGAGCATAATAGGAAGCCACATCGAAGTAACATGGGTTCTCTCTGTAAGAGTTCAGCGTCCTGATCTCAGGTGAGACCTCCTTACTTGCCCTGCCGAACCTCTCCCAGTCCTTATCCTTTTCCTCAACCATCTTTAACAAAGAAGAATAGAGCTAAAGGTATTAGAACCCATTGAGCCCAATAAATAAGCTACAACATGTATGCTAAGAAATCTTCTTGTACGCTACGTAGATGTCTGCTTCCAGCATAACGTCATTTTTGTAGAAATGATGGGTAAAAAATACGTTCCCGTCTTTGTCTACTGAGGGTTCACCTGCTAGGGGGAAGAAAATTCGCTCTGATTCAGTCCATTCTCCGTTTACTTTTTTTGACCGCCAGACTCCGTAGTCTTTCGAGAACCATAGCTCCGTCTCATCTGGAGATAAGCATGGCCATCCTTCGTTTCCTTCGGTATTCACAACCTCTAGGTTAATTGGTGTACCCCATTCTCCATCAGTTTTATCTGAGAACCAGATGTCATACATTCCTTTACCTCCCTGCCTTGAGCTGTGGAAGTAGAGTCTCTGCCCGTCGGCAGTTATATGGAGTTCCCCTACCTGGTATTCTTCGGTTTTTAATTCTTCATCGATGTTTACCCAGTTAACCCATGAGTTATCAATTTTTTCTGCTTTGAACCAGTGGAGCCCCGTGTAACCCTCTCTTGCTGAGCAGAAGTACATTTCGTCCTCCTGGATGAACTGGCATCCATCCATGGAGAGTTTGTCTGGTTCCTGTAGGAGAACTCGTTCTGGCTCCGCCCATGCATCTTCAATCTTAATGGAACAGTAAATACCAGTAACCTGGTCCTTAACTTGTTCCTCTACTGGAAGCCTTACGTCAGGGGTGAAGAAGAAGTAAAGAGTCTCACCATCAGGAAGTATGAAAGCAGAGTCCTCTCCTCCAGCTGTGTTGACTAAACCGGGTACTGGGATTGGGTCCTGGTACTCTGGCGATTCTGAGAAAGGTGGATTTATATCGTTTTCTGGGAGTATTTTCTCTATATCCGTGGGAATCTTTGAGTACCTGCTAGGTGGAATATATTTCTCTGTATCATTTAGTAATTGGATTCCAATTAATGCTATGACAATTATTATTGCCAGTAAAATCAAGGCGGGAATCCGGCGCATGGTCTTGGTTCATTCATCTAAGTTAAAAGATTTAGGGATTTATTCAAGTACTCCTTAGCTAAAGAGAAAAGTCTGATTTAGGTACACCTGTTCCACGTGTTCCGTCGGGTTCCTTAAAGAAAACTTTACTCATGAAGATCACGGTCAAAGTGGGGAGAAAAATAACCTTTCTATATCTCATCTCAATTATCCTGATTTCTACGTCCAGCCTAACGGTTTACGCAGATAACCTTGAAAATACAACTCTAGATACAATAACTGAAGACCAGTTTGATGAATGTTATGATCAGCTATTAGAAGAAGCTGAGGAAGACTTTGCTAAACCTCAATGGCTGGTAAGAACACGAGGAGTCTCATGGGAACTAATACCTTCAACCAGTGATGTTGCCCCTCCAGAAACCTGTTATAAAATGTCCATGAAACTAATTGCTACCAGGATGTACAAGACGAATTACGGGGATAAACTCTACTCTTTGAGAGGAAGCGTCTGTCATGACGGTGTAATCATTAGAGTATTCGGGGCAGCTATTCTGGATAAAAATGGAAACTTTTGCATGAAAGTGGACGGTGAAAACATACCTTTCAGGTTATTTGGGTGCGGAAGATTGAGTGGACGACCAGATGTCATCTATATCAGAATGAAGGGCAGGTATGAGTTAAAGGAGACTCATTACGGATTCAAACAAAGAGGATATGCCAAGAGACTGTTAACTGCTAGCTTCACAAATATTCAGTAACTGAAACTTACCTTTTTTTTAACATGACTTAATAAGCCAGAGCCATTAATTTTAGTCATTGGGAATAGATAATGAATAGGTTTCAACTTTTCGTTATCCTAGGCTTTTTGTTTGTTTTATTGCTTGCCTGGGCACCCTGGTTAGATGATGAAAAGATACATGATAGAGTCTTCGAAGAAAAAGCGCATATCGATGGAACCATGGGTTGGGTAACTTATCCTAATGGTACAAAGAGATATGAACTAATCTGTGACTACAAGGTAAGGTGGCTCCCCTTTGGAAGATGGGTGGCGAGTTGTGAAGGAGGATACTATGTAACTTTTTGGAATAAAATAATTCCTTAAATATGATCCAATATGCTTGCATGAATGTTATGGAGAATCGTATAAGATGTATAACTGTAATTTCTTGGAGCAATTAGTATGGCATTAATTAGTAAAAGACAGAAAAACCGGAGATATTTATTATACTCATCTTTACTTTTATCTCCTATTACTTACTACTATCTCTCACCATATCTTATCATCATGGCTGCATCAGAAGGAATAGTTAATGGTAGCTTCATTGTTTTTTCTCTAATGTTTCTAAGCTCACTGTTTTTTGGTAGAGTCTTTTGTGGTTGGTTATGCCCAGCAGGAGGACTGCAAAGATGTTGCATGAGAATAAATAATAAACAGTTAACAGTAGGTAAACGTAATTGGATAAAATATATTGTCTGGATACCTTGGGTATCACTAGTAATCTATATATTAGTAAATGCAGGAGAAATAAGGTCGATCAATCCATTTTATCAGACTTATCATGGAATATCGGTTCAAGACCCGGGTTCATTAATTCTCTTTATTCTTATCTTTGGTGCAATTGGGATAATCTCGATTTTTAGTGGTAGACGAGGTTTCTGTCACTACCTATGCTGGATGGCTCCCTTCATGATTATTGGGAGAAGGATAAGGAACATCGGGAAATGGTTTTCGCTCAGACTTCTTGCAGATAAGTCAAAGTGTATAGACTGTATGAGTTGCACAGAAAATTGCACTATGAGCCTTGACGTAAATAAAATGGTAAAAAAAGGTAACATGGAAAATAGTGAATGTATACTATGTGGTACCTGTATAGATGTATGCCCAACAGATGCCATCTCCTTCTCATACTCATCTGGTTAAAAGCCTAAAAAATTCGTGTATCTCTGGAAACGGTAAACATAAATACACCAGCCCAAGGTTTCCCTACCATATCCCAAGTAAGTTTCCTTAGACTCTTTCATATTATTCCAGAT
>CAZLHX010000019.1:0-27217 GCA_964559475.1 uncultured Candidatus Bathyarchaeia archaeon | reverse complement strand
TTTCCCTACCATATCCCAAGTAAGTTTCCTTAGACTCTTTCATATTATTCCAGATCTTCACCCATAAAGACGTTTTCATAATGAGTATGGAAAGAATTACGCTTAACCTCCATAAGTTCTAGATATTCATCTGAAGACTCTTGTTTCCAGTAAAATTTTCCTAAAACTATGAGACCACCAGGATAGGTTATATGCTTTAAAGCCTCTAAGGTTCCCCTTATTCCATCCCAAATCCAGCTCGCTCCTAAGCAGCAAGCCAGATCGAAGGGCTCATCGGGTTCAAAATCTTTTCCATCCATAAGTAAAAACCTAATCTCTGCTTTAGGCGCTTTTACTTGTTTACGTCGTCGGCACTCATCGATAGAGTAAGGGGATTTGTCGATACCTATACCAGATATTTTATACATCTCAAATAATCTAAAAAGAAACTCTCCTTTTCAAGACCCGATTTCAACTATTTTGCTTTGATTGGGTAGATTGAGGGTTTTACAGAACCGATAGAATTTATCAACTCTCATAGGATTCAAGATATGCGGTCTTGAATGGAAAACGTCCATTAGTTTCCAGAAGTCCATAATTTTGTGTTATGTTCCTGATATTTAACGCACTCGTGATAATGATAGATTCTATTAAAAATGGATTGGTCATTATGGACTTCTCCATATATCAACTATTCATTTTGGTGTATTCTTGATTTAGATTACGTATAATTATATCTTTAATTTTATATTCGCATAATCTATCAATAGGGGAATATGGAATCATTTGATTACGAAGACTATGCAGTAACTCTGAAAAAATTTTTCAGACTGCTACCTGAACTAAGAGTTCACGCAGAAACCTTAAAAATTGAAGACCTATTAGTTATGAAAAAATATTTCGACTACCAAAGAATAATCAACCAGAGAATAAGTAAAGATATAAACGCTATTTTATTCAAAAAGACTAGTGAAGAATTCTTAGAAAATAAAAAAAACAGCAAAATCTAAATAAAATAGACATTTAGAAACCTGGCTGATCCAACTTTGTAGCTACAGGAGCGCCTCTCCATACTTCTCTCTGTTAGTGATCCTGTATGGGTACATCCAGTAATTCCAGGTAGTTTGGAACAAAAACCTGCTTAGAATTGTAATTTATATAAGCTAGAGAACTACCTCTATGTACAATATTTTAATCCATTAACAATATAAAGTAGATTATGGGTTACAGATCATTTCTATTTTTAATAGTTCTACTAATGATTTGCGACACCAAACCATTAAACGCTGATGGAGAATCATACTTACTCCCACCAAATACCGAAGCACAGACTAATGTGGCAATTAATCTGTTTATCAGTGATATTTTATCCATTGATGAGAAGGAAGAGACTTTTGAAGTCGACGGATTCCTTTCAGCTGAATGGGTTGACTCTAGACTTGCTTTTGACCAAGAAGATTTTGGTTATCCCTGGAAGACGTATCGTAACGAGATGGTTACCAAGAAATTGGAGGAAGATATCTGGTGGCCTGATTTGTACCTTGTATATTCCAAGGGAAATAGGCGTATTATTAATTCGTTTATTGAGGTTTACCCGGATGGTCTTGTTCATTATGAGGAGAGATTTGAAGCGACTATTAAACAGCCTTTTTTTCTTGAGGGGTTTCCCTTCGATAGTCATGTACTTGATTTAACTATTAGTACCTTCAGCTATACAGATTATGAGGTGGTATTCTCCTCAGAGTACGAGTTAGAGCCTTTTGAATGGGAGACAAATGAATGGATAATAACGGATACTGGAGCCCTAACAGCGGAGACCAGAAATGGATATCCATATGCAACTTATACGATTGGGATTAGTAGATTACCATGGTTCTATGTCTCAAAGTTCGTATTGCCATTGGTTTTAATTATTACTATCTCCTGGGCAGTCTTCTGGATGGACTATGCATCAGTCAGTATAGCGGACAGAGTGGAAATATCACTAACAAGTGTTTTGACCGTGGTAGCTTTTGACTTTGTAAGCAGTGAATTCCTGCCAAAACTATCATACTTCACAACACTGGACCTGATAATGATAATTAGTTATGTAATACTATCCTTAACAATCCTCGAGACTTTACTTTGCTATATATTCACAAAAAGAGGGGCACAAATTAAAGCACAGAGAATTGACTTGCTAAGTAGAATTGCTTTCCCAGCAGTCTACTATATTAGTATAATAGCTGTGATATTCTCAAGACTACTATTATAACATAATTTGTTATCTAGGGAATAGCTGTAAGCTTTAATGTTTCATTAATTTGATTACTAGTAAGAAAAAAAGGGATTAGTTTGTCTGGCCATTCTTCCATTTGTGCATGTAAGACCAAGGTCCACGTCTTACTCCCCCACATTTTCCGGGGGCAAAGAAGCCGTGGTTTTTTGGTAGCTCTATTCCTAGTTCCTCTGCTCTTTTTTCAGCATATTCTTGTACATCTTCTTGGAGTTGTTTATATAGTTCTAGCTGTTCTTCTGTTAACTCTGGTCTCATCTGTTCAGGGTTAGGTGGTTCGATACCCTGTTCCAGCATGTAGTTTTGTATGTATTCTCTTATTTCCTCACAAGAAGCTCCTTCTTCACGTAGTGCATCAAGACCTTCTTTTAGTTCTGTTCTCTGTTTCTCTTCTAGTAATCCCATCATTCCCCCCGGTTTTTTTATCCCAAAGGGACTTAGTGGGAAATAGGTGTCATTTTCTTCCTCATCTGATTCAGCGGAGACAAGATATATGCTTCCAATGATGAAAGAAAAAGCTATTATAGCTACTGTTGAGAGGACTAGTGTCTTATTTCTTTTATTCACTCGGTTTTTTCACCTCGGGCAGATATCTAAGTGGATATTTTAAACAATTTTTCAAGTTTATATCCAATTTTGATCAAATTTGGGTGTAAATTTGACATACACTTAACTATAGTTTAAAAGAAATGACTATGAGTATCTGATGGTCCACTATGGCTTCTCGTCGAACCTTTAAGCATGTACTCCAGTGGTTGATAGCTGGTACTCGAGGAGGAGAAAACCGTGGGCGGATCATCGATGCTCTACGTGAAGAACCCATGAATACAAACCAGCTAAGAATTAAACTTGACTTGGATTATCGTACAGTTAAACACCACTTAGAGATACTTGAGGACAATGATCTAGTTACAACCATAGGGAGTGACTATGGTAAAATGTACTTTATCTCAGAAAGACTGGAGCAAAACATAGGGTTATTCGAAGAGATATGGAATAAGCAGACAGTAGAAGGTGAGAATAAATGAATAAGGGATTACAAGCATTGCTGATAGTCATCATTGTATTATTAACCAGCATTCCTCTCATATATGGAATGCCTTGGGGGGGACCTCACCCAAAACCTAGACCATGGAGGCCTAGGTTTAACGAGACTGACCCCGCAACATTAGAGCGAATAGCTCAAAGAATCGAGACCATGGTCAAAGGAAAAATAGTACTCTCATCAATAAACATAATACTATACACGTACATTACCTTGTTCTACGTAAGTCTATATAGAGAAAATAAGTCCAGCTTCAGTCTAAGCTTGGTAGGATTATCAGTAGTCCTCCTGGTTTACTCAATTTCCAGTAATCCTTTACTCTACTTATATATTGGAAGAATAGAACCAATATGGCTCTCCGCTTTTGACTTCATTCCAGATCTATTCTCAACAGTTGCTGCAATCATATTGCTATATTTATCAAGAACCTAAATTACGAGCCTAAAAAGCCAGCATTCTTCAGTTTTTATTAAATCATTTTTGATTGGAGATGCTAAAAATATGACAGTATTTAATGTCCGTTAATAATATATGTATTTTCTGCTCATATTTAATTGGGAAGTTTGACTACTTCCTTAGATAAAATATGATATGTTGCTGAGATGAAATACTTAGTGTTTATGGGTTTAAAAGAACCCTGGGACGAAAATATAAAAAAAATGTTCAAGATCGAGAAAAAAAGAATCGAAAATGGCGAGAACTGGGGAGAGGAACAAGTACTGCCGATCTATAATATAGTAACAACAGGAAAAAGCTTCATGGTATTAGAGACTGATGACCCTGTTAAACTGGCAAAATATAGGAGTGACTACGGTGGAGTACTAGACATCGAAATACACATGATCCAGGAATTCAGTAAGCTTCGAGAATTATACAAGTAGAAAATAAATTTTCCATTTTTTTTATAAAAATCTTTATTATTTTCTTTTTTCAAGTCCATAAGGACATGCTTTCTGGCATGTTGTGCACATTAATAGGCTGTTTTGGGTGAATCTTGGATTATGTTCCTTGAAAACCTGATCTGGTGTGTTCCTAAATGTTGTAAAGGGAAGGTCCTCCTCTATCAACTTAGCCATTTCTGCTTCGGTTATGCCTATCAGACATTTTTCTGGGTCAATCTTGTAAGGTGTAAGTGCTCCTGTTGGGCATGAATCGATGCATTGAGTGCATTCTCCACAAAGATCCTTTGTATACTTCTCGCTAGGTTCAAGGGGAGCATCAGTCAATATGCTCTGTAGTCGTATCCACGGACCATACTCTGGATTTATAATGAGGCTGTTCTTACCCATGGAGCCAAATCCAGCTAGTTGGGCCATCCTCTTCTGGCTAAGTTGAAATGGGTATATCACACAATTGTAGCCTCTATTTTCTAGTTGACGCATAACTCGCCTCGTGTGAAGTCTCATTCTATCATAAACAGGATACTGAATTTCACCATTATGGGCTATCATGGCTTCGTAGATATCATCAAAGGCGTGATAACCTAAGACGATGATACTCTTGGGATCCTCAATATAATCAGTACTTTTTTTGGATGATTCTTGTATCTGCCAACCTATCCAATACTCAGGAAAAGCGTCTATTGAGTCAGGGGATATGACGCCAACTAGTTCAGCACCACTAGTCAGTGCATAGTCTTTCATCTCCTCAGTTAATTCCGAAAAGTCCATGCTACTTGAACGAGATGGTTTGTTTTAAGATTTGTTTAAGGATTGATCTCAATGCGATTACTTCTTTTATCAATAACTGATAAGTTAAATTGAAAACTTGGTTACAATCATTATAATTATGTTAAAAAAATGAGTAAAGCCCTGTGACTTAGCATAAATTTCTAGTCTTCTAATACTTCCAGTTTGAAGCTTACAGGTCTTACTCCGTCAGTGCAGGCAGTATACATGTATGGAGGCTCAACCCATGACTCAAAGGTCCCACCATATCGCAGGACGGCGAGGTCCTTGTAAAGGTCTCTCCATGCCCAGCTGCAGAATCCTTCAGGCATTTTGCCGTCTTTTTCAACTATCCATTCTCCATTCTCGTCTACAGGGCATATGGGATAGGGGTGGTCTTTTCCTGGCTGATTGGGTACATCCCCCTCAAAGATGTACTCTGGGTCTACTTTTTTCTGTACTGTGATTTTTACTCTATATGTTGGCATTTGATCACCTATCAAGTATAACAAAGGAGATCAAGAAAAAGATTGAGGTACATGAATTTGAGTTACCTCAGGGTAAAAGATGATTGATAAGATAAATCGTAAATTATGGGAGATTTTAATGGAGCATTTCATGCATACTCTAGCTGTTTTTTATATTTATTCATATATTCATTAAATCAATCCATAACTAACTCCTCCTAGAAATAATATTGCTTGACACTTCCCTTTTTAATTATTAAAGTAATTTGTAGAAAATATTATTATTAGAAAAAGTTAAAAAATACACATATATGTTAAGTTGGTGTAAAAATTGTACAATTATAAATTTGTTCGAGTAGAACTGGAGGGTTTAATGACTAGAAAACCTAAAGAAGATTATCATCGAATAATTCATGAAAAAGCAAAAGAAGGGTGGAAACTTGTTCAGATATTCTCGCCTTCGATATCCAGTGGTGGCGGGGGCGTACCAAATTATTTTGAACTAATATTTGAAAAAGAAATAAGGTAGTTTTACCTACATCAGAATTTTCTAGTACGTATTTTCTTTTCTTCATGACTCGAAATTTATTTGATTCTATGCTTTCACCAGTTTTATTGTTCAAACTAGAATATTTGTGAAACCTTATATAAAACTGGAAGAAGGACTATTTTTATGGTAAAGTTAGGTAAATGTCCCGAGTGTAAGATTGAATTAGATGATGAGGATATTGAGGATATTAATTTCAGGGGAACTGTGGTTAGACATACCGCTTATAGATGTAAGCATTGTAAAACAATAATCGGGTTTTCGAGCCATAACAGAATTTCCTAGAATAAAAAACCCTATAACTCCCCTTCTAGAAAAATACAGAGCTTCCCTAACTGACCCCCGAACACCCTTAAAGATCTTTATTCCTGCTTGAGATAACAATTTTGATGAATTTGGCCCAATAGCCCCTGCCAACACAACATCGATGTTTTCTGCTGCGACGATCTGTGCTGCATCTACTCCACCTGGTGCACTCATTCTGGTATTGTTTAGGACGTCATATTCCATAGTATCTGTTTCAATTATGATATAATATGGGCTTCTCCCAAACCTTGGATCAACCGGTGATTCCAGTGTCCTGCCCGAGGAAGGTACTGCTACTCTCATTTGTTTCATCCCTTTTTATAGTTGATACTTCTTTTATTGTGGTAGCGAATAAAATGTCTATCTTAAATCCAAGTTCATGCATGTACTGACCAGATTATTTATTTCTTTAATACATACAATGAGATGGTAACCTTATTTATACATAATTTGCTTTTCAGTTCTTTCATTTGAGGTAATCATAAGCAGAGAGCACATGGACCATTACGATGTCTATTAACTCATCTACTCCCACGTAGTCATCAGTGGAACCCATTCCTTTAGCGTAAGGACCATACACGTAAGCTGGAGTTCCTTTGTATCTCCATAGACGTGCGTCTGTTCCACCCATAGCGATCAGCGCCTTAGGGATGTGACCTTCAATTAGTTCAACATTTCTCTGAAGAATATCCACCATCTCTCCCTTGGGATCACAATGGCTAGGAGGAGTATGATTGAGTTCTTCATAATTCACGTATGGATACTTTTCTATCACTTTATCCACCGTCTCTAGGACTTTTTCCTTGGTTTGACCTACGGGTAGCCTGATGTCCGCCTCAATCACTACCGTGCCAGGGATCATGTTCACCTTTAAGCCTCCATGAATAGTTCCAAAATTTATAGTAGTCTTCTGAAGGGTCTCGAAGGCTCCTGGTCCGTAGCCTTCTTCGATTACATCTTTAGCCTCTTCAAGAGCTAAACGTACGTCTTCTGGAGCCAAGTTTTCTAGGTTTTTTATGGTTTTATCTAGGTCCAGCATGAGTTCAGCGGCTATTTTTGTGGCGCTTGGGCTGGTATGCTCATATGCTCCGTGGGCTCCCTTCGTGTTTATCGTGAATTTTAGCCAGAGTATACCTTTTTCTCCGAAGCGTATCTGGTGGGCACATGGCTCTCCATTAAGTAATGTATCACCCAGTATTTCTGGGTGATATTCCACAAGATATCGGGCTCCCCAAGGTCCGAAAGTCTCCTCGTCAGAGACGCAGGTAAGGGTTAGCTTTCCTTTTAGATGACTTCGGATTCTGTGGAGGTAATAGTAGGTGAAGATGCTCGCAGTTGTACCTGCTTTCATGTCATTGGAGCCTCTTCCAAAGATCTTTCCATCAGCTATCTCTCCGCCCCATGGATCATGAACCCATTTATCAGTGTCCCCTACAGGGTAAACATCTATATGCCCGTTCAGAACCAGGTGCTTACCTCCAGCACCGCAATCAAAGGAGCTTACAATGTTGACCATTTCCTCCTTTGGGGCAATTCTCTGATAAGGTAGCATGTTTTCGTCAAGGAAATTAGTAATATATGCTGCTGCCTCTCTGGTGTCTCCTGGCGGGTTCGGACTTTTTGCCTGTATGAAACCACTCAGGAAGCTAATGAGCCTATCTTTATCCTCGTCGATCCATTTCAACAACTTCTTTTTTGTGGAGTCCATCAAGATCCTTTGATTGTAATAAGCTCTTTAAATTCAGTGGTTTTCAGTTAATTCAGTTGAGATGTAAATGTCTACGAAGGTTACAATTATGGTATATGTGGTGTTTATTGTGGACAGTGTCCAAGTGGTAATGGAAGGGTAAGGTTCATGGCTGGTGAGTTAAAGAGGCTAGTGGACACCACTAGGTATGAATGGTTAGAGAATGAGGTAAACCTGTTCCAGTTTAAGGAGTTCAGAAAGGGCTTGGAGTGGTTTTCAAGCTCCCAATGCCCCATGTGTTTGAATATTGAAAATCCTTGGTGTAAAAACAGGGAATGTGCCTCCGAGAAAGGTATAAAAAGCTGTCTGCTTTGCAGCGATTTCCTTTCATGTCAGGATACTGATTATCAACGAGAATGGTATCCCTTTGTCGTCGATAACTATAATCGAGTACGTGAGATAGGTTTCGAGGAATACCTAAAGGAAGAGGAGGAGAAGGCAAGAGCAGGAGTGGATCTGATGAGCCACCTCGAGCGAAGATGTTGCAAAGTAGTGAAACTTGAAGATGAAAAAGATAAACATGAAGTAGAGTAAAGGGGCAAAAATTAGGGCATATAATCAATTCCCAAATTATTGTTTGGATAATACTGGTTTTCAACAAGAAGAAGATGATTCGATTTTTAGGTCGATGTTCCTATGGGGCACACCTTTATACATATCCCACAAGTTTCAGAGTTCCTGGATGCATATTTTTTTGATAGAATAGTGATTCTTCTTATTAGATTCGGCTCTTTATCAGATATCTCGTTTATATCCTTGAAGTATTCTAGTGTAAAGAGTTCTGGTTCTCTATATTGTCGACATTTATAATGATCTATAGTTCCATCTCCTCTAAGGGCCCTAGGAGGACAGGCTCTTACACATGCATAGTCACAGGCTTCTGGATCACATATTGTATCTTTCTCAATGACTTCATCTGGTTCGAGAGATGCATTACTTATTAAGGAGGCGAATCTGATCCTTGGACCGTAAAGTTTTGTAACGACGTAGGAAGCCAACCCAAATTGGCCTAATCCCGCTTTAACTGCTGCATGTCTATGGGAAAAATCGCCCAGCATCTTGACCTTGGGCTCTGGTTCTTCTTGAAGTATATCCACATCTCTAGCGAAGTCAGAGATACCAGGATCAATTGGTAACGCAGCGTACCCCTTCTTCTCCAAGAAAAGAGAGATATTGTAAGTCAGTACTCTTAGTTCCTCGTTTAAAAATCGTTTAGTAGTACTGTAGATTGGGCTGGGGATCGTCTCAACGACGGGTAATGGGATCTTCTTGGCGACTACAATTACGCTTCTTGCGTCAGTGAGTAAATCTTCTGGTCGATGCCCCACAGGTGCCTCAGCAAATTCACTAGTCGAGGCTATACCAGCAAGATCAGCCCCCATCTCTAAAGCGTAATCCTTAATCTCTTCTGAAAGGGACATGAGATATCTTACAAAAATCTTTAGAGTTTAATATAAAAAATGCGCGCTATATACTTTGATGATTATTTTTCTTACTCGCAACCATCTCTAAGTAGTACTCCCTTGGAGGTGTAAAGCACTCAATCAATACGGCTGGTTTATCACCTGTTGCGTCAAAATTATGGGCCGCATTAGGTGGGACCCGGAAACTTGTATCTTTCTTTATGTGCTTCTTCTCTCCATCTATATAGAGAATGCCCTCACCTTCTGCTACGATACCCATCTGCTCGTGGGGGTGGCTATGAGGGGGAGTGGGGACATTTGGTTGAACTGTGAGCCTCATCATCATAGCTTTCTCCCCAACGATGACAATCTCACCGAACAGCCCAGGTACAGTCTCAAGGGTAGGATGTTCTCCGGGCAATACAGTTTTCATGTAGAATCAACCAAAGTAGTTCATCTTCTTTATTAAAAGTTATTTGCAAAGTCTGGAGAACATAGAAAAGGTTAATTCCCCTAGGAATTTTTAAGTATCCTGTTACTAAGTTTTATTGGTTCTGGGGTTAACTTGTTGGATGACCTTAGGGAAGGATTAAGGATTTCTACTCAGACTTTAGATGAAGTTAATGAGTTTATCTTGAAGAGGGATAATCCTATTATTGATAAATTATTCGAGATAGTGGAAAAATATGGAGGAGTCAAGGAAATCAATAGGAAAGCTGAAACTTCGGGAAGCCTAGAAAGCCAATTCGAAAACCTGAGAGCAAGTAATCCCCAATTCCTTGAGGATCTTTACTGGCTTCAGGAACAAAGAGATGATAAAGCATTCATAGAACTTGAAGATTATAGAAAAAAGATACTAGACAAAAAGTATGAAACAACAGAGTTTGATGAGTCCAAAGCAGTTACTCTGGAGATAAGCGCCTGTAACTTCTTCCCTTTCTTGATAGAAGAAGCAAAGAAGGCAATCCTTGATGAAGAATTAATGCCCGCCCGGTACATCCGAGTCAGATCTATGAAGGAACAGGTCCAAGATGGTGACCTGCCCGCTTTCTTAGCTGCAACCAATATAATAGGAGCTACTTATGTTCAGACTCTGGATAATAAAGGTACACTGGCTGGTCCTGATGGTTTACCAGTTAACACTCATCTATGCGGTCCTGAGACCATCACAGGCTACTTTGGGGGCGTAGGAATGCCCAACAAATACGCTTTGAAGTGGGTTGACGAGTTACTCCATTATTACACCGAGTACGGGGTGTCCGAGGTGCTTAACATTAACCCAGGTACCGTGCTACTAGGTTATTTGCTCTTTAAGATGGGCATCGACACTCGGTTTAAGATAAGCGTATTTATGGGAAACGACAACCCCTATTCGGTGCTCTGGACCCTTATAGGTGCAAAAATCTTCAGCAGGAAGGACGGCACCACACCTTTAATCGGCTTCAATCTATCTAACTCAGTGGATAACTGGACCATTGATATGTCGGGATATATCCGGGACTCATTAAACTTAGAGATGACACGACTCGAGCACCACATAACAGAGACGTATAAGAGCATAGTACGACAGCCCTATGACAAACTGGATGAACTTGTGGAGATCTCCTCAAAAGTCTCAAATATCAGCGCCAAACACGAAGGGGGATTAATAAATGTCGAAGAGAACCGGGAACACCCCTCAGATATACTGGATTATTTCATCCCAAAGAAAGAAATAGAGGCACAAGGACTCATGCCAGCACTAACAAAGAACTATATGGATAAACACCATGCACTTAACAGAACCGCCAGAGTGTTAACAGAAAACGGGCTATCAGTCCTTCCAGCATGGAACCTACATAAATAACCAAAAAGATTTGATATTCTGAATATTTCAGTCATATCAACGTATGCATTATAAAATATTCACTGAAGATAAAAGTTAAGGTGTTTTTCCTTGGAATACTTTAGCTAATTTTTCTAAGTCGATGCTTGCTCCGGATACAATTGAGACTACCTTTCCTTTACCAGCTTCGCCAGATAAAGCAGCCGCTACACTTAGAGCACCGGCTCCTTCAGCGATAATTCGGTTTCTCTCAGCTAAGATTCGGACTGCTGAAACGGTGTCCTCGATTGAGACGTCTAAGGAACCATCAAGTAACTCCTTTGCGAGTTCCCACATCTCTTGGAAAACATTGGGTGATCCCGCACTCTCCACAAAACTCGAAGTGTAATCCACCTCGACGGGTTTTCCTGCCTTAAATGATGCGGATAAGGAGGCACCCGTCTCTGGTTGACAGGCATAGATCTTTGTATCAAGTTTTAGGGCTCTTATAGCTGATGCCACTCCACAGGCTAGACCTCCTCCCCCATAAGGAATTACAACTGTGTTTACGTCCGGTAAGTCCTGTATGATCTCTAGTCCGATTGTTCCTTGACCTGCCATTACGGCTCGGTCACTGAAAGGGTGAATGAGTAAGCCTTTGGCATCAGTATAGGTTCTTTCGTCAAGGAATTTTTTCCAGTCCTCTATCTTCATTGGAGTGGGAAAGGGAATTTTAATGACTTTTGATCCCATTCTCTCCATTGCGTCTATCTTCGTCTTGGCTACAAAGTCTGGGACGTATACTGTACAGTCTAGCCCCAGTTCACGTGCTGTGTATGCTACTCCTTGACCATGGTTCCCTCCACTCATGGTCCATACTCCATCTTTAAGATCTTCTGGACTTGCAGTTTTCATTGCGTTACATGCACCTCTTATCTTGAATGAGCCTACTGGTTGGAGTACCTCTAGTTTGAGGTAGATCTCAGCGGGGGCATCGTCTACATTTAATTTTACTAAAGGGGTTCGGATGGCGGTTCCTGAGATGCGTTCGTTTGCTTCTCTAATCTCCTCGATGGATATGGGGTCATGTTTCTTCATATTAATCAGACCTTTAAAGAATAATATGAATGATGATAAAATTATTGATTATTCTTTTTCTTCATGTACATCCAGTAGCTTCTGAATTCTGGGGGTATCTCACTCTCAGGGTATTCTTCTATCTCCTTGAATCCAGCGGACTTGTAGATATGTTGAGCGGTGTAGGCCCATTTGGGGGTATCAAGCATGAATTCTGTGCAGCCATATTCCCTGCCAGTCTCCAATAACTTTTGTAACATCTTTTTTCCGATCCCCAGTCCTCTATAATCTGGTCGAGTATACATACGCTTGATCTCTCCTGTGCCCTCGTTGAGCTTCTTTATTGCGCCCATACCTGCGACTTTTCCATCAACAGTCACGATAAAGAGGATTCCTTCTCTGGGTTTGAGATTTAAGAATGGTTCGATGGTGTTGTCGACTAGTTCTGGGATCGTCGCCCCTATGATTTTTCGTGAATCTAGTTTGGAATAACTGTCTAGTTCATTTACGACCCAGGTCATGTATTCGATGTTCATCTTGTAGAACTCATCCATGTGTTCTCTCTTGTTGAAAGGAATAAAATCAACAACCATCTTAGAATTATAACATACATTGAACTATGGATAAAATATTCGATTCACCATAATGTTAAATCAATTTATTCATAATATTCTTCATGAGTTCTGAGAACGAGAAATGGGGAGATAAGATCGAGTTGACTATGAAGGAGTACTTCAACCCTCCTCTTGGTTTACCCCATAAAGGAATAATCTTACTGGTGAAAGAGCTTGAGAAGATCCTCGGGAAAGAAGAAGCTCATAAGCTGGTAGCCGAGGTATGGAAAAGGGAGAGAGTGAAAGCAGTAAAGGAACAAATCTCAAAAAACCCGATTAAAAGCTTTGAGGACTGGGTGAAAAGACATGAAGAAGGCCCAAGTAGTGGAAGTAATGCGAATTTAGATGAGCCAGCTGTATATACAAACAACAGCAGAAGTGTAAACACAATAGGTTGTCTCTGGGCAGATACATGGCGAGAATGGGGAGCAGAGGATATCGGATATTTGATTTGTTGTGGACCTGACTTTGCAACAGTAAAAGCACAGCACCCAAACCTTAGACTGGAGAGAACCAAGACCCTCATGCAGGGAGATGAGTGCTGCGACTTCAAGTTCATATGGGAGGAAAAAGAATAAACAAGTTCAACATAATGTTAAGTCATCTAACCTCATCTATTTTTTTTCATGAATTACAAATTAACTGATCTCCAAGATATCGCTGAAGAGAAGGGAACTAAATACCTTAATGGGAGAAAAGAACAGCTTGTCTTCACGCCACCCTGGTTGCATTGAATAAATCCTTGGAGAATGTTGATAAGGTAGACTACGCTTTATCTGAGGTAATAAAGGCCAGTAACGGTTTACTTGGTGGATTATGGTCCACCTACGGACCCTGTAGAATAGTAATGGCAGGAAGAATAGCCATCTCCATGAAACACGGAGTGGCAGATCCCTATGAGAGAACGGAAGTATACAAAACTGGGCTGAAAGCAAGTGATTTGCATGCATGTAACTTCCTCTCTTATGTAATAATTCAAGGGTCTCATTGGGGAAGGTCCCTGTTACGGGTTCCTCCACGATAGCAAGAGCCAGTCCTGAAGAAGCGAAAAAGAGGAATAATATGCTCAATCTTAGGGCTAACCCACATCCAAGGCCGGAGAAGATATGAAGCACTAATCCTGCGATAAGTAGTTTTCTTGGACTATATTTATTACTGATAAGGCTGCAAATATTGAGCCCAAGACAGCAAGTACTGAGCTCAGGGTAGACATCTGTCCAGTGATTCCTACTGGAGCGTTAAACGATTCAGCAATTTCCAGTAATAGTAGGCTCGAGATAACAAGGGGCGTCCAGTTTGCATAAGTTGCTAAGAATAAAGAAGGCAACAATAAACTATTTTTATCTAAATCCAATTTCATTAATGCATCTCTTTAAAATAGTATGATCCTATGATAAAACCTTCTATTTGGATATTTTTTGTACACAGTAAAAAAATTATGTAATGATAAAATATCTTAAACTTTTCAGTTGTATTCGAATTATTCGTGATATAAAATACAGTTGCCTGTGTACAAATGTAAAGCTAATATTTAGTTTCTGATTTAATATACTCTGTTGATGATGGATGAGTGAAGAGATCAGGAAATCAATGGAGAAAATCGGGATCCCAGGTAGAGATCTATACGATCTACCTACCTCAAACAAAACATTCCCGGATGGATGCCACTACAGGATAGAGATTTCTGGTGTTGAGAGACCTGAGGTCCTCGAGGCTTTAATCGATGAGAGGGATAAACGGGATGTCCCAGTACATAAACTAGTAAGCATGTGCATGGGTTCAACCCTGCTTGATGACGGGGAGATCAAGAAATTCGCTGAACTCGCCGCGGATGCTGAGATGGAGGTCATAGTGGTACCAGGTCCTAGACCTTCATGGGACATTGGTAGAGGTGTTGCCACCGATGAAGGAAGCAGATGCGGTTTCAGACACAGGGGATGTGACCAGATAAACTACTTCCTCTCAGACGTGATGAGATGCTACGAACTGGGAATGAGAGGCTTTATGGTAACAGACGAGGGACTCATGTGGATAATAACCCAGCTAAAGAAAGCAGGAGAACTACCCAAGGACATAAAAGTAAAGGTATCCGTCTGGACTGGTCATGCTAACCCAGGTGGAGCTAAAGTCATGGAGCTTATCGGAGCAGACACCTTCAACCCCGTCGGAGACTTAACCCTGCCAATGCTGGCTTCCATAAGAAAGGTGGTTGACATACCAATGGACATATACGCATACTTTTTCGAGTCATTTGGGGGTGGAAACAGGTTCTGGCAAACCCCCGAGATGACCAGGATAGCCAGCCCCTGCTACTTCAAACTTGAGCCAGAGGTCTCATCAGGGCAGGCGTATAAGCCCTGGATAGAACCAGCAAAACTCTCCTTCCTAGCTAGAGAAAAAGTAAAGTACGCTGAAATCATCAGAGACCTAGTCGAGAAACATTATCCAGAAGGAAAACTATCAGAACAAGGAGCAAAAGATCTAGCCATACCAGAACCCTAAAACCCCACCCTTTTTTAAATTTTTTCACTAATTTTGATGCATAATAATGAATGTTTTATTCGTCAAGTTCGTTGATGGAGATGCTTGCCTCACAGAAGCTGCATTTTATAAAACTCTTCTGTCCTTTATAGTCGAGGGGGGGACCCGCATCTGGGGCATTTTAGTTCCTGAATTCTGTACCCTTTTTTCGCTAGGTAGTCCTTTGATATCTTTTCAAGCGCCTCACGTGAAAAGCTGACGTAAACCATATAACTCCCTAAGCTATTCTGCTTGCTGGTATCTAAATGCTATGTGAGTTTAATACACTTGAAAAATTTTGAAATATTATTGGTCTTTCCCGAAGCCCATTTCCCATTATTATGATTATTCTATCCTTGATTTTCTATAGACCTTTCGGGGTAAGAAAAAATTTGTAGGGTTTTAGTCTCTTCGTCGTAATATTTGATCATATCGATGTCTATGAGTTCCATTACGATTATCTCAGCGAAGCCATGGACTATACACCCCTCAATCAGGTGCCCACCAACTACATGTATAGACTCATCTTCTACGTAGCTGAGAGTCAGATGAGAGTGTATGAGAGGTTTTCCCTCTGCCATAGTAATATTTCCTGACATAGATAGGATCTCCAGGGGTACTTTGAGTTGTTGAAAGCTTCTATTCTGGTCTGTGATGGGAAAATTTTCTGGCAGAGACTTGCAGTTTCGAAGTCTCGCATTTGAGAGCAGCCCCACAGCCGAGAGTATAACACCGGCTTTGAAATCCTTCTCTTTAAGTATCTCCCCTAATACTGGCAGTAAATCACTCCCAGATCTCAACCTAACAACTAAAACTCTACCCGTTTCACCTATACGTGAAAGATACTTGTTACTTGTAACCATGTCTACAAAATATTGGCTAAAGTATTTTAGTTTAAGTAAATTGGTTTGCAGTAGTTTGGGATTTTTATCAATCCATCTCTGTTTTTGAATTCGTATGGATGTTCAGTGTGTACTGGGATTAGGGTTTTTGGTTTGATTTTTTTTATCATCTGGTTGATCTCTGTTCCTGATGCATGTCCACTGGCGTGTATTTGGATGGGTTCGTAGTTGTTGTTGGAGTTAATTTTGAAGTGTCGTAGCCATTTTTTCATTTTCTCTTCTGATATCTCCATTCGGAGGTTGAAGGGCTCGCACTGGGCTCGTACATATAGGGAGCCTGGGGGTGGCTGTATATCAAGAAGGTTTTTGAAACGGAAGTAATCCATGTGGAGGACGTATTGGTCTGGGTCAGATCTGATGTCGGTGACTTTTACTCCATCATCAAAGTGTCTGGTGCAGCAAGTCTTCGTCTTGCTGTCCCACTCGTCGCAGGGGATCAAACCAATCTTATGCTTGGAATTAGTATAATCTCCTTTGGAGTAGAGCATGGAGTCCGTGCGTTCCAGTAAGGTGGAAGCCTCCTTGTCGTAGATACACCTGTCAAGCCTGGCCAGTGTGTACGAGAGCCGGGGATCGAAGACGGGGATCCTACCATTATTCAGAGTTGCTTTCTTGACCGTCTCGTAGCGGTCCAAGTCTTTCCATGCGAATCCCACCATAACTAATCCAGGGCAAGCCTCGATTAAGTCTGTCAGGTCTCTTTCCACCTGGTACTCATCATCTGGTTCCGTCTCCCTTATCCTGGTTCCCTCGCAGATCATGGTATCTGGTTTTAAGCCACGGAGTTTTTCTCCCAAGTCTGTTCCTGAGCGCCCATGGAATCTGAGGTCTCCGGTGTAGAGGATTTGTTTGCTATCTGCCTCGATGAGACATGCCATAGATCCTGGTAGGGAGTGGTCAACACTAAAACCTGTGATGAAAATTCCGTTCTCTGTGGTGATCTCTGAGTTGTTTTCGAGATGATTACATTCTCGGGGAAACCCTGGTTTTTCGTACTCGCTTTTTAGCTCGCCTGGGAAGTAGCCTCCTTTTAGTTTCTGTATACTCTTGGGTCTTATCTCTGTTAGCTGGGCGTCGAACCCGGTGAGGTTACCTACGTCAGAGATGGCCTTCATGAGCTTCCAAGAGGTCTCCGAGGAGTATACGGGAAAGTCTCCCAGGTAGCATAGGTATCCGCAGTGGTCTGCGTGCGCGTGGGATACGAAGACACCGTCGGGCACCCTTTCTCCGCCCTCTACCGCTTCCTCGTAGCTATTGAGTCCAGTCTCCCAGAGCTTTTTACCAGTAAATGAGTGTTTGTGGAAGTTTTTGGGCCTCATAGCGTCCTGTCGGTATATGTTATTGAGGTTTGGTAGTAGTCCTAGTTGTAGTAGGTCGTGGAGCTTGCTGGTGCTTCTGGGCTGTAGAAACTCCTCGAAGTAGTAGCCCTCACCTTTAAAAGTTTGGCCGAAGTCCAGTATGAGGGAGCCCTTTTTGAAGTCGAGGAAGAACTTGTTGCCTCCGATCTCGTTTAATCCACCGTAGCACCTGATCCTGACCATTCTGATCTCAAGTCCGAAACTGAGCTTATATCAGTACTGTTTTATCATGAATGCTATTTTGGGTTAGACTGATTAAATCTCCTCCATGAGTGTGATTAAGCGGTTAGAGCCCAGGGATTTTAAGGAGTACGTGAGATTGACCTTTGAGGCTTACCCGAGCATGTCCCCCTACATGTCCAAGAAGCAGGTGGAGTTATGGATCAAGCGGATGAGATGCAACAGGAAGAAGACGTTGATTTAGAGTATATCGGTTATTTCAGGGAGGCAAGCCCTTAGGTGCTATGAGGCCTCACACTTTCAGGATGAACGTCCACGGAGGAGATATCCTGACAGAGGGGATAGAAAATATGTGTGTGGATTTGACTAGTAAGAAGGAACATATCGCCAAGAAGCTCATGGAGCACTACCACAGGTATTTCTGGGAGATAGTTGCTCCCTTGGTGCTCCTCTGGCCTTTGCATGCACGCCACTCACCCAGACCAGAGACCATAGAAGAGTTCTAAAAAACTGATCAATAGATGCCTGCTTTTTTCTAATCATCTGATTGTTGATGCTTAATCTTGTATTTATCATCTTATAGATGACTTTTCCTCCGTACCCACCAAATATGATGCCAGAGGAAAAGGATAGCAGATACATGAAAATGAAGACCTGGCGTGGAAAAGGTAGTAACAGGAAGAACTGTAGGAATGCAACATTGCTTATCGAGGCAAGCCCACATCCTAGGCATATACTCCATTTGCTGTCTCCGATAGTGATCAATGTTAGATCGATTAACATTCCTTGAAATATACTCATGAGTATGACTGGCAGACCATGAAAGCTGAATAATACTGCCTCTAAAAGTCCTTTCACTGTACTTGTGGTCGTAATTACCCAGCGTTTCTCTATGTAAAGTCCAGATATGATGAGAGGTATCAAGTGGAGACCTGAGAGTATCTGTCCAGTTCCCAAGGGTAATAATGGTAAGGTTTTCAGGTAATTTCCAAGATATCCAATCTGAACGCTCATTATGGCTCCTAAGGCACTGATGACTGTGATAAATGCTAATTCTTTGGAGGTGTACCTCAAGTTGACTCTCATGTATATTGTGAGGGGGAAGAAAAGTTTAATCCATTTTAGCATCCTATAATATTTATCGGAAGATTTCAGAATTTAGTTATGATAACTGAAAAATTTTGGCTATTTGGTGAACAAATATTAGTTGAGGGATTTTACTGAATTCCATTAGTAAGGAAACGGAAAATAAATTTAGTTCAATAAGGAGTAACGGCAGAATAGATACAACTTTTTACTTTCTTTAATCTAGGATGCTATCTTGTTCTTTGAAATGAGTTAAGTGGGCCGTGTCGTTTAACTTAAGTAAGATTCGTTCTCCGAACTCCGAGATAGTTAAGACGCTCATGCTTGCGTTGGCTGTGGTGAACATATTCGGTCTGATGTCATTAACATTGATCCCCATCCACCATGCGATCATCTTATCGAGTATCCACCCATGGCTCACGATTAGTATAACCTCATCATCAGATTGCATTATCCTGGTTAATACCTCGCCAGCCCGATGATAAAGTTCCCCCAAGGATTCCGCAAAACGATATGCCCTCCAGTTCTTCACTGGGTTTATCCTTTCAAGCCTGTAGATTTCCGCCTCACGTCTTGAGAGCTCGGAGTCCAGGTTCGTCTGGTACTCCTGTAAACTCTCCTCGATTGTTGGCTCGGCGTCGAGTTCCTGGCAGATAATCTGCGCCGTCTCATAAGCTCTTCTCAGATGGCTAGAGTATATTCCCACCTTTCTACCTTCTAATAACTCTTTTAGTCTCCGTGCAATTGCCTTTGCCTGTTTTTCGCCCAGGGGTGTGAGCCCTGGGTCCTGCCAACCTCCTACATTGGGATCGATATTGCTGTGGGATTGCCCATGTCTGATAAGTATGATTGGTCTCTGGGACCGTAGGTATTCAACCATTTTTTCAGAAAAAGTCCTCCATACTTAAGTATAAAATTATCTAAGGAAGATAGCAATATACTCACAGTATTGACTTCCCAGCTTGTATGGATCAACCTCTACCTTTTACTCCATAAACTGTTACAGAAAAATTCTTACAGCTTACTCCATGTACTTTTTATCCGTAGTGGTATGGTTCATTTATGTCGGAGACAAAATACACTATAAGACAGTACCAAGATGGGGATGAAGCCCAGATTATAGAGCTTCTAGAGATCGTCTTCGACAGGTTCCCCAAAATCAAAATGAGATGCTCAAAGAAAGACCACTGGGCATGGAAGTCTAAAGACGCCCCTTCTGGGTTGAACCCGACCCTCGTGGCAGTAAACGAGGAACGAAAAGACCTTAATGATTGGTTTAAAAAAATCGCTGAGAACGTCGAAGGGCTTGAATATAAAGGACTTTATAGCTCATGGCAAACCGACTACAACTGGGCCTACCTCTATGAATTAGAGGATATGGGCCAGCTCCAAAAAGCGATGGCAAGTGAAGGTTTTGAAAGAGATTACAATAAGCTTCCCGCTATTGTTACCGAGTTTTGGGGCGGACCCATGTAACAAAACTCCCTTTTTTTATTTTTTATACTCATGAATCTAAACACCAATTGGAAAGAAAAACAAAATTGTATATGCTTAATCGATTAAGATTTTATTTTACACATCTTCTTAGGGGTTCCTAGAATATCCGTACAGATAGTAGTTTATACCATTTTTTGAGTATTCTAAAATTTTGTGCATACCAATTTTCTTTGATACTCTCATTGAAGCTAGATTATTTTTTCTAATAAAACTACATAAAGACCCTAGATCGATTTCCTGTAAATTAATCGCATAATCCTTAACAGCCAAGGCGGCTTCTGTAGCGTATCCTTTATTCCAGTACTTACTAAGGAAGTCGTAACCTATCTCTACACAGGGGGTGCCTCTAAAATCAGTATGCTCCAAACCACAGTCTCCTATTACCTCGTTATTCGATTTTAGCACTACAGAGAACAAGCCATATCCATATTTTTCTTGATGTTCTAAGTTTCGTTCCAGCCAGCTCTTAATTTGTTCACCGCTGAGAGATTTTAGATCGAAAGCCCTTAAGACATTTTTATCTGTAAATATCCTTGTTATTGCTTCTATGTCATCTTGTTTCATTAATCGTAGAAACAGTCTATCAGTCTCAATCATTTAAGCAATCAAAATATCTTCAATTCTACACGTATATTTCTTGCACCCAAAAAGCTACAAAACCGCATGTATGACGTTTATTATAGATAGTTTTTTTTTCGCTAATTCACTTTCCTTAATTTATTGTTCATTATTTCTCTTACAAACCCAAGCATAGTACTCTGTTTGTTTCTTAAATCCTGCTTTTTACGCTGTAGCTATGGAACCCAAATTATGAGCGCTACTATGCCAACCAACCTCACTAAACCCAGATTTATAACAGAAATCAAGAGCAGCTAAGACAGTTAATGAACCAAGACCCTTACGACGTTCCCCATTTGTCGTGATTATTCCTATCTCGCAGTGATCTCCAGATGCGCAGTCAGCAGTACACCAACAAACAACCTTATCTCCGTAAGTCATGGCTGCTCCGAAGCCTCTTTTTAGATACTCATCCAGGTTCCCTTCGACCCATTCCCGTATATCTTCTGGGAAATAGAAGGCAGAGCAGCCAAGATTCTCGTCAGCACGGTAAATTTGATACCCTTTTGGCAGTAAATTTCTCCAGTCTCTCGCTGGAAGTTTAATCGAAAAAAGAAGCTTTCCTACTCTAAATGGGGTTCTTAAAGTAAATAGTCTTGGAAATTGATTTTCCCATTGATGACGGTCTATGTAGAACCATAGATCATCTGTGTCTCTGATGGGTACACCTTTCTTGATTAGCTCTCTAGGTAGGTGTGTAATTGTTTGTTGAAGGCTTGGTTTTCAGGGTTTCCTGCTATGAATAATCCTTCAGGGTTCATCATGATCCCTATTCTGGGTTTGGATGGATCAACAACGAATACTGTTCCTTGTAGATTTCCATGTAGAACTGATGAGACTGATACCTGATAATCATATGATTTAAATAAGGTATGTATCTCTGGGGAGAATGGTTCTCTCACTTCAAACATGGATTATTAATAATAGAGAGACTCAATTGAAAAATTAATGCATATTCAACTTCACTGTTCAGTTTTTATGCAAGCAGTATTGACGTTGATAACCACACTTGTAGCATTTATTTGTGTGCATACAAATGGTTTTTCCACATTCCAGGCAAGTGTATTTATCTAGTTGTTCGTTGATGAATGACTCCGCGCCGTCGTCCTTGATCTTAAGCAGGTTATCTATCAGGCTCGTTTCATACTTTTCCCTGTATCGATCATCTAGCCTTTTTAGGTTATAACAGGGAAACTCATCGCATTGATAACAGTACTCCACTAGCCCATCTTTGAGGAGCTCGCAGTCTCGTTTCAAGAAAGCACACGTCTGTCGTATATCCGGCAACCAGCACAGATATGCTTGCGCTTCTTACCACTCAGGGTATAGCCGTGGTAACCAACACAGAGCACGCAGTATATCCCACAGGGAGATATTAGTGAAACATCCATAGCAATCACTTAACCACGCCAATTTAAAAAATGGGTAATAAACTCAGGTATTTTTAATTAGATTTTAAAAGTTAAAATGCATTAGGCTTATTATGAGAGTCACTTCGGTTAATTCTTTTCTGGTTAGATCCGGTGGACATCAAGCGGGTATGACTGTTGAAAAGATCTGGCTTTTTATTAAAGTGAATACCGATGAGGGGATCCATGGATGGGGTGAGGCATATACACAGCTTGACCGTCATGTGAGTATCGATAAAATCGTACAGGAAATCGGTAGATATCTCGTGGGTAGAGACCCATTCAACGTTAAGCACTTCACTTCTATGGTGTTCAATGATTTCGCTGGCAGACGTGGAAGTATGGATCTATACTGTGCCTTGAGCGGGGTTGAGCAAGCCCTCTGGGATATATGCGGAAAGAGACTGGATGTACCTGTCTATAAATTACTAGGAGGCGCATGTAGACCAAAGATAAGGGTCTACGCCAACGGATGGTATAAAGACGCTAGGCTCCCTGAGGAGTACGCAGAGAGGGCTGTTGAGACGGTTAAACTCGGGTTTAACGCCCTCAAGTTTGATCCCTTCCAAGGACCCTGGCGATTCTTTATCGATAAAAGAGATGAGCAGGCTGCTGTGGACGTAGTTAGGGCTGTAAGGGAAGCTGTAGGGCTTGAAGTTGATCTGCTGGTTGAGGTTCACAGGAGACTAGCCTCCATGCACGCCATACACGTCGCCAAACAAATAGAGGAGTTTAACCCTTTCTGGTATGAAGAACCCGTACCCTCTGAAAACATAGCTGCCCTTTCAGAAGTCAAGGAACATGTTGATATTCCTGTGGTTACAGGAGAAGCATTGTATACGAAGTCTGATTTTAGAGAAGTGTTTGAGAGGAGGGCTGCGGACATCATAAACCCTGACGTCTGTAACTGTGGGGGGATACTGGAACTGAAGGAGATAGCTGCCATGGCTGAGCCTTATTATGTGGCGGTTTCTCCTCATAATTATAACAGCACTACTGTTGGCCTTGCCTCGACGGTTCAGGTATCAGCATGCATCTCAAACTTCATAATCACTGAATATTTCATCAACTTTGAGGAAGTAGGCAAAAAAATTCTTGAAGAGCCCCTAAAACTTGAGAATAGCTACATTGAATTACCTGATGGGCCCGGTCTTGGAGTGGAGCTTGAAGAAGATGAGCTACTCTCAAGAAAGTGTGAGGAGCAACCAATAAGGTCTCTACGTAAATACAGTGAGGAAAGCCCATAAACATGATACTACTAGTAAACGTTTGAAGAAAAACATGGACACTTGCATATGCAGTTCTGGAAACGCTTAATACCCAAATTAATTTACGGGATCATGGTTGAGTGAGAAAGACTTGAGAATTGAGGATAGAATGAAGGAGCGGGGGATACCTCTCCACGAGTTAACTAAGGTACCTGAGGAGTTCAGAAGAGTATTTCCCTTCGTCCGAGTGAGTGGGAACAGAGCATGGATTTCAGGACATGCAGCCACGAACCCTGATGGTTCAATCCATCAGAAACTTGGGAAAGTGGGCAGTGACTTGACGAAGGAGGAGGCTTACGAGGCGGCGCGGCTAACTGGTTTATCGATCATCGCGAGTCTCAAGGAGGAACTTGGTGATCTTGATAGGATTAAGCGTTGGGTCCGAGTCTTCGGTATGGTAAACGTTGCCCCGGGGTTCAGAGAGATGCCTTCGGTGATTAATGGTTTCAGTGATCTGATAATAGAGATATGGGGTGAGGAGGCTGGTAAGCATGCCCGTTCAGCGGTGGGGATGGCTGAGCTCCCATTTGGCATACCTGTGGAGATCGAAGCTGAGGTAGAGCTTACACAATAATTGCAGGACTATTTGGAGAAGAATTATTCCCCCACCTTCTCCTTGAGAAGAATGCAAAGGAAACATCTATGATCAGAAGGAATTCATGTTCAGATATTTATTTTAACTCGATCGCGTTCTCTATGCGGCGTATAGTATTATCGATGTCGTCTAGATCTGGTGCTGTGATCTTGATGGCTTCCTCAGGGCAAACCTCGACACATCTTCCAAATCCACGGCATTCCTCACTTATCTGAGCCTTCCCATTTACTAACTGAATCGCGTTTACAAAACAAGACTCCATGCATGTTCCACACCCAACACAGTCATCGGAAACGGTTAGCTCTACTCCCTCCATTCTAGTAATCTTTTCTCCAATCATGGGGTTGAGGTCTGGCAGCATTTTCCAGAGGCAGCAGCAGGGACAACAGTTACATACAGTCAGGAGCTTCTCACCAAGTCCCACGGATAACCCTACGGTGTCCAGTTTGTTTCGACCGATGAGGTGTACCAGTCCTGCTTCTGCTGCTTTCTTAATGTGCTGGTGGGCTTCTTCTCTTGTTACCAGTCTTCCGAGGCGGGAATCTATCTTCCCTGCGGCTTCGCCCATAAATAGGCATCCCAGGTCGATGGGGTAGTCCTGACACTGGGCTGATTCTCTGCAGATACAGAAATCCATGATCCAATGGATCTCTGCCTCGTCAATGAGAGTGTGGACTATCTGTGAAGGGACAACCGTGTTGACTGGGGCGTCTATGGACTGGTTTAGCTCTATCACATGATCCTTGGGCAGGTAAACGAGCTCATCCTCATGAAAGAACATGCGATCAATAATTTTCCCTAGAAATGGGTATCTGGACATCTTTGCCAAGCGGAACCTATAGCGAAAACTCTTCTTCAGAAATTCAAAAACCATAGCGACCGCAATTCATTCACCAGATATAACCTATTCGGAGTGTTTTAAACCACTGATATAAAAAGGATTTTTACTTGATTTCTTAAACAAGGGGAAATGTATGTATCATACATGATAGATAGTTCTATTTACCTCAAGGTATAATTATTGATAAAGTAAAATGGTGCGGTCTAATTCTTCTAATTGGAGGAGTATTGGAGTAAATGCATCATTAATCGTATTGTTTATTCTCTTTGGCCAGGTAAGTTATGTTAAGGCACAGAGTGATCATAATTATGTTGTTTTTGAGGAAGACTTTGAGGATAAGGAATTGGAGAATTGGGAATTCTGGTCCCCAGAGAGCAGTACTGGTTCGTCTTACGCGATATTTTATGATAATGGGAATAACGTCCTGAGAATCAAAGGGGATGCTATAGGAATAATCGGGAACCAGGATTGGGAGAATTATACGGTTGAGACGCGAGTAAAGTTCGTGGAGGGGATTGAAGAAGCCCACATAAACTTCAGAATGAACCAACCCTCACCCAGGTATTTCATTAGGGTACCTGAAGAAAAACTGGTCTTAACCAAGGAGTATAAGGGGGAATTCATTGATTTAACCTCCGTAGACTTTAGCCGCGAGGACAACATATGGTACACCCTAAGGTTTACATGTGAAGGAAATCAGTTCTGGGTGTACCTTGACAACGACTTGCAGTTCACATTTACGGATGAAGATGAGCCTTTAACAGTAGGGAGGATTGGGCTTGAATCCAGTCCAAGCTCGGTGATATTTTATGACGATGTACGGATTTATGCATCACATGAATACTACGTCCATAAGCTAATCGAGGAGGCAAATAACGCCATAAACGATGCCATACAGGTTAACGCGGATACCTCAGATGCCGAGGAGACATTGGAAGACGCGAGAAAAAAGGAAAGAGAAGGGGATTACAAGGGTGCCGAGAACCTTGCGAACAAGGCGATTAACCAAGCCATTCAGGCTAAGATAGAGAAATTAAGTCAATCAGAACCAACTTCAGAAGAGGGAAGCGAGTCCAGGTGGTCGATAGAAATGATAGCTGCAGTCATCTCTATATGCGCTGCATGTTTTGGAGTAATAGGATGGGGAATAAGGACCAAAAATACGAGGAGAAGAGGGCAAGTCCTCTTTACCAAGCTCTTGAATGAGATCGATGACGTTTACACCAACTTCAAGATGAATGCAAACAGATGTGAGACGGAACTCCTGAAAATTAAGGGCGAAGTGCTCGCCGGGTTCAAGGAAGGCATACTAGAGGAAGAGAGCCTGCACGATCTTGAGGGTAGAATTGATGCCTATCTAAAAGAAGTGAGAAAAGAAATAAAGACAGGATAAGAAAACAGGGATAGTCTTGCAGAGGATAACTGGCTGTTAATTATCTTTTAGTTTATGTTTGGTTAGAGTGTTTGTTTATTCGTCATCTACTTCGGTCATGTTATTTATTCCGGCTTCTACGTCTTTTTGGATCTGGTTATAAATTCTGGGTTCTTCATCTTCGATTGAGGATAGGAGTTCCTTTGCTTCGTCTACATTCTTTTCTGTTTCCTTGATTCTTTCACATTCAGGTACATATTTTGTAAGGATCATCATCCTCTTCTTTTTATTGAAGTACCCCTCATCCACGAGGTAGTCTTTTACTATGTTAATGATTATAGCCACTGGGACCTTCGTCTTTCTGCCTATGAGCCTGGAAGTTGCCTCAAACAGGTCATCATCATTTTTTAACTTGTTCCAGAAGATCATCTCAAGGCTCTTAGAAGGCAAGCTTGGTTTACTACCCTTTCTGAGGGCAATAGTGTCCAGTTTCCTGAGGCCAAGTAATTTGCTTCTTTTTCCCATACTGACTTCAACGTGTCCGTTCTTGTAAAGCCAGGTTAAGGCTGCTGTTACTAGCATCACGGCTAGCTTGTTCTGCTTAACTTTGATATCCTTGCAAGGTACCTCCTCACCCAGT
>CAZLHX010000018.1:0-32332 GCA_964559475.1 uncultured Candidatus Bathyarchaeia archaeon | reverse complement strand
TGATATTCTGTTCTAACTGCGGAGCTGAAATAGAGGAAACGCAAAAGTTCTGCCCTAAATGTGGAACTAAAAATGAGGCTGCATTCAAAGAACCTCGTGAAGAAGTCTCGGAACTTGAGAAAGTATCCGAAGGGAGTGAAAAACAAGATATATCCACGAGTAAGACGGAGAAGGAAAAAGAATCCAAAAAGAGTATACTAAAGATTGATATCAAAGACGACGAAGTTGAAAGAGCCAAAGAAAAAGCGAAAAAAGGATTCGGAGCTGCTCTGCGAATGGCAAAAAGGGGGATCGATAAAGGCAGAGAGGTGGCGGAGAAAGGCATTGATACCGCAAAGGAGACCATCGATGAGCGGAAAAAACGTCAGAAACTTAAGAGCCCTGAGGATGTTAAATACTGTCCTGAATGTGGTCAACCGGTTCCCGTTGAAGCTAAATTCTGTGCCAACTGTGGTGAGAAGCTGAAATAATCTTATTTTCTTTCTAAGATGTCGACATCGACAAGCACAACTATGACACAGTTCACCAAGATTACCCCATGAGTCTTTGCTTCCTCGATGGTATCGATTATAGGAAACTCCATACCTCCCTTAACAACCGAGATTCTCCTCTTTCCCTCAGGTAAAACACTTAGAACTTTATCACCATCCACTTTTTCAGGATTAGGCGCTGCGATAGTTACATCGACAAGCAGTGCCTTATCTAGTTCTTCGAAACTATCCATATTGAATAACTGCCCTAAACCCACCATACTAGAGTGACTTATTGCGTCTTTAACTGCTCTCTGAGCTGCTTTCGTCTCGTCCTTTCCATGAAGATCAATACCCGTACCAACTTCCAGAAGATATCTTCTATAATCCATTTAGATCAGGTTTAGGCTGAAATATTTTATTAAAGTTTATCTAGTATCGGGGAACAGTTAAAAGCAGGAAGTAACTGTTTTTTCAGAAAGCCGAATGATACATGTAATGGGAGATAAGTATGAACGAATATAAATCTATGATAGAAGATAAGATCAAAGAATACATACAAGAGGACCTAGGATATGGGGATATAACCTCAGAGTCTCTTATCTCCCCAGAACAAGAAGCAAGTGCAAGGTTATATTATAAGGAACCAGGCATCGTCTCAGGGCTCACCGAGAGTTCCCTAGTGTTTGATCTACTAGGATGTGAGTCCTCAATACTTGCAAAAGAAGGGTCAAAGACTGATGCATTTAGGACTCTAATGGAGATAAGCGGATCTGCAAGAGCTATTTTAATGGGAGAAAGACTTGCTCTAAACCTTGTTGGACGGATGGCAGGAATCGCTACACGTACATCAAAAGTAGTAGAAAAAGCCCGAAAAGGCAATCCGAAGATTGGGATAGCTGCGACACGAAAGACGGCTCCTGGTCTTAGAATATTTGATAAGAGAGCTGTAATCCATGGGGGGGGAGATCCTCACCGGTTTAGACTTGATGACTGTGTCTTGATAAAGGATAATCATCTCGAGTTATTACCATCAATATCCATTGCAGTTGAGAAGACTCGTGAGAAAGTTAGTTTTACCAAGAAAATTGAGGTAGAGGTCAGGAGTCTTGAAGGAGCAATAGAAGCCGCTAGAGCTGGGGCTGATATTATTATGTTTGATAATATGAGCCCCGTCAAGATTATTGAGAACTTGGCAATTCTTAAGGAAGAGGGATTACACGATGGGGTGCTTTTTGAGGCTTCTGGAGGAATAACGATAGAGAATGTTTCTGAATACGCTGCAACGGGAGTTGATATTCTTTCCCTTGGTTCATTGACCCACAGTGTAGAAAGCCTCGACGTAAAATTAGAGATTGAGATGATATAGATGAAACTAAATGATATGCAGAGAAAAATCATTAAAGTAAAGGAAGAGAAAAACGCCCTTTTGCTTGTACATAATTACCAGATACCCGAGATCCAGGTAATAGCGGATTATATGGGAGATTCATTGGGTTTATGCCGTGAAGCACAAAAAGCAGAAGATAAGGAGATTATCGTTTTCTGTGGAGTGGATTTCATGGCTGAGACTGCAGCCATCCTTAATCCGGACAAAAAGGTAGTTTTACCCAGTCATCTAGCTTGCTGTCCTATGGCGGGTATGCTGCCGACCAGTGAACTTGTAAAAGCCAAAGAAAGCCACCCGGGTGTGCTTGTGGTGCTTTATGTTAATACTCTTGCTGAAGCAAAAGCAGAGGCAACTGTAACCTGCACTAGCGCTAACGCAGCGGAAATAGTGCGCAAATTGGGTTCTGATGAAGTGATATTCGGACCAGATAAGAACTTAGCTTATTATGTCAGCAAACAGGTACCCGAAGTAAGGCTCATAATAGTTCCTGAGGAAGGACATTGTAACGTCCATAGATTCTTGGGAAAGGGTGAGGAGGCCTTAGAACTCAAAAAAAAGTACCCCGATGCGGAGCTATGGGTACATCCAGAGTGTGAGCCAGAGTTTCAGGATGTTGCAGACTTTATTATGAGTACTGGGGGGATGGTAAGGCGTGTCAATGAGTCAGATGCTAATACTTTCATAGTTGGAACCGAAAACGGCCTCATTGAACGGTTAAAAAGAGAGCATCCAGAGAAGACCTTTTTACCTGTAAAAGAAGACGCAATATGTGCTGCTATGAAAAGAATAAATCTAGATAATTTGTATTTATCTCTCCTCAATGAGGAACCGGAGGTTAAGATAGCTGAAGATATTGCCTCCAAGGCGAGGAAATCGATTGAGTTGATGCTTGAGTTAAGCAGTTAGCCGGGTAACCTTTATTCATAGTTCTACCCTAAGATTTTTGTTGCGATATGTCTGTGATTGAATTTGATGGGAAAAGACCTAAGGTTCATCCGAGTGTATTTTTGGCTCCAGGTTCCTGGATTATTGGAGGTGTAACACTGGATCAAGATGTGAACGTCTGGACTAATGCTATTATTCGTGGGGACGATGATAAAGTCAGGATAGGTTCTCGTACGACGGTCTTGGAAAACTGCTTAGTTGAAGCTCCTACGGGTAATCCTGTTAATATTGGAAAGGATGTGATCATCAGTCATGGAGCAACCATACATGGGGCGAACATTGATGATGGTTCCATTGTGGGGATTGGCGCGATAGTTCTTGATAATTCGAGTATTGGTGAGCGTTCAATTATTGGTTCAGGGGCTCTAGTCTCTCCTAGAACTGAGATACCACCAAATCAATTAGTATTAGGGGTCCCAGCTAAGGCAGTTAGAGAGTGTAGAGAAGCTGAACACGAGTACATGAAGAAAGAACATGAACGTACTTTAAGTAAGGCGAAGATCTATAAGGAAATTTACAAGAAGTAAATTCTCTATTTCAAGTCTTTGTTGTGCTCAAATGTGAAAGCACTCGGGCAAAGATCACTTATGGCACATTTAATACATAGGGGTTTCTTTGCTGTACAAGTCGCTCTTCCATGTCCAATTAATAGATAATTAACTGCCATCCAGTCATCCTTTGGGAAAATCTCCATGAGGTCTCTTTCAATTTTATCTATGTTTTTTTCTTCTGTGAATCCAAGTCTATGACTTAGCCTATCTACATGAGTATCAACGGCTATTCCCACGACCTTACCAAATGCATTCTGTAAGATGATGTTAGCAGTCTTTCGTGCAACGCCCTTAAGGTTAGTTAAATCCTCCATATTGTCCGGGACTTCGCTACTATAATCTTCGACTATCTTTTGTGCTGCTGCTTTTATCCAATCCGTCTTTCTTCTATAGAAACCGCTTGACTTTATATCTTCTTGAAATTCTTCATCAGAAACCTTTGCGTAATCCTTTGCAGTCTTATATTTTTTGAATAAATCCTTAGTAATTTTATTTATCTGCTCATCGGTACTCTGAGCGGATAAGATTGTAGCAACCAGAAGATCCATAGGTGTCTCGAAATTCAAAGTAGTACCATCAACATCCCCATATTCTTCCTCTAACTTTCTGAGAATTTCACAGGCTCTTTCCTTTTCGTCCATATTTGGAAATACTCTGGGATAAATAAAAATAGCAACACTTTATGTGACATAAGGGCAGATATTTCCGGATATTCTTGTTCTGGAGAAAGAAGAAAAAAGCTGAAGAAAAACCACGTCTCCCGCCAAGACAGAGATGGGTAGACCAAATACTGGTATATAACGTTAATATTGTAAACTAATACTCTTTGAGTTTGTTTTCTGAGTGTGTTTTTTAACCCTATAAATTACTACAATATATTAGCCCTGTGTGTGTATTGGTAAAATACCCATCTTTAATGAGATTAGCACATAATCTTTAATAATTCTACCGTATAGAACCTAAATGCAGGTTAAGCGTAGCCACCGCCGCGTAAACCCTGTAGCAAGGTGTAGGAGTCACATCCTTCGGGATGACTGTTACCGAAAGGTATAGTGCCACACCTTGCGAATATTCTACTAATTTAGAGAATGTGAGGCAGGAGGGATTTGAACCCTCGACCAGAGAGGAGTCAGCCCTCCGCTCTCCCTACCTAAGCTACTGCCTCTAAATAGAATAATTATAGTTTTAACTTATAATCTGTTAGGAACATTTCTTTAGAGTATAGATGGGTGAAAGTGGTGTGTTTATGATAGTCTCCTGGTCTCAGCTTCAATAACCCTAGTGAAGCTATCATCTTCTATGAATAGGTATCCATCTGCCTTAACCTTCTTCCAGAGTCCTCGACTAGCTCCCTGCTGTATTGTTGAAGCTCCCCAGTTTACCCCCAGGTCTACAGCTTTATTGATAGCGTCAGGGATACTCAGGTAGCCCTCTGGAGCATGGTCCATGCCTACAGTCTCCCCCAGCGTCTCGAACACATCCTTTGCTAGTTCTATTCTACGGTCCTCGTACCTTCTCCAAGCCCAAGCTGGTATCTTGTAAATATCGAATCTTGAAGGCTGCTCAACGTCTGCTTTAAAGAGGTTCATGTCCACGTGCTTTAATCCCGGCAGCCTGAATACACGCATCATCTTCCTGAGCTTATTCCTACCAACGAATATCTCTATACTGAGGTGGTCCTTGATGTTCTTGCTTAGCCTTGTGATATTGGGTATATTGGTTATTATGATCTTAGCTTTGGTACCAATTACCGTAAACGCTGAGTCTACCTGTGCGTAAGCCTCTGGATCTATTCTGAAGCTCATGTTGGTAGTGTCCGGCTATGTCATCCCATAGCTGGCTGTCCTTTGGCTGGTTATCTGGTACTGCCTTTAAAGTTGAGACGAACTCCCCGGCTTTGAAGCTAATATCCTCTAGTACCCTGGTCCATACGTCTTTAGGTTCTGGTTGAACTGGTAACGATTTAATGTAGTCTGAGGGATAAACTCCCTTGTCGATTGCTTTAAGGTAGTCCTTTAGTTCTACCTCGTTAAGGTTGAGGGCTAGTGTTGATTCTTTAGCCCATGAGCTTATCTGTAGGCTTAGGTTACTTTTTCCGGACCTTTGCACTCCATCAACACATACGACCTCGTAGCCATCCCGGGTTAGAGCTGAATGACAGATATAGTCCTTGATATTCCATCCTTGATGCATTAACCCATACTGGTAAGCTATCTGAATATGTCTTGGAATCTTCTCATTCATTGACTAGCCCTCTTGCTAGTGTAAACCATTCCCCCATAGGTCTCATATTTCAGGTAGGGCCATACAATGTCCATAAATTCTTGAGTGTAGTTCTCAGAGTTTTTATTAGCCATATTACGCTGTGCTTTAAACTGCATACTATAGGTGTCTTGAACTCCTATCCCTCTTTTGGTTGAAATGTATCTAATCGAGTTATTGAGTTTCGTTTTAAGCTGTTTTGCTTTATCTTTTTTATCTTCTTTGAGATCAGGTATTAAGAGATCTAAGATGGATCCCATTTTTACCCATGCTGCAGAATGTTTCTTATTGTCGTTTAGTAGTTTAATTTGAGATATTTCACTTACTAGGAAATTTATCATAGGGTGTACTATCTGATTATCTTCACTCATATTAGCCCTGGCTCCTCTTTACTCTCTAAATCTTCCTTGTAGGTCTGCCTTATCACCTGTTCATCTGGTCTGCGTATCATCTCGTACCCTATGATGCTGAAAACCCTGAGTACGGTGATAAAGATTAGAAACCATCCCCAGTTTATTAGCAGGTCGTAGAGCTTGCCCTATCTCAACTGTTACCATTCCCTGACCTCCTTTAGCAGCTCCTTTCCCTTATCCGTAAGAATGAAGTGAGGGTTATACTTTGTCCACTTGTACTTGATAACGTCTCTTTCCTTCATTTTTTCTAGAAGGCTTTGACTGAACGCTAGTTCACCTCTGTTACATGGTAGTTTAGCGAACTGGTCCCGGTAGTAGTATACTATGTTAAGGGTGCTCCTGCGTTCAAAGTTCAGGATTATCCCTCCATTTATTGTTTAATTTGTTTCTAAACAAAAGCCCAGTATCTTCAAGTCTTTTAAGAAGATTCTCAGCACCTTTTGGATCGATACCCATAGCCTTAGCTACCTGCAAAGAATCCTCAGCACCATTTTTTACCGCTTTGAATGCTTCAAAGAATTTTTACTGTAGCCCAGGTGAATCTGTGATCCCAGCTATAATACTATACCCCTTACCCATGATCTGTTCAGGAAATAACCCGTTTTTGGGCTTCTTTTCTGAACTAACTGGGGGGGAGGGTACGTGGTATGCTTGTTTTGCTAGTTTTTTGAAAGAATCCGTAAGCTTGTAATATGTTACATAAATGTTTTTATCTCCTCGTTTTATTGTTGTTGTCTCTTTTTTAATTATGTCTAAAACTTCCATGATTTTTAGTTGGTTATCAATGGTCTTGTAGTATAATCCTTTGCTATAGCCCTCTAAGTCTGTGATTGTAAAGGGGGTGTCTAGTCCTACCATTGAGTATGCGTCTAATATTTTCTGTCGTTTTGGATCTGAGGTGTCTCTAACTACTCTTCTTAGTGTTTGTATGTCCTCTGGTTCTATTTTTTCATGTCCTCTTATTATCGCTAGTAAGCATCCTAGTTTTTTTATTTGTTTTGTTACCCTTGTAGGTATCTCTGATTCTACTATGTCCATGTCCACTATCTCGCCTTGATAGTAGGTAGCCCATACACCGCACCGCATTAAACCGACATAAAGGCCTAGGTCCAATAGGATCTCTTCTTGCTCTTTGGTGTAGGTCGGTATCTTTGAGAAGTCTAAGCTCTCATAAAACGTGGCTACAGCTTCCCTAAGTTCTGGCCTCATTAGGTGCTCTTTCTGGTTGTTTCGCTGTGCTTTAGCTGCTGCTTTTCTTCTATCCGGTGTAGATCGCACTATTAAGAAGCGTTCTCCTAGTAGGCCCTGCATCTTGGTATACTTGTCAATAGCGTGGGTTACACCTGCTAATAGTCCAAATTTACTATGTACTCTTACCGGGTAACGCATGGTTCCAAAGGCTTTCTCAAAGAATCCGTCATATGCTGATCTTAGTTGCCCGTATATTTCGCTTCTTGTTCCTTCATCAGCACTTAAAACAGTCGTAAAATCCTTTAGTAGAAGAGTTCTACCGTTGAGATCACGTAGTATCCCGGCTATTGGCTCCATTTCCCCGGTTTCAGGGTTCTGTTTGGCTAGTCCACTAATTAATGTATGTGGGGTTAAACTGTCTAAGCTGTAGCTTTTCGGGTAGCCTTTTGCAGCTCTTATTATCTCTGATTTTAATCCTCCGCTTGATGCTACTAGAAAAACCCATAATGGATCTCCTAGTACCTCTGGATCAAAGTCCGCTGCTAGTGCTACATCTAAGAAGTCAAAGTCCTCTGGTTCCATGTAAAGCCATTTACTGAATTTGTCATGGACCTGTTGAAGTGTTCTGCATAATGCTTTCTCGCTTAGTAACCCTCTTTTTATTGCTTGGTCTAGGGCTCTGGTTAATGTCTCTCCTTTGAGTACACCTGGTTGGGCTTCTCTACATGAGATTATTCCGGCTTCTACCGCCAGGTAACTTAATGGACCGCCTCCGCTATTACACCGGAAACAATACCATACGTTTTTCTCAGGGTTTACGCAAAAGTTCTGTCCTCCCCGGCTTCCATGTACCGGGTGGCTTCCCTGGTATTCACCACCACCAATTTTTTTCAAAGATGATAAGGGTACTAGGTCTGTGATGTTTAGTCCTTGTGCTCTTGATGTAAGGTATTCTTCTACTACTGGTTTTTTCTCTGGTTTTATGTTAGTCTACAAACACGTCTCTTAGGGTGTCGGCTTCTAGTTCCGCTATTTCTGCATTATTTTCTATCTTGTAACGGTTCCCTGTATCCGGGTGTATGCAGTTTGGCCCTACTACTTGTTTTTTTACTGCTTGTATGTCGCCTATGTTGTTGGTTGAATCCCGGGGCTTGTTTAACCGTATGCTTTTCCCTATATCACAGATAAAGTAGAAGTGTAAGCCTTTTCCGCTTCCGCTTCTAACTATGAAGGTCTCGGGCAGTTGTTCTTTAGCTATATCTTGAAGTTCCTCGGTGTCCGTATCAACCACTATAAGCCCATCGTTACATATTACCCCATAGTTACCGCCTTTTTCTAGCCAACCCTGGATCTCTTTATCATCAGATTTATACCAGGTATCGGGTTTTGTAGTCCATTTACCCTCTACTGGTTTTTTGCTTTTAGCCCGGACCTTGATAAAATGAGGACCTAATGGATCTAGTTTTTTGGCTAATTGGGAAGGTATTGTAACCTTTTCATTAACGAATAATGCGAATCCTCGTTCTACTAAAAAATCAGCGTGTTCGTTGCTAAACTCTTCTACTGCTCCAGGGTTACAGATTATTTCTCCATCCTTAAAGAGTTTGATAAAGCGTATCTGCTTGGTTTTTGACAGAGGGCTAGACCTCCAGTAAACTGTTAATTTCTTTTTTCAGCTCTCTGAGTTCTTCTAGTAATTCATATAAACCCTGATACTTTGAGTTAATTGGCTGAGGTTCCTTGCCTTCACGCTTAGGGGCCTCAGTCAAATTATTGAGCCTCCAGTTCTTTTCTTACTAGGTTTCGCAGATATTCACTAGGGGTTAGGTAGCCTAATTCCTCAGATTTTTGCACTAATGCAGAATCTATGTTCTTAGGTAGCCTAAAAGCCCTAGTCGTTGTCTCATGTTTTGCTTCCATGAGTGTTATGTCTGAAAACACATATATATTGAAATAAGTAAACATATTGTAGAAAAAATACATATATTTAGGAAAGTGTAGAATTGAAAACATATTATCTATCTGATCAAAGGTTAAGGGTTCATGGGGAAATTCTTAGAAGTCTCCTTTATGGAGATAAGACCTATTATCAACTGTATAAAAAAGAAGAAATTGCGTCTAATAGTATAATTCTTGAAGCTCTAGGAGAAATGGTTGAGGAAGAGCTTATTGTAAAAGGTGAGCCAGTAGGCCCTAGAGATAAGCAGCCTTACAGTTTAACTCAATACGGCTTAGTATTTGCGTTAAAACATTTTGGAAAAACTGAAGCTGGTAACCTCGATAAAATTGCTGAGGTCCATAAGGATAAGTTAGACTTGTTTAAGATCTGGAATCTATTAGAGGAAGAGGGGTTTACCTCTGAGATTAAGGCTAAGTTCAGAGATCAGATTCTTAACAGTACCCTGGCTATAACCAAAAATCTGAAACCCTCAGATGATATTTACCTATTTACCTTACTAGATCATTATCGCATCTATGGGAAGAGGGATAAACTAGAGAAATTGCTAGATGTGATTAAGTCAAATAATGAGCTATGTACTAGGTTTAAGGAAGAGCTTAAAGAGAATATTGAGGATATAACGCAAATATTGAAACATTATGAGGGCCTATTCAGGTATTTAGATTAATTAAATACCTTCTAGGAGCACATCTTAGGGCTGCTGAGATAAGGGTAAATGAAAAAAACTTTGTTACTCGGATCTTAGTTTCAGTTCCTTCATAAATCTCTCTTCTAAACTAGCCATTTTATCCTGTAACTCAGTCTGTGAGTATTCTAGCTTTTGTCTAAGTTCCTCATTCTCTTTTCTTAGTTTTTTAACTTCTGAGAGATCCACTTTCCCGTATGGCTGAGAGCTGCTTATTATCTGGAGCTGGTCTACTGCATCCTTGTATTGCTCTCTATAATAGTCGACATCTCTGAAACTCTTATCGCATCCTAGATCATCTATCACGTGGCCCATGCAGTATTCAGCTACCACGTGGGAAGCTGAAGATTTGCTCCATTGCGATCTGAATAAGTCTCTAACTTCATGCAGGTTTTTACCGTATCTAGTTCCAGGGTTTGGATCATCCTTTTCCTCGACTAACCCTAATTGCTTGATTTTTCTTATCCAGTACATTCTTAACGCTTTACTCTTTATGCTCTCTCCAAACTGGTTAAGGAATATTGGTCCTTCTATGTTTGGTCTGGTCTTAAGATAGTCCTTGATGCTGTTTACTGCATCAGGTCCTATGAAGGTATAGAAGGGTTTCTTGTTTCTGGTCTGCTTTCGCCCTGGGAGATCTACCTTGATTATTTCTTTTCCTTCTTTGAGCTGCTTAACTAGATCATTGTATCCGTTCTCATTCCAGTAAAGGAAACTAGATTGATCCATTCCTCCCTGAAACATTGATAGGAATATTCCTCTGTATGTCTTGTTAGACTTTAAGCAAACTTGCTTAAGTTCCTCTAATGTCAAAGTTCCTCTAACTGGGGGTTTTTTACTCCGGATATTATAGCCTGGATCTTTGGGAAGCTCAGCTCGATTATGTGAGAAGAATGATTTTACTACAGCGTAGTATCTCTTCTTTGTACTAGCCCTACTCTTTTGGCTACTTACCCATACCTGGATAAGGTCCAATAGGTTGTATCGTGATCCATTATCACAGTTAGCCTGATACTCTATGAGTTCATCAGGGCTATAATCCTTGAAGGGAGAGTCATGTTCTCTTAGCCACTCCATAAATAACTTGAAAGTATTCTCATAAACTACCTGGGTATTCTCTCCTAGTCTACCAAACCACCTTGAAACAGTCGGATATTCTTCTAAGTTCTGCATCTTTATCTAAATGTATAAACATAACACTACATACTTAACAGTATCCATACTAAATATACTGGGATGGGGCACAGAACACCCAAGAATAACTCCAACTTTACCAAATATCTCAAAAGAAGAATGGAAGCTAGAAATCGAGGGAGAGGTGGAGAAGCAAATGATTCTTGACTGGCGCGGTCTCATGTCTCTACCTCAGTCCGTCTCAGTAAGTGATTTTCACTGTGTAGAGACTTGGAGTGTAAAGGACCAGAAGTGGGAGGGAGTCCTGTTCAGCGAATTAATGGATAAGGTTAAACCTACTAAAAAGGCAAGATATGTTATACTCAAGTGTTATGATGGCTAATCCACAAGCCTTCCAATTGATGAACTTACGGGAGAGGATATTATCCTCGCACACAGACTGAATGATGAAGACTTACCCATACCCCTTGGGGGTCCATTGAGGCTAGTCGTGCCTCATAAATATGCGTACAAGTCACCGATGTGGCTCAAAAAGATAATATTTCAGATTAGAGACAAACTCGGTTACTGGGAGAGCGGAATATACAGCAATACTGCAGACCCTTGGAAAAACGACCGTACTAGGCTAAGGTAAATAAAACAGTTATATCCACGTTTCCCAGTATATGTCTTAGATTTCTATGGAGTATGATTACATCATAAAGAACGTGAAACTTGTAGAAGGAACAGGAAAGAAAGCATACAAGGGAAACCTCGCAATAAGGGATGATAAGGTTGCTGGGACTGGAGATATAAAAGGTGATTCCGTCAGGGAGATAGACGGGAAAGGTTTAACAGCCCTCCCGGGCTTCATCGACGCCCACAGTCATGCTGACTGGGCTTTATTATGGTATCCTAAGACCCAGAGCCATGTGATGCAGGGGATAACGACGTTTGTGGGAGGACAATGTGGAGGAAGCCCCGCCCCACTGGGAGAACACGTAAGAATACCCTGGTTGTTAAGAGACCACTTGGTCGATTTAGAGCCTTACAAGTATTATCCACGTAAACCATACTACCCCCTCGAAAAAGTAAATGAGTGGATGGACCAAATATTTGGGTGGACTCTAGACTGGAAGACTATGGGGGGGTATTTTGATACCGTAGAGAAAACCGGGATCAGTATAAACTACGCGCCATTGGTAGGTCATGGGACAATTAGGACCAAGGTAATGGGGCTTGATTACAAACGTCATAGCGAAGAGAGTGAAAGAGCTGAGATGCATGAACTAATCCACGAGGCAATGAAGGAAGGATGCATTGGGATGAGCACTGGACTGGACTATGATCCCGATGTATTCTCAGATCAAAATGAAATAATTGAAGCTGTTTCACAGCTAAAAGATTATGATGGAGTTTACTGTCCACACTGGAGAAGGACGGGCCGGAGAAGAGGGATAGCAGCAGGACACACCCCCAACGAAAAAATAACCGCACTACTGGAATGTGTGGAGGTCCACAAGAAAACAGGTGTACGGCTACACTATGCTCACCTATCAACTGGCTGGAATATTCACCCAACACCACCCCCAGAGCTTGAGGAAGCTAACTTGAAGGTAACAATCGATCAGATATTGAAGGATAGTGAGGATGAACTTGGTATAACATGGGACGCCATCCCATTCCTAGTTAGAGGTGGTTTTAGTGTAATGCCCTATCTCTGCGGTCTACTTGAGCCGTGGCTTAGGGAGTTAGGAAGTCGTGAAGCCCTTGGAAAGTGGCTGGACGTACCTGATTTCCGCGAAGAAGTCTACGATGCTATCAAAAGTGGAAAATGGTTTATCAGAGTTGCATACAACCCCAACACGAATCCCCGGTGGGCTGAGAACCTCATAGTAACTAAAAGTAAAGTAGAGGACATTGATGGTAAATCAGTAGCTGAAATTGCTGAAATCTGGGATAAGGACCCATGGGAAACATACTGTGACATAATTGTAAAAGACCCAAATACAAGAGGAGTAACCGGCACACTATCTTACAACCCAGCTTATGATCAATACTATACACATCCAAATGGAATGGTTGGATTAGACACAATGGTAAGCGACGATAAATACCAGGCAAAGAATCCCCCATATAGCTTGCCAGGGATAAACAGCTTCGCCGCATTCCCCATATTCTTCAATAGATATGTAAACGAACAAAAGATCTTTTCCTTAGAAGAAGTCGTACAGAAAACGAGCACCATGACTGCCAGAGTCCACAACTTAGAAGGCAGGGGAACTATAAACGAGGGGAGTTACGCTGACATCGTCTTAATGGACCTTCAAGGACTAAAGGTTGAAGCTAACGAAGTAGAGCCAAGAAAATATCCTGAAGGCATAATGTACGTCTTCGTTAATGGTGTTCCTGTAGTAGAGAAAGGAAAACATTCAGGAGCAACACCAGGGCGCATCCTGAAAAAGGAATAACTTCCCCATTTTCACCATTTTTTTACAAAAAATAGATACAATAATGCTTTGAATGCTTTTTTAGTCTTGAAAAGAAAATCCTTTTAACCCTTTAGTTTTCTTATGTAGCACACCAGCGTAAACTATCCATAGAGGAGTCAAGATGGAGAAAACTAATATCGTTTATATTGGAAAAAAGCCCGTAAACAACTACGTGCTTGCTTGCATGACGTTAATCAAAGGCGGACACAATGAGGTTGTTGTTAAGGCTAGAGGACGCAATATCAGCCATGCTGTCGATGTTGTTGAGGTCCTTAGGAACAGGTATTTGCCCGATGCAAAAGTTGCTGATATAAAGATTGGCACTGAGAGCATCAAAGGTGGAGACGGGCCTTCCAATGTTAGCACCATAGACATACATGTCAGAGCTAAAGCGTGAAGTAAGTCCAGATGACCCCTCCGACGCGCCGGAGGACCCATCGATTTGCAATTACAACTATGCGAGTTCTGTTTGAAGAGCGGAATGCTCTGCTCAAAGTGCCAAACTAAAGTAGAGTCTGGTGAAGTCAGCGAAGAATACATGGAAGCAGCCAAGAAACTTTTAGAGCTGGAGAACGAGTATCAGTTCCTGCAAAAAACAAGACTGGATAATGCATTAGAAGCGGGGGGGTTCCTAGTTCTTGTCGTAGGAAAAGGAGATAGTAGTAAATTCAATAACGCTCCCGGATTATTACGTGAATTAGGAGATAAAACTAACAAGCGGATACTAGTCCTTGAAAGCGGAACTAAAGACAGACAGTTCCTTGAAGACTTGTTTATCAACCAGCATATTGTTACCATTAATATAATATGGCTTCCAGACGGCACAACAGAGACACGAGTCGTGCTGCAGGGTCGCGGAACCAGACGCTTGAGTAAAAAGAGACTCCAAGCGTTATCTACCGTTGCCAAGAAGGTACGAAACATGGATCTACGGGTAGAGTATACCTACTAACCGCCAAACTTTTTATATCCTACTTTATTCTAGCCTCGTAAAACAGTGGAGTCTAGGATATGTTTGACCGAATATACGTTTCTGAGTTAGAATCTAGTATAGGGGAAAAAGTAAACCTCGCAGGCTGGGTTACCAGAACTCGTGACCTTAAAAATATTAGATTCATAGTACTAAGAGATAAGACGGGAGAAATACAGGTAGTAGTAAAATCTGATTCCCCTGAGATGTTTGAATTAAACCTCAACAGAGAGGACGTCATCAAAGTATACGGTAAAGCAGTTCCGAGTAAAATCGCAAACGCGGGTCTCGAGTTTATCCCAGATAGCATTGAGGTACTAAACAGGAGCGAACAGCCCCTGCCCGTGGATATCCTTGAGAATAAAAAAAGCGACCTCGAGACGAGGCTGAACTGGCGGTTCCTAGACTTTCGCGCACCCACAACAAACGCAATTTTCCGTGTACAAAACGCACTTGTAACGGGTTTTCGTAGCTGGTTGACAGAACGCGACTATATGGAGTTTCAGCCACCCTGCATCATCGGGTCAGCCTCAGAGGGTGGAGCTGATCTATTCGCTATACCTTACTTCGAAAAACAGGCTTACCTTGCCCAGAGTCCACAGCTGTATAAACAGATGTGTGCCATAAGCTTCGAGAAGGTATTCACTATTACACCGATCTGGAGAGCTGAGAAATTTAACACACCAACTCACCTAAACGAAGTACGTCAGATGGATATCGAGCAAGCCTTTGCAAACGATGAGGATGTAATGTCAGTACTCGAGAAGGTTTTGGTAAATATGCTCAAATACGCAAAAGAAAAGACCCCTGACGAGCTGGAGCTACTAGAACGAGACATTAATCTGCCTAAGCTTCCCCTGAAGAGAGTTAGCTATACTGAGGCGATACAAAGATTACAAGATGAAGGAGAATCTATCCTCTGGGGCGACGACTTTACCAAGACACAAGAAAAACTGCTAACCGAGCTGGTAGGTGATGAGGCTTTTTTCTTGAAAGATTGGCCCGGTGAACAGAAGGCTTTCTACGCCATGCCATATAACGTGGAGCTGGAGGAAGATCAAAAGTACCTAGAGCAAATTTACCCAGAGAACCAGGATATAGGTAGGAGGATAGTAAGAGCCTTCGACTGTCTATATAATGGCATAGAGATCAGTAGCGGTACAATGCGTATACACTTACCAGAGTTATTGAAGGAAAGACTCAAGTTTAAGGGGCTTAACCCTGAGAACTTTGAATACTACATTGGGGCTTTTCGGTATGGAGCCCCTCCCCACGCAGGATGGAGTATTGGCATGGAGAGAATAACAATGACTGTAACAGGGATGGATAACATTAGAGAAGCGTGTATGTTCCCCCGAGATAGGGACAGGTTGGTGCCTTAATGAGCCCGTTCAGCTACAAAATGGTCATCCTGATCCGAAGAGACCTAGACATGAGCAAAGGTAAAATGATAGCACAAGCATGCCACGCAGCCGTAGCTGCAAACGAGCAAGCTAAGAAGACTCACAGTAAGCAGTGGAGAAAATGGATGAATGAAGGGGCGAAGAAAGTAGCATTAGAAGCTGAAAACTATGAAGAACTTCAAGAGCTCGCTGTAGCTGCTGAACAGTTGGACCTAGTTAATGTGTTTATAAGGGATGCAGGTCATACAGAGGTGCCTCCTGGAACAGTTACATGTATGGCTATAGGACCGGATGAGGAGCAGAAGATTGATAAAGTAACCGGAAAACTTCCACTAATCTAATTTTATTAAACAATTCGTCAAAGGAAATCAGAAAGTTTAAGGTCCTGAGAATCCGCAGGCTGGGCACCTGTATTTCCGACCGAATAGCCTGCACTTTTCACATCTCCAAAGGGTTACTGCTCCGCAGCTTGGGCAATTGAATTTTACGGCTTTTTCCTCGGGTGTTATTCTTCTTCCACAGCTTATACATGTAGCCATTGTGTAACCACTCCATAGGCAATAGCAGTATTATTTAAAGATTGACCGAACTATAGTTTTGAAAATAGAAAAGCTTAGATTCATAGTTCATTTCCTCAAATATCTCAAAGAAACCGCATGTTTCAGTAATTAAGTCTTGAATATTTTAATTATCGAAATAATGAAAATAATTCACTTAAGGCTAACTCTCCCATCCCCTTTACCAGAATAGACAGGATAGTTGGATCAAAGAGGGCGTTTCTGATGACGCTAGACTGCATATCCAGGTCACCCGTTTCCAGAAGATGTTGTAGTTTATCCTCGATATTTTTCTCCCTTGTTCTGTGAAATATTTTATTAAACCTATCATCATCAACTCTATTCAATATTTTTCGGAGTGTACACATTGATTTTAATTCAAATCCATATTTATTTCTCCACAAATTATCATATTTCATCAAAGAACTTCTTCCCTCAAGATACTCCGAAGCAGCCTCACCTGCTATCTGGGCACAGAGCCCTCCAATTATCACGCCACCACCAGTAGTTGCTTTAACCTGACCTGCAACATCTCCCACAAGTAAGATATTATCATATACCGTCCTCCGGACGGGTCCACCTACGCAAATTTGACCTGCATTTACCAAGGGTAAATCATTTTTATTGAATCTCTTTTTGATAAAGGACCTAATTTTTTCTAAACCTTTATTAGAGCTTGTCCCCAATCCTGCTCTGACCCGTTTCTCATCGATAGGGATAACCCAGGCGAAGAAATCCTTAGTTATATCCTCTCCAAACCATATCTCAACCAGTTCCGGGTCAACATCAACCCCCTCAATTTCCGTATTATATCCCATAATTAATTTAGGAGGATTATATCCCAATCCACTACGTCTCATTAACCTGCCTCCTGCACCCTCGGCATTTATGACAAGCTCAGATGGAATCCAGTCATTATTTATCCTAATTTTTCCTTTTTTAACTTGCTTTACATGTTGATTCTTGTGTATAATGGCTCCCTCATTCTCTGAACGATGTGCCAAGTATTGGTCAAATGAGGCTCTATCAATTACATGTGCTCTGGGTCTACTGTCTCTTATTTCTATGAATTCACCATCAGGCGAGTAGATTCGTCCTCCGTAAATATTATTCTGATAAAAATCAGGGTTAGGCTTGATTCCCAGTCTAGCAAGTCCTTTGACGCTTATCAGACCTGCACAGTGATTAGGTACCCCAATGGTAGAATGTTCTTCAAAAATAACAGTATTAAATCCTTTTGAGGCCAGTTTCGTAGCTACTAATGTCCCTGAAGGACCTCCTCCTACGATGCAGGCTTCATGTTTCAAGGGGGTTAGCCCTTTAGGATCTCTCTATAGTCTCGTAAAACTCTACGTAGTCTAGGTTCTCAAAGTACCTGAGGATGTCCAAGGCAACTCCTCGTTTTGCTATCTGAATATTCTCGCTGAAGAATATGTCATCGGGGATTTTGATTCGTAGCTTTTTGTCGACTTCTTCGAGTTCAAATTTGTCCGTCTCGATACCGATAAATCTTCTTCCGATGAGTGCTTTCCACTTCTCTTCGTCGTCTGTTATGTGGTCTGTTACATCTACTTTGTAAACTATTGTACGTCCAGCTAGAGGGTGGTTATAGTCTACCTGTACTCTGCCTGCTCCGACGCTTCTAATTATCGCTGGGCGTCCATCGATCTCGAGCTCAGCCCCGACCACTGGGTTTATTCCCTTGCTTCGGAGTATCCTGTATGGTATAGTCTCTACATTGCTTGGATCCCTCTCTCCGAAGGCTTCATCAGGGGGGATCTCTATCTCGACTTCTTCATCAAAGGGTGTACCCGGGAGGCGATTGTCTAGACCTCTTAGGACGAATCCTTCACCGACGATAACCAGTCTTGGTCCATAGTTTCGGTTTTCATTATAGATTCCTTCCTGTTCTGCTAGCTCTTGGTCTGTAGTTTCAAATATCTCTCCAGTCTCCTGAACTGTGCCCGCCATCTCAAGCTTTATGAAGTCGCCTTTGTTAACGGCATCTTCGAAGTATTCTTCTTCCTCTTCTGGTTCCTCTTCTTCAGGAGCTTCCTCTTCCTCCTCTTCAGGTTCCGGCTCCTCATCAGTATCTGTTTCTTCAGTTTCTTCTTCGAATTCTTCCTCAGCGGTCTCCTCTTTTAATTCTTCTTCAGGGGTTTCTTCGAGCCCTTCTTTTTCTTCTTCCTCATCGAGTTTTTCTAACTTTTCTTCTTCACTCATAGTAAGCTTCACTGTTGAACATTATTTCTCCAAGCAATATTGGAATCTACGAGTGTAACGAGTCAATCGATTTAAAGTCTTTCTATAAATAGAAATTAATTCATAGCGCTATTAGATTATCTTAACCTTATTAATTGTAATGCATTACAATTATCAATGGTAAATCGTCTAGCAAGATATGCTCAGATAGCCTCAATACTATCGAAATATGGGTTCGGTATCTTCCTAGATGAATTATTTCCTGAGGAGTCCAGACCAGAGTTTTTACAAAGAGGAGATGAATATGAGCACCTTAGTGTTTATACAAGAATACGAATGGCTATTGAGGAACTTGGTCCCACTTTCATCAAGCTTGGACAGATTATGAGCACAAGAAGAGATATTCTTCCACAGCCAATGATCAAAGAACTGCAGAAGCTTACAGATAAGGTAAAACCAGAGCCATTTGAAAAGGTAAAGTCTGTGCTTGAGGAAACGTGTGGACCTCTAAAAGAGATATGTAGATATGTTGAAGAGGAGCCATTTGCGGCTGCTAGCCTTAGCCAAGTACATAGAGCTGTTCTTTTAGATGGTTCAGAAGTAGTCTTTAAAGTTCAACGTCCAGATATTGAGGAATTAATCGAGGTAGATCTCACCATCCTTGAATCAGTGGCACGGAGAGTAGAGAGTACTTTTCCATACCTCGCGCCGTATAACCCTGTTGAGATAGTAAAGCAGTTCAGTACACAGATAAGGAAAGAGTTAGATTTTGTAAGAGACGGAAAAAATGCAGAGACTCTTGCTAAAAACCTTGAAGAAATCGAGAGGATAAGATTACCCAAGATTTACTGGGAAAAAACAGGGACTCGTTTACTTGTGATGGAATACATAGAAGGTATGAGGATAGACGCCATAAGTGAACTCGAACGGAAATTTAACTTACCTGAGCTTGCGGAGTTAGGATTTCAAGCATATCTAAAACAAATCTTTGAAGATGGATTCTTTCATGGAGATCCACATGCAGGAAATCTTCTGGTAACAGATGAAGGCAAGCTAGTCTTCCTGGATTTCGGGTTAATAGGAATACTTAGACCTGAGAGACGTTTAACTTTCACTCGGGTTCTTTATGGTATAGTCGAGAATGATGTTGACCTTGTTGTTCGAAGTCTGAGGGATCTTGGTGTATCCTTTGAATTTACCAATTTGGATGAGTTCAAAGATGAACTCTATGTGATCCTTCGAGAAAGTCGAAGATACGACCTAAAGGAATATAGTTTCATCGACAGCCTAGATGACATAACCTACACATTCTACAGACATAAAGTAAAACTCCCCGGTACCTTAATGCTGATGCTCAAGGTTCTCACCATGGTAGGGGATATAGGTATACTGCTCGATCCTGAATTCAACTTTATTGAAAGAGTGAGACCGTATTTAAGCAAAATACTTGTTCAAAACTATCTCAGCCCAGAACAATTAGAGAGAATCAGGACCACACTGACTAGAGATATTATGGACTTACCAAGAATTATCGGTGATTTTATTGAAGATCTCTCAAAGGGCAGGGCAAGACATAGGGTGGATATCCCTGAGCTGGAAAAACTAGAAAATTCCATCGATAGAGCCTCTGACCGGATATTCAGTGGGTTGTTACTGTGTGCGTTTATCATGAGTTTAGCAATCATCATTACGAACGTTGCAACAAGTTGGCCAGACTGGTATTTTTACTCTTTGACAATCTTAGGCCTTATATTGGTGATATTACTAGTGCATAGATCATAAAATCATCAAAATAACGATAATAATTATTCTATAAATACCTGAAATCATAGCTTCAAAGGGATTAAATATGATTATTTTTGGTTTTTATTGATGAAAAAGACAATAGAATTGCCAGAAAAATATAAGAAATATGTCGTTTTAGACGAAAAACAAGAGAAAATAAATAGATTTGAATGCCCCATCTGTTATTTCGATACAAAACAAGGTCCCGGGGCATTGCGGATGCACTTAATATTGAAAAGTGATCCTAAAATAGAAAAACGATATGATGAAGAGCATGAAAAGGCTTCTAAAAATGAAGAGATATACAAGCTCAGTACAGTAAGAGAGTTATCAAAGTATCCACACGAAACAGTTAATCCTGAAGAAAACTAAGTAAATGATCCATACCAAGAAGGATTTAAGGCCCGTGAAAGAATCAAGCACAAGAGTTAACTGAAAAAATTTTTATTAATTTTACAAAATGTATGTGTTTAGCTTGGATTAATAAAGTGGAAATTTAACATATTTTTTCAGGTTTTTAGCTAATGATTACGTGGAAAAATCAAAATAAGGTTTATCTAAACTCAATATTAGCATAGATAATTAATGAGCTAAACACGTACTACAAAATCAAGGTATAATATTTTTAACATTGAATGATATGAACCGCTGAAGCTTTAAAGTTCAAGTAAATAGTTTTACCTTCAACAAGGCACATTTTTTCAACTGATTGTTTCGTGATAATTGACCTTAACCCCAGATCAACCTTAACCTCGTAGAGTTTTCCCATGTTAATAACCTCAGTAATTCTTGATTTTAGTACGTTTCTCGCACTTGATTCTAGAGGTTCCTCACTCAGTATGATATCCTCAGGTTTAATGAAAACAAAAACTTCCCCTTTTTCGACCTCCGAAGCCACCTTAACAAGATAATCATCGATTTGAACAAACGCTACTCCCTCAGAATAATTCATGACCTTGCCCTTACTTATATTCTCAACCCCCAAGAATTGCGCAACTGTTAAACTATTAGGAGAATTAAAAACTTCTTCTGACGGCCCAAATTGAGCTACCTCACCATTCATGATAATAGCAATCTTGTCGGCAAGTAAAAGTGCCTCATTCTGATCATGAGTAACATAAATTGTCGTTATACGTTTAACTTCATGTATCCTTTTCAGCTCCTGTCTAATAGAGGTACGTGTATTTGCATCTAAGGCACTTAACGGCTCGTCAAGTAACAAAATATCAGGTTCGATTACAAGAGCTCTAGCAATTGCGACTCTTTGTTGTTCACCACCAGATAAAGTCTTTGGATATCTATTCATTAAATCTCTAATATCGAGCAAGTTAACTGAGGAGTCAACCATTTCTTTTGTTTCATCAACGGGTATTTTTTTCATCTCTAGCCCAAAACGGATATTCTCCTCAACGGTCATATGTGGAAAAAGTGCATAATCTTGATAGACAAAGCCAATTCTTCGATGCTCAGGGAGCTCCTCTCCTGAGTCCTCACCCCTGAGAAATATTTTACCAGAATCTGGTGAATAAAACCCTGCAATCGTCTCCAGAATAAGCGTCTTTCCAGCTCCTGTGGGACCTAAAATAACAAAGAAATCTCCTTTGTCCACCTTGAAACTCACATTCTTGAGCTTAAATTCCCCCCAGTCCCGGCTTACATCAACGAACTCGATCATCCTTTCTCCCATCTCCTGCTATATACCCGTAAAGTGACGAACAGAATCAAGCAGATCAGGATGAGTAGTACAGCTATTGGTTGACTTCCTTTAAGCCCAGTAGTCGTGAATCTGTAATATATCAATATGGGCGCTATCATGGGGTAAAAGGCTATCATTACCACTGCCCCAAACTCGCTGATACCCCTAGCCCAGGAAAGAATTGCTCCTGAGAGAAGGTGCCTCAAAGTGAGGGGTAGAGTTATCCGGAGGAAAGCCTGGCTCTGGCTGGCTCCAAGGGTTCTGGCTACTCTTTCTAGTCTAGGATCTACACTCTGAAAACCATCCCTCGCAGCATTAATGAAAAGAGAAGCACTAACAAAGAGCATAGCTACTACTATCCCTGGTAAATGATCCTCGAAAACAATACCAATTGACTCGAAAGCGGATCCAAACGTACTACGACGCATAAACAAACTGTAAAGTGCTATACCCGCTACGCTGTGAGGAATTATTACAGGAAGGTCGATTACTGCCTCTACAAAGTTCTTACCCTTAAACTCGTGTCGAGCTAAAATATAAGCCAGTGGAGTCCCGAGGATTATTGCGATTAAGGTTGATAGAAAACTAGCGTAAAGAGTAAGAGTAATTGATTTAAGCACGTAATTATCAGTCGCAGCGTCGACGAGCCCTCCTAGGTCGTATACAACCTGTTTAAAGACCATATTCAGAAGGGTCAAGACCGTGAAAAGCAGTATAATCGAGCCGATTACAGAAAAAATTGATGAGAGGGGGTACCGTCGTAGAGTTGATGTCATGTTAACCCATTTCGTTCAGGTATTCTTTGAGGCTTTCGGGTGCCTTTTCCAGATCATTGATCAGCGGTGGACTGATGGGAGGCTGACCGAGATCCACAAATGTTTGCTGTCCCTGTTCACTAATTAGGTACATGATGAAATCCGCTGCAATGTCCGGGTGTTCTGCGTTGCTGGGTATAGTTATTCCGTAAACTATGGGTTTACCTGTACTTATCCCACTTGTTTTCTCAACCTTTACACGATTATATGTATCTGAATACTGGAGCTCACTGAGATCTATCTGAGCCGGTAAATCAAGGTAATCCAAGTCATGTTGTTTTGCTACACTACTGTACTCGAAGGCATAGTCTAAACCTCCACTTTGTACCATGCTTACAAGTTCGACTGACTTGTCACGGATGCTGATTTTATCTGTGTTCGGGTTTAGATCCTCTATGTTACTGTCTATGATGAAAGTGTCTCCATCCTCTGAGACGGTTATATCAGTGTTATCTATAACTAAGGTCTCAAAGATTGTATCAGATCCATAATGTAGCTCTGCTAGTTGGATCACCATTGGTGTTCTATATCCGCATGGATCAAGGTTTGGGTTGCTGAAGCCCCATTTTACGTCTTCTCTTGAAAGTATTTCATACCAGTTATCAGCTGTGATATCATCAGCATAATTACTGGCATCTGTGAAGGCAACAGTCATCTCGTTTTTCGCGAATATGATGTACCATTCAGCGTATTCAGATATCATCATGTTTGGGATTAAACTATAGTCAGCTGAAGCCACAATATCAGCTACCTCTCCCAGCTCTGTGACCTTCTGGACACATTGAACGCTACCAGCAGGTTCCAGTTGGACATCAACATTTGGAAAGTCTTCTTCAAATCGAGCCTCTATCTCCTCGAAAGGAACAGTTAAACTTCCCGCGTGGAAGATCTTTAAAGTTACAGATTCCTGAGTCTGATCATTTCTTGTGAAATAATAAACGCCTATTATAGTTAACGCTATTATCACCGCTATTATTATCATCTTACGATTTTTCGACATGTATAATCATACATAACGGGGTGATAGATCTTATAAATCTAATTGGTTCACAACATTTCATCATTACTGGTATTTTCTAGCTTGTAAAAGTATACTTTCAAAAAAATCCAAAGATTCAAACAATCATATGTAAGTGCTGAAAATTTAGTTCTTGTAAAAATATTTTTATTATCTATAGAATTGTTTTTGATTGGTAAAATCAATTGCATTTAAGAGAAAATTAATGTAGAATAGAATTTCTTAATTTGAATACGACGTTGAATTAAGGTTTATTTATGAATTCTCTCATGTTTCGTATACCTAACATTTGTAGATTTCCTACATGAACATTCTCCAAGAACTCAGTTGCTGCATCGTAACAAGATTTTGCCTGAACATAAGATGTGAAGGGTAGATCACTCATGGCATATTTTGGGTGAAAAAGTAGTAGACTGTAAGGTATGGATTCATTAATGTCAGAGATAAAAGAAGCAATTTTTCTCACCTCAAGTGCATCAACATATCCTGGTACTAAGAGAGTAGTGGCAGTAAGCATTGGGACTTCAGATCTTTTATTATAGAATTCACGGCCTATCATCTCAAAATTACTGAATGCGGCACTGTTATCAACACCAGAAAGAGCTAGACTAAGATCCGGGTCATAAGATTTAAGATCAAATTTAATATTACCACCCGACTTAGTTGCTATCTCAGCTGCTTCCTTAACTAACATAGGGTTCCCACAGCCATTCCACTCCCAACAAAATCTCAAAACCCTACCCTCTTCGACCTCAGTTAGTTCATTTGCCAAGTTGAGGCTGAAGGGAAGCTGGGGCTCAGGGCTTCCACCAAAGTAGCAGATGCATGTTATACTTTTATCTCGTTTTACCTTCGATACAAGTTCTTCAGTACTGACCTTATTCCCTCTTTCAAGGTCTTTATGAGAAGAATTCTGGCAGAATAAGCAATTGAAGTTGCATCCATAAAAAAAGATACTGAGGTTATTGTATCCGTATTCCGGTCCCTGCTTTTTTGCCATTATAGGATGCCCTGACCCCGTTCCCGCTGGACAGAACCACGCTCCACAACAGTTAGTTACATGCGGATCAAAGTAATAATATAGAAGGCCTAAATTAGGTGAGGTTAAAGAACTGAGTCCCCCGTCGTTAATACGCAAACCACAATACCCTTTCTCACCAGCGCTGATTTTACAGTTATTTGAGCATAAATTACACTCTAAGCCCTCGGGGCTCCGAGGAGGCGTGAGAGGTAAACCATAGGATTTCCGGACATTTCTGTGGGCCGAATTTATCAACTGCCTTGATTCTTCAGGATTCTCACGTATACAGTTTAGACATACCTGTAATTTACTTGAGATAATTCCATTCTCTCCACAAATAACACATCTTTGTTTGCCTTTACTAATCTGAGAGAATCCCTTCAACTTGACTCCTAGACTATCTTTAACATAGTACGGTAATAATCTTAATGAAAATGAAAGATTTTCAAAGATTCTATAGATAGAAAATTACATTCAAACATGGGAAACTGGGGTTCTTTAGCAGAGAAAATTCTATACTTATGCAAAGATTAGATGGATGAAGACTTGACGCGAATTCACTAGTCACTGGTGAATTCGCGAAAAAGACCTGAACCTAGTTTCTGTGGTTAGTTATGTTTGGTTCAGTGAGAAATTTGGTTGCTATTAAAGCAGCTAAGAAGTAAGAAAAGATGGAGACGTAAAAAGGAGCCTCCGGTGCTAAATCGTATAATATACCTGAGAACAATAACGCGGTGGAAGAACCCATACTAGAAAATATATAGTATATACCCATGATCCTTCCTCTTATTTGATCAGGTATGGAGTCAGCGATTAGAACCTGGAACGATATCATCCTACCGTATAAGCCTATCCCGCCGAGAATCCTTGCAAACAAGAACATATTGTAGGACTTGGATAGCACGAAGATAAGGGTGCTCAGACTGAGCATAACAACTGCAGGGATGAAAACCCTTTTCCTGCCATAACTGTCAATAAATCCACCAATGATCAATGCTGAAACGGAAGAAACTATGGACGTTATAGATACTATCCAGCCCCATTGAACAGCGGTAAGTCCTCCGATGTTGATAGCGTAAACTGCTCTCATCCCAGAATCCAGATGGAAGCAAAACATAAAGAAACCACCTAAGATAAGAAGCCTTTTCATGGAAAAGGGAGAGTCTCTCACAACTTGAAAAGCATCTTTAAACATGTTAAACCCGATTTCAGTTTCTGCTTCATCTGGGAGTTGGTGGAGGTCCCTGAGGAAAATTAGCCTTAATACGCCTACTAATACTACCCCTATTAGTATGTATATGTAGACGTGTTTTATGCCTGTTAAACTGATTCCATAAATGGAACCTCTTTCAACTATCAGGTATCCACCAATCGCGGGTGCCATCATTGCTGGGATATTGGGGAGTGTGTTTATGATAGCATAGCCTCTACCTCTTTCTTCAGGTCTTAAACTGTCCGCCTTTATTGCTTCGGTTGCAGGCTCTGCTAGCCCTGTAATAGATAATAGAATCGCTCCTGGAAGCAGCCATACCCAGTTTTTTGCAAAGATATAGAAAAGGTAACCTATACTCGATACAATGATCGAAAAACCAATGACCATGCTTCTGCTCTTCTTATCAGCAAGATATCCACCTGGGATCCTTAGAAAAGTAGAAACCAGCATCCTTGTGGTTGAAAGGATACCTAGAGTAACACCTGAGCCCCCAAGTGCGAAGACGTAGAGAGACTCATAAGGTGAGACCATTTGTAAGACAGACTTCCAGATAATCAAACTTATGACTAGAACTAGCAGGTTACCTTTCAAGGTAGAGAAATATTCAGATAATCTGGACATCTTGCTTTAACTCAATTAAGCATACGATATTCCAAAGAGCTTATTTAAACTACATAGTTTTATCTCTATATGACGAGGAAAGTTAAGAAAAAAGAACCTGTTGAAGTTTATAGATTTACCAGTGGATAATCTAAACTTTAACAGAATATTTCCTGGAAAGCCAACTTTCGAGGGTTTCTATGGACCTGGTACTATTAGCCATCACATATCGAGCCTGATACACTCTGAGCTTATGACCAAAGCCACACATTTAATGGACTTACATTCTGGAGACTTACCTGAGCTATTAACCTTCTATTCAGGTGGAGCTTCTACTGGAGATTCAGAGAAGGACTTTGAGAATCCGGAAATGCTCAGGTACACTCTTTCCGATTTCATAGTAATGTGGCCTAAGGGGACTAGTCTGTCTACAACGGGAGCTGCCTCCCGTCTTGGTATACCGAACATAATAGTTGAGGCTGGTGGCGCTGGGCGGACCAGTCTAGATGATATCCAGAGACATTATACTGCTGTAGTTAATGTTGCTAGATACCTCGGTATGATTTCTGAGAGAGTTCAGTGAACTGACTGCTGGGATACGAGCTGAACGTGGCGGTTTCTTCACAAGCTTGGTAAGCCCCGGTGACGAGATCAAAGAAGGCGATATCTTGGGCACCATAACTGAGGCTTTTGGTGAATTGTTAATGGAAATTAAATCATCTATTGATGGGGTTGTTAAGATTATTCACTTCCCTGCAGTGAAGCATACTGGAGATCCCCTCTATAGCCTTCAAGGACTCAAATAATCTATGTGTAAACCTAAAAAATCGATCTAAAATTAATTTTAAATCATTATCTTGCAGATTAAAAGATCTCTAACGCATTTTTAAAGACTTAATTTGTGGTTATGAACAGATTTATTAATAACGATTCCGAACTTCGCTTGAGTGAAAAATGTACACCATAGGAGAGAAATTTCCTCAACTAGAGGTTGAAACAACTCACGGAAAAATAAACTTACCGGACGCGTATAAGGGAAGATGGTTCATACTTTTCAGCCACCCTGGAGACTTCACACCAGTATGTACGACAGAGTTCGTAGCATTCGCCAAGAGGTACGAGGACTTCCAGGAACTTAACACCGACCTTATTGGTCTAAGCGTTGACAGCAATATCAGCCACATTAAATGGGTTGAATGGATAGAAGAGAACCTGGATACCAAGATACCCTTCCCCGTCATAGCTGACCCCATGGGAAGAGTCTCAAAAGAACTGGAACTATTACACAGCGAATCATCCACTGCAACAGTCAGAGCAGTATACATCGTTGATCCCGAGAGCACCATAAGAGCTGTGCTATTCTACCCACTGGAACTGGGAAGAAACATGGACGAGATACTCAGAATGCTAAAAGCCTTCAACGTGGGAGGAAAACACAAGGCAGCCATACCCGCTAACTGGCCCAACAACGAGGTTGTCGGAGAGGACATAATCGTACCACCCCCACACACCCAGCAAGAAGCCATGAAGAGATCCGAACAATATGAATGCCTAGACTGGTGGCTTTGCCACAAGAAAGCCCCCGAGGAAGACATAAAGAAAGCAAGAAGCTTCCTAGAAAGAGCAGCTAAAAAACCAAAATAACTCCACCATCTTATTGGATTTAAGATCTTTACACCCTTTTTTTTAACAAAATGCAATTTCATAGAGCAAATTTGAATAAATGCAAGACTATGCATGCGACATCAAGTTGATGATGTCTAGTATTAATAATATGAAGGATCTTACATCATTGCAGTAGCTTTATTTTGTTATTTTATTTCATCTCTTTTTATGTTCTATGTACCCTCTTTTTGGGATAACAAGCTGGGAATCATCAGGAAAGCTGAAAAACCCAATACGAGGCACAGGGATAACCGAAAGGAGATAAGAGGTACCACGTGCATGCATCTTGACGGAAAAAAGCAGGAAAAGCTAAATTTACATTTATGCCCACCTTCACATCGAGGCTGATATGATCGACCGCTAGAAAATCACCATAATAATTGGTAAAATTCCTAACTTATAGCGTAATTTATTTGATCAACTCAAGTCCTCTAGAAGATCAATACTGATCTCCTTGGTCTTGAGACTCCAAACTTTCTCAGGGGCACCACCACCTTCCTCCCTGTAATTTGCCACTTCTATAATACCAGCGGATCTCAACTCTGAAAGATGATAGTAAAGACTGGACCTCGCCACGCTCTCTCCCCTCTCAGATAGCTCCTCGTATATCTCGTTAGTCCCTTTCTGTTCCTCTCCTATTATACCAATTATATCCCATCGTATAGGGCAGTGAAGAGCTTTGAAGTAGTGCTTTAAAGTCTCGATCTTGCTACCCTTTTTACTATCTCCACAATTACGACGCATTTAATTGTAATATTATCAAAAACTTTATAAAATTACCTCTATATTGCATGATGTCTAAAATGACAGAAAAACAAACATGCGGTGATTGTAAGTTCTCAGAGGATATAAAAGGCTGCGCCTCTTACCACACCTCTGAAGCTTTAAAACTTCTCTCAGAGGGGAGGGTAAAAGAAGCAGAAGAGAACCTGAAGGGACTAAAACAGCACCTAGAATAATATAACCCCTATTTTTTTCTTTTTAATCATTGGTGTAGTCTTTGAAGATAAAGGGATTCGAATTCAACCTTAGGGAACTGGGTGGGAGCCTAGGAGACTTTGGGACCCTCCTTCCATTTACCGTAGGATATATCGTAATATGTGGATTCGATCCAGCGGGGCTTCTCTTCGGTATAGGGCTAACCAATATCTTCCTATCCCTGATATACAGGCTTCCACTTCCAGTACAGCCCAAAAAGGTTGTGGGCTCAGTGGCCCTTGCTCAAGCATGGCCTGTATCACAGGTGCTTGGTACAGGGTTTGGTCTTGGTATATTGTGGATAATGCTCTCATTATCGCAGAGGCTCAGCGAGCTCCTGATGAAGGTGCCAAAACCTGTAGTGAGGGGGATCCAGCTCGGATTAGCAATATCCCTGGCACTAACTGGAGGGGGACTCATGGAACCACAGCTCCTCTTGGCACTTGCTTTTCTTTTTATCGGATTTCTCATGCTCAGAAATAGATACTTTCCATCTAGCATTTTACTCATATTGTTTGGCTTCATTTATTCCATATTCACAGGAAAGCTAGATCTTTCTGCAATTCAACTTGGGATATGCTTACCCAGCTTCCACCTCTTCACAATCAATGATGTGATCTATGGATTCATTTACGCGGGTTTTGCACAGATGTTCCTCACCCTCACAAACGCGGTGATAGCCACAGTCTCCTTGGTACACGAGCTTTTCCCTGAAAGAAAAGATGTAACCCCGAAAAACCTCATCATGAATATGGGATTCATGAACCTTCTCACACCCTTCATGGGAGGGATGCCTCTCTGCCATGGAGCAGGTGGCCTAGCGGCACAATACATGTTCGGTGCAAGGACGGGCGGTGCGATGCTCATGGAGGGCTTAATAGAGGTTTCTCTGGGCTTATTCTTCAGCAGGAGCATCCAAGAAATCTTCTCTGCTTTTCCCGACTTCATTACGGGTGTTATGCTTCTGATGGCTTCAGTGGAACTGGGAAGAGTTGCCTTCAAGATCGAGGGCATGAACACGAGCATAGTGCTTTTCACAGCTCTCGTCTCAGCTGTCTTCAATATAGCTTTAGGGTTTATGGCGGGGCTGATACTTTATTATATGGTTGAAAAAGAATTCATAAAGCTAGGGTAAAGAGCATGCAAGCTGTAGAGGTAAATGAACTAACTAAGTACTGGGGAGAAACCAGGGCAGTGGATGGCATTAGCTTCCAAGTAGAGAACGGTGAAGTATTCGGCTTCCTGGGGCCCAACGGAGCTGGTAAGACTACAACTATTAAAATGCTGGTTGGATTGACAAGACCGACGAGTGGTTCCGCTAAAGTAGCTGGATATGATGTTGTCAGTGAACCAACAGAGGTTAAAAAACGCATAGGAGTAGTCCCTGAGGCGTCTAATCTTTACAATGAGCTAACCGTCTATGAGAACCTAAAGTTCGTATCAAAGCTATACCACATACATTCCAGACTGAGGGAGGAAAGGATAGTCGAACTTTTGGAGACCTTTAATCTCACAGAATACATCAAAAGGCCATTTGGTAAGCTTTCCAAGGGTTTGAAACGGAGAACAGTGCTGGTGGCATCTTTGCTCCATGAGCCTGAGATACTGTTCCTGGATGAGCCAACTTCAGGTTTGGACATTATGAGTGCGAGGAATCTGAGAGAGGTGATATCTGGACTCGCCAAAGAAGGGGTGACTATATTTCTTACCACACATTATATTGAGGAAGCCGGGCAGCTGTGTGATCGTATAGCTCTGCTTGTTAAGGGAAACATTGTGGAGATTGAGTCCCCGGATGTGCTACGAAGCAGGGTTCAAGATATACCCCTGCTCAATATTAAGATAAAATCCGATGGCCTGCTTCAACTTAAGGATCTTAAGGAGGTCCCTGCAGAGAATATCCGCGTAATGTCAGATAGGATCTCTATCCTGACTCATGATGTTCATGCCTCCCTGACATCATTTACAAAGCTTGCAGAAGAAAAAAGGATCACTATTGAGGATATTCATACAGTTAAACCTCAGCTCGAGGATGCCTTCATACAATTAACAGGATTATCCCCCGAATCTATGAGACTAGAGAAAGAGGGAAAACGATGAGAATAGAAGAGGAGATTGAAGGGATTTTAGCCATAATCGAAAAGGACCTAAAGGCCTACTATTTTAAACCCCCTAACATAAGCTGGGGGATACTATTCCCCGTAGTGCTTGCCCTAAGCTTCAGCCTCCGAAACCCTGAGGGTCTGGTTGACCTTGCTCCGGGGCTTATTGCGATGGCAGCTCTCTTCGGGACAACCAGCATGGAAGCGATCGTAATTACCTTTGAGAAGAGGGTAGGTGCCCTAGAGAGGCTATTACTGGCCCCAATGTCTTTGACCTCGGTGCTTCTTAGCAAGATACTCGGAGGTACAATTTTTGGATTGGTGATATCAACAGTGATGAGCCTTCTTACAACCTTGTTTTTAGGTGCAAGCATAACGAACATTCTTGGGTTTTCCATAATAATAGTCCTTACAACTATTGTACACTCAGCTCTAGGGGCACTTGTAGCCGTCTCGGTTAAGGAGGTTTTCGAGGCCCAGACCCTGAGTAACTATTTCAGGTTCCCTATGATATTCCTCTGTGGCATTTTCCTACCTCTAGAAAGAATGCCCCTTATCCTTCAATACCTTGCAAGGCTACTACCCCTGACTTACTCGGTTAAGGCTCTTCAGATAACAATGACTGAGACATCTAGTGGACTGCTGTTGAATACCCTGATACTTGCCGGATACTGTATTCTGCTTATAATATTATCAGTAAACCTGTTTAGGAAAAATATAGAATAAAAATGGAAATATTTGAAATTCAATTTAATAATGAAACATATATTGAAACGAAATAAAAAAAGATAGAAAAAATCTACAATTTTTTGATTTTCTCTTCAACAAGGTAATA
>CAZLHX010000017.1:0-33459 GCA_964559475.1 uncultured Candidatus Bathyarchaeia archaeon | reverse complement strand
ACTGTATTGCTTGAAGGTATTAGCAGTCCTATACGATACAACTCATAAATAATTCTGTGATGAGGGTATAAGAATTACCACCGACACGTTATTTCTAAATTCTAGGGAGTTATTTAACCCGTTTAGGCTTGATGTAGGGGTTTTATATTACTTTATTTTTTCTACGGGGTTGCGTATTATTGTTTTCAGGTTTTCGGGCTTGGTTTTCCTTGGGTCACTCATGTATATCTCGTGATGGTCTCCTCTAAGCCTGTATCCCTGCTTTTCCACCCATTCATGGATTTTATTGATGGTCGGTATTTCCTCACTGTAAGATCCGACGTGCATTATCTGGGCGGAGAGTCCCTCACCGTTAGGGTCTCCTTTCCCTAGGATAGTCAGGAATTTTCCCTCTGGGACGGTAACAAGTTTGGGTTTTCTCTTGGCAGTGTATACGTCCTCTAACTCCTTGCTCAAGTCTATTTTGGTCATTCTGAGATTTCTTAAGGGTCACCGTATTATCTACCCAGTGAGTATCCCCCAGGCTAGACTACATGCCCTTAGAAATAGATACTTGTTTAATCTGATAAGCGATGACTGTGGACCAGATACCCATCGGAAGATTCAGCATAATAACCAGACTAAGCCAGAAAGCCCTACGATACTACGGCCAGAAAGAGATACTCGTCCCCGGGGCAAAGGACACCATAACCGGGTACAGATACTACACAGGAAACCAGATACAGCAAGGAGTAAAAATACGGCACTTATCAGACCTGGGATTCGCCCTTGAGGAAATACAGCAATACCTGGAAGCCAAGAAAGATGGGGAGAAAGAAACGATGGAGAAACTCATAAACTCACGATTACAGCAGGCAGAGAGACAGCTTCAGGAACTACAGCGAACAGTATCATTGCTCAAAAACAGACAGACGGTGAAAAATACAATGTTAGAACCAGTCATAAAAGAGACTAAAACCCTGAGGGTATTGAGTAAAAGTGAGACGGGGACATACAAGGAAACAATAGGTAAACTCATCGGGGATCTCATGAATATCATAATGAGCCCGGAAAACCGGAGAAACTTCGTAAAGATCACCGGACCCTTCATGACGGTTTACCATGACCAGGAGTACAAAAGAGGGAGCAGACATCGAGGTCGCGATCCCAACAACAAGTAGAGTCGTCGTAGATGACCCTTCGGTTGAGGTAAAGAACCTGAAGCCAAGAAAAGTCGCCAGCCTAATCCATAAAGGACCTTACGATAACATAGCAGCGGGCTACGAGGCTATTCTCAGCTATGTAAAGGAAAACGACTACGAGATCACTGGCCCCATGATAGACCTATATCTAAACGACCCCAACTCTGTTGAACCCGAAGAGTTAATGACGGGAATACAGATACCCATCAAATAAACACATTTTTTTATATTCTGGATCCAATCAGGTTAAACCTAAACCCTACCTATTTCTTATGGTTACCCTTAAAAATTGTAACTAAGATTAATGTTCCTCATGCAACGGAAGGAGGCCATGAGGGAAGATATCCTCACGGGAAATATCTTCAAGACAGCTTTCAAGCTATCATGGCCAGTCATGCTCTCTCACGCCTTCCAGACATTCTATAATATGACTGATGCCTACTGGCTGGGGAAGATTGGCCCCGAGGCAGTCTCCGCTCCATCAGTAAGCTGGCCCATAATGTTCCTCCTCATATCCATAAGCGCAGGCTTTGGCATAGCAGGCTTATCCCTAGTCTCACAGTACGTGGGGGCAGATCGTTTAAAGGAGGCTGAGAAGGTCTCAGGGCAGCTTTTCATCATCTTCATATTCTCATCGGCCACCATTGCTGTTATTGGCTTCTTCAGCTCTCGGCTCATCCTCAGGCTCATGAACGTACCGGAAGCCGTCCTATCTGTAGCCGTCAACTACCTTCGGATAACCTTCCTTGGGGTGCCTTTCATGTTCTTGAGTTTTGGCTTCCAGGCTCTGCTGAGGGGGTATGGAGACACAAGGACTCCAATGGTACTCTCAATCTCATCCGCGTTACTGGATGCTGCCTCGGATCCCTTCTTCATATTCGGGTGGCTAGGGCTGCCTGCCATGGGAGCTTCTGGAGCGGCCCTTACCACAGTTATAACCCGGGGTCTGGCCGGTCTGGTGGGAACTTATCTCCTATTCAGTGGGAGGGTTGCTCTTCACCTCCGGTTAAGAGATCTGGTTCCCGACTTGGACCTTATCAGGAAGATACTTCGTATAGGTCTTCCTTCCTCCATCGGGCAGAGTGGTACAGCCCTTGGGTTCACAGTTATCACATCCCTTGTGGCCACCGAGGACAGGGTGCTCGGAGGAATGGGATACCTACTCAGCGCCTACGGGATAGGGAGCAGGATCTCCAGCGTCGTACAGATCGTCATCATGGGAGGCACCACAGCCCTCTCCACCATGGTAGGTCAAAACATCGGGGCGGAGAACAATGAGAGGGTAAATGAGATAGTTAAACAGCTCTTCGGAATGTTCATAGGCATATCCGTCCTCGAGGTCCTCATCATATTCATCTTCCGGGTCCCCATCTACCAGTTCTTCATAAACGACCCCAACGTCATCAGCCTCGGAGCCACCTACATGACTTACTTCGTACCCTTCTTCCCCTTCTTCACCATCTTCCAACTCTCCATGAGCGTCCTGCAGGCAGCCGGAAAGACGAGGATAACCATGATCCTCTCCCTCATCCGCCTATGGGGAATGAGAATACTCCTAGCCTACATACTATACTACCTCTTGGGCATGGGCTCCCTCGGGATATGGCTGGGACTGGGCATCGGTAACCTCACAGCAGCAGCAGTAGCCCTGGTTTACCTACGTAGAGGTAACTGGATAGAACGAATAATCGACTGAGACAAATCCTCCATGAATTCATGAAAGGTCACTACTGCATCACTCTAAGTATGCTAATAAAAAAGAGGGGGTTGGAGGAATTTATCCTCTACTTATTGGCCTGTATTCTTTTCCAGTTAAATCCTATGGGGTAGGCGCGTCCCAGCATGTGGAAGCCATACGTGGTACCACCGTGCTCCATGTATCCCTTCATCGCCAGTCTTACACCGTACCAGGCTTTACCAACCAGCCCGACACCGTAAAGTTCCAAGTCATCATCAACTAGCTTCATAAAAAACACTCCATCATTGAAGAGGACTGCTTGGCCCTTAACGCCGACACGCTCACCACCGTGCCCAAGGATCCCCCAGACTACATCATAAACCGCGCCGTACTCGTTCGTCTTGACCTTGGTAGCAGCGAATATGATTCCTATCCGCTCTGCACTTTCCTCAGCCTCAACCGAAGACTGCCACGCTCTTCCGTGAAGTCTAGCTATCCAAAGGGGAGCAACGCCAGTTCCATTACCATCATCCACAGTCTTTGTAGCATTATTATACCGTTCTTCATACTCAGCCTCATCAAGCTCATCCAGCCTTTCCTGAATTTTCTCCATCATTTGTTCTGTAACCTGGGATTTCGCTTTTACTCGACGGGCGATCCCTGCAGCTGGGTCATTCTGTGCCATCGCCAGGTTCATGGTGCTGGCGAAAGTAGCCGTTAGGATTATGGCCAATATCATCAGAGATTTGTTTTTCACACTCATCTTGACCGAACAAGCAATGGCACCGGGGTACCTTAAGGAACCCCATGGTAGACGTGTTTCAACCCTGAAACAGATGTTCCACCGGACTAGCCTACCCACCCAGAGAGCAGGTAATGAAGCGCTAGAGATACAAACATAAGGAGAGTCAGAGCCCACTTTACAGCTCGGATCCTCCTCCGATTCCTATCATCCTCCCAATCCATGGGCTCCGAGCCGCTCTTAATGCTCAGAAAGGCCCCGAGCCCCAGCAAAACCACCATCACAGAACCCAGGACCCACCCCGTAATCACATACACCCCATCAATCCGAGCCACCATAAACCCATGAACAAACGAGAAAATAACAGCGAACTTCAAGCCAGTCAAATGCAGATGATACAAAACCATCTTATTACTCCGAAAAAAGGAGTCCTTGTCCTCCACACCCTTCCGCTTGTCCAAAATCTTCAGGATAACGTAAGGTAACCCGAGAACAAACAGAATCTTACATAGATTAGCCGTCAACAAATTTATCGTATTGGATTGCATGCACTCAAAGTAACCCCGGTATTTTTTACCTGTTTTGCTCCCGATTTAAGTATTGAATATTTGAGTATTTTTTGTCCTCGGGGAGACGGGTGAAAAACCACTGGAAAAAATTTTTCGGTCGGAAAAAAAATGAAAGAATTCACGGAAAGAACCCCTAAGACGCAGCCCTTTATCCTCGACTTTGTACATGAAAGCCGTAAATCATATGCAAAAACGCAAGAATTAAACAGGTCTTGAAGTGAAAGTGGAGGTACCAGGGCTCCGGTTCTCTAATGTTTATTAATTCTTAAACCCATGGAAATATGCTATGCGAGAGTACGGTAAATTCGATGAGAGGTGCCCAGAGTGCGAGGTGAGGCTCAGAGAGATATGCATCGACAGCTACCCCGAGCACATTGAGGAGGGCACCATAGAGGGATTCCGACACCGATACGTCTGCCCAAAATGCGGAAAAGAAGGAATATACAACACCATAACCCAGACGTGGAAAACCATCAAAAAAGAACAATACCACTACGGAAAAAAAGGGAACAGACTCCTCCACAAGACCTCCACCAGATACCTGCACTGGATCCAGAGAAACTGGGACGAGATCCAGGAAGAGTACCTGGACGAGATCCGGGAAACGGGGCAGGTGGACGAGGAGGAACTGGAGGAGCTCCAGGACTGGATACACCACCTCGACACCAAGGAAATACTCAACCACCTGAGACAGATATCTGACGAGCTCTCCCACCCCGACTACGAGTGCAAGAGCCACCCAGCAATAGCAGCAGAGATCATACTCCTAACCCAGAGACTGGAGGAACTCATAATTGAGTAACCAAACAGAGTGCCCCAACTGCGGAAGCAGCGACATCATAGAAGACCCTGACACGGGGGAAAGAATCTGCAAGAACTGCGGATACGTCATAAGCGAGCAGGCCCTCGACAGGGGACCCGAGTGGAGAGCCTTCACCCCCGAAGAAAGAGAGAGCAAAAAAAGAACAGGCTCCCCCCTCAGCAACCTCTACTACGATAAGGGACTCTCCACCACCTTCGACCCCCGAGACGCAAGAGGCACCTCCGAGGAAACCCAGCGAATGTGGCGCCTAAAAAGAAGAGACACCCGAACAAAACTCAGCGAGACAGGAGCAAGAAACCTGAAAATAGCCCTCAAAGAAATGGACCGAATGACGGACGCCCTCCACATCCCAAGAGGAGTAAAAGAGGAAGCCATCGAAATATACCGAAAAACACTCGAAGAAGACCTAATAAGAGGACAGACCATAGACGGCTTCGTAGCAGCCAGCATCTACGCAGCATGCAGAAGAGCCAAGATACCCCGAAGCCTGAAGGAGGTAGCGGACCTCAGCACCCAGGACCACAAGACAGTATCCCGAATATACCGCCAGATACTCCAGGAACTGGACCTCCGGATGCCCATCGACTACCCAATGAAATTCGTACCCAGAATAGCCAACCAAGTAAAAGTCACCCCCAAAACAGACCAGCTAACCGTGGAGATACTCAGAGAAGCCCGACAGGAAAAAGCCCTGGCAGGCAAAGACCCCCGAGGAATGGCAGCAGCAGCCCTATACATGGCCTGTAAACACAACAAGGAAGGATGCACCCAGAGAGAAGTCTCCGAAGCAGCGGGAACAAGCGAGGTAACCCTCCGAAACCGCCTCCGAGACCTGGAGGAGATATTCGGAAAAGAAGACCTCGACTCCATACTGCAAAAAAAGCCACGATAAACCATAACCCTAAATTCTTGGAGACCCTTACCCGTCTAAATGGTGAACCTTCTTAATTATCTTAAAAAAGATGAAATAATCGACCTTGCATGCGACCTCGTACGTCAGCCCAGCCTGACCAACAAGGAAGGCCTCGCAGTCGACTATATGATTGATTGGTACGAGGACCGGGACTTTGACGAGGTAATAGTCCAGGAGGTTCAGCCGGGAAGAAGGCAGGTCATTGGGATCCTCAGGGGTGACGGTAGTGGGAAGTCGATGATGTTCAACGGACACCTAGATATCGATCCCATTACAGCGGACTGGAAAGGGGACCCATACGAACCGAGAATCGAAGGAAACCGACTGTGGGGAGCAGGAATACACAATATGAAGAGTGGTGACGCAGCATTCCTGATGGCAGCCCTAGCCATAAAGAGGAGTGGCGTAAAACTCAGGGGCAATCTCGTCTGCGCCACAGTGGTGGGAGAGTTACAGGGAGGCATAGGCACCGTCCACATGCTTGAGGAGGGAATCAAGACGGACTACGCCATCGTACCCGAGCCTTACGGAGTGGAGAATATCCTGACTAAATGTGTGGGGGTACACAACTTTGCCATCAACGTCATCGGTGAGAGCCACCATATAAGCCGTATGGAGGAAGCAGTAGACGCGATAAAGAAGATGAGAAAAGTCCTAGACAGAATAGATGTGATGGAGTTTGAAGCAAGGGACCCCGATCTACTCGGGGCACCCAGGTGGGTCGTAGGCAGCATAATTGGAGGCAGGAACAGGGACTACGATCTCGCGGGTCCATACAATATCCCTGACTTCGTAACGGCCATCGTGGATTTCAGGTACCCTCCAGGATACACTATCGAGGAGATCAATGACCGCTTCAAGGCGATGCTAAAGGAAATAGCACAAGAAGACCCCGAGTTTCAGTACGAGTTCGAGTACCCGATAAACCCTAGATTCAGGGTCGGAGGAACCGTGATGCCACCCATGGGAGTATCCCCAGACGCAGAGATAGTCAAGATCCTGAAAGAAAACCATAAAGAGGTTACAGGCCAATATCCCAAGAAGATAGGAGCCGTTATCCCCAGAAGTTACTGTGGTAACGACACAGCCCACCTCGCCCAGGCAGGAATAGAATGCTGCCTTTACGGGCCCAGGGGCTACCCCGAGGATGTGGAGAAACATGTTAAGATAGACGAGATGATAACATGCAGCAAAGCCCTAGCTCTAAGCGGATATCAAGTAGTAGCCAATAAAAACTAGAGAGGATTAAAGAAAGAGCCCTTCAGGATACTGGGCCCTCTCACCAAGCCATTCCTCAATCCTTAGAAGCTGGTTATATTTAGCCGTTCTCTCACCCCTGCATGGGGCACCGGACTTTATCTGACCGCACTCAATACCCACACATAGATCAGCCACAAAGGGATCCTCGGTATCTCCGGATCTGTGACTGGCCATGACGGTGTAACCATTACTCATGGCTAACTCAGCGGCCTTCCTCGCCTCAGTCAATGTACCTATCTGGTTAACTTTCCATAACAAGCTGTTACAGGCACCCATTTCTATCCCCTTCTTGAGTTTCCTTGGATTAGTTACGAAGAGGTCGTCACCGACGATCTGAATCCCGAGGGCATCGGTTATAACGACAAATCCCTCGAAATCCTCTTCCTCCAGGGGATCCTCCAAGCTGGCAATAGGGTACTTATCCACCAGCTCCCTGTATTTGTCAATTAACTCTCCCCTGGTGATGATTTTTCCTTCAAAGAGGTACCCTTCGGAATTGTAGAAGCTGCTGGCAGCCACATCCAGAGCCAGCTTGGTATCCCTATCATATCCTAGTTCCTCAATGGCAAGCATAATAGCATCCAGCGCCTCCTCAGGAGTACTCATGGGTGGACTGAAACCGCCCTCATCACCCACGTTAATAGCGTTAGGCCCATATCTCTCCTCTAGCATAGTTTTTAAGGACTGATAGATCTCGCTGCCCATCCTTAGTGCTTCCCTAAAGCTTCCCGCCCCTGTGGGAGCAGCCATGAATTCCTGGAAATCTAGCTCATTTCCTGCATGTTTTCCTCCATTAATTACATTGAAAAAGGGTACAGGGAGCCAGGATGCTTCAGGATTAATGTACTCGTACAGGTTTAATCCTTCGCTGTTAGCAGCTGCTTTTGCACATGCCACCGATACTCCCAGGATTGCATTACCGCCCAGCCTGCTTTTATTATCCGTCCCATCGAGATCAAGCATGGTTTCGTCAATCTTCTCCTGCAGAGTGACGTCCATACCCTTCAACTTGGGGGCGATCCCTTCATTAACTGATTTGAGGGCTTTCTGGACGCCTTTACCATGAAACCTATCCCCCCCATCTCTGAGTTCCACTGCTTCGTAGATCCCTGTACTCGCTCCACTGGGCACAGCTGCCCTACCTGAGAAGCCCTCGAAGGTCTCTACTTCCACCTCAACAGTAGGATTACCCCGACTGTCAAGAATCCAGCGCGCATTTATAGAGTCAATTCGGTCTCCCATCAAATATCAATGAAAAGATAACGATGAGAGGAAAAAAGGTATCTACCCAAGAGACCCCTCGATCGCCTCAACTACATCACTTTCCTCAAAAGGCCAGCCAACAAGTCTTATCTCATCATCAATAGCTACAGTAGGTACGGCCATGACCTGCATGGACATCCCGCGTTTGATCCCTTCCTCTGTATAGGTATTAACCTCAATATACTCGACGTCATCATATCTTGAGGCCACCTCTTTCACAAGCACCTTTGCCTTTGGACAGTGAGGGCAAACTGGAGAAAAGAACAACTCTAACTTACCCAAGGATATCACTTAAGATTTTTTACGTATCTCATCGCAGACAGAGCTGCTTTGGCGCCCATCCCAGTAGCTGTTACAACCTGCATACCCTTACAACTACAGTCCCCTGCAGCAAATACTCCTTCCATATTAGTCTCCTGTTCCATATCCACAAGAATGCATCCACCATCATCAGTCTTTATTCCTGCCTCAGATAGGATGCTGGAGGTCGGTACTTGTTCAAGAATAATGAAAACCCCATCAACATCTAACTTCTGGGGCTCAGAGCCTTCGAGTCTGATATATTCAACGAAATCTTTCCCTCTGATCTCTTTTATATCAGTATTCTCAACAAGATCTACTTTGGGGTTACTCTTAATATTAGAAAGTTGAGGAAAGTCCTCGCTGTAACCTTTCTTGCCTGGAATTGCGTATACTTTGCTCGCAGTCTCTGACAGTATCTCAATATCATGCACAGCATCCAGACCTGATCCTACAACAGCTACAGTCTTATCATTAAAGAAAGGTCCGTCACAGACTGCACAGTAACTTACGCCCCTTCCCTTAAACTCGTTTTCCCCAGGTACGCTAAGCTGTTTTCTACTTATACCTGTGGCGATTATAACTGCTTTAGCTTGGTGAAATCCATTCCTTGTGGAGACCATCTTGAGGTTACCAAAATCACTCAGACCGATAACAGTCTCATTTTTCACCGTCGGATTAAACCTCATCATCTGATCTATGAACTTGTCCATGAGTTTAGGTCCTTCTATTCCTTCAGGGAAACCTGGATAGTTCTCTATCCAGTGCGCTTTAAGGGCCTTACCACCCAGTTTATTTCCCTCAAGGACCATTGTCTTCAAATTATGCCGTGCTGTATAGAGGGCTGCAGTCAGACCAGCGGGGCCCCCTCCGATTATTATCACATCATAGACTTCATCAGACATGCCAGTTATCCTTTTTAAAATAAATGTGGTGGATAAAAAATGTGATCTTCAGTCTAGAAAACTGGTAGGGACTGGGTTTGAAAAAAAATATCTTAAGTTTCTAGGTTGGAGGAATTATTCTAGCTGATGTTTCGGAGGAATTCCTCCCAAGTCATACCATCATCTACCTTTATTGTATAATCTCCAGGTTTGTCCGCTATCTTGAACCACCATCCTTTATACTTGAATTTACCAGCGAGGACTGCGTATCTCCTTGGATAAATTCTATGAATCTCTAAGAATTCTTCCAGCTTACTTATCTGATCTCTCTTGTAGTACGCGTACCTCTCCATACTCTTCACTTCGATTGCCAGGATTGAATCATCTTTTATTGCGAAGACATCTGGGAGGGGTTCACTGCTGGGAGCGCTAACAGGCACTCTCAGCGCATCATAACCTTCATCCCTCAACATACCCACGATCTCTCGCTCCGCGTCATAACCCCTCTTTTTGATCGCCCGTACCTGTTTGCGAGTTAATTTTCTGAACTTTTTCTTAGGTTTTGGCTTATTCCTATCTGGCTTCGCAAGATCCCTCAGGGACATTATTAGCCCTCTATTCTTCCTCCGTGGGAAGCTTAAGGTCGCCGTTCTCCAAGGGCTCAAGGGCGAACTTCATCAAGTCTTTGATCCAGTCGCTAAACTTGTAAGCGTTGGCGAATTTCTGGTACATTCTCTTATGGGGTACTTTTGTGATCATACGTAAATCCACCATCTTATTCACATAATATTTTGCAGTGCTTCTTGGAATATCACAGGCTCTCGAGAGGTCCCCGCTGGTGAAATCCCTCTCTAACTTGTTGTACCCCAGGATAACTTTTGCCGGTATCGGTAGAGTAAGTTCAAGGACCTCGATCAAAGACTCTTCTCTGCTCAAAATATACCCTCAGAGATCTATGATAGTTACTCTCATATAATAAGAATTTCACGAAAAAAATTAGAAATCCCCAGTTGGGACCGGGACTATCTTCTTCCTCATCTCGGTGACGCCTTCATCAGCAACCTTTCGCTTCAGATTCCAAGCAGATGTACTGGGGAGACCCCAGAGATTGATGAAGCCTACAGCGTCACCCTGGTCATAATGGGTGTTTATGTCGAAGCTTGCTAGGTTATAGTCGTAAAGGCTGTAAGGGGACTCCCTTGTGACAGGCTTTGCAGAGCCTTTGAAAAGCTTCATAGTAACAGTGCCAGTAACATTCTGCTGAGTGCTATCTATGAAAGCATCAAGATCTTCTTTGAAGGGGTCAACCCAGAGGCCCTGATAAATTATGGTTGCCCAGGTATGATCCACTTGGAACTTGAACATCTTCTGGTGACGTGTGAGAACCATTTTCTCGAGGTCTTTATGAGCGTTTAGTGTTATCTCGGAGGCTGGTATCTCGTAAGTCTCACGGGTCTTTAATCCGACAACCCTGTCCTCCATGTGCTCGATCCTACCTACCCCGTGTTTACCGCCTAACTCTTTTAGCTTCCGCAGTATCTCGTGAGGCTTGTACTCTACACCATCGATACTCACTGGGACGCCTTTATGGAACCCCATCTTTATGTAATCAGGCTCATCAGGGGCATCCTCGACATCAACTGTCCAGTCCCATATATCATCAGGGACAGGCTCATCAGGGTGTTCCAAAATTCCACCCTCGATACTTCTACCCCACAAGTTCTCATCGATACTATAAGGGCTATCAGCAGTAACAGGCACAGGAACACCATGCTCTTTGGCCCATTCTATCTGCCCAGCCCTGTCGAACTTCCATTCTCTTACAGGGGCTATTATCTTGAGCTTCGGGTTCATTGCCTTAATTGTAATATCAAACCTTACCTGATCGTTTCCCTTTCCCGTACAGCCGTGAGCTACTGCTTGGGCGTCCTCCATCTCTGCAACTTCTACGAGTTTTTTTGCGATAAGAGGTCTACTCAAGCTACTACTCACAGGATAAGTCCCCATATAGAGGGCGTTGGCTTTTATTGCTGGAAAAATATATCCCGTCGCGAACTCTTCTTTGGCATCAAACGTATAATGGTTCAACGCACCAAGATTCCATGCTTTTTCTTCTATGCCTTTTCGTTCTTTGCCTTGACCTACATCAAGGTTTACGCTTATAACGTCCAAGCCATACTCTTCCTGTAGCCACTTAAGCATCATGCTGGTATCAAGTCCGCCAGAGTACGCTAGAACAACTTTCTCTTTACTCATAATTTTCCCCTAATAGGATACACTCTCATGCATGATGCAAGCTTTTATAGATTATGGCATACTTGTTACAAATATGAATAATGATACATCAGATAGGGCAAAAAGCATAGCTCAGATGGTTAGGGATGAAATTCAGATGAGACCCAGCATCTTGGACGCCCTCAACATGAACATTGTTAATTACAGTGCACTAGCCCGTCTCCTAAAGGATGAGATTGGAGATGGGAGCATAGAGGCTGTAAAGGCAGCCATAATAAGGATAGCTGAAGAGATTTCAAGTGACCGTAACCTCAGAGAAAGAGCTGTTCAATCCATACTCAAGGAATCAAAGGTTAGGCTACAGGATAAGATCGGTGTAGTAATCTCCCCTAAAAGACTTGATATAACAAACATCATAAGCGCCAATCTTACGGATCAGTACATATACATCGTAGATCAAACGACTATGAAAAAACCCCTACCAAAGGAAGTAAAAATAAACAAAAACCTTGTAGCATTGATACTATTAAGCCCCCTCAGGGTGGAGACAACACCCGGCTTTGTATCATTCATCACCCAGCAGCTTGCTAGCAGAAACTTGAACATAGTAGAATTCATAAGTTGCAGCACAAACACGATCATAATACTCGACAGTCAGGACGCTCTAATAGCCTTCAGCTTGCTCCAAAACTATACATGAGACCATAGATAATAGCAAAGCTTTTAGAAGCACAATACCGCTTACACAATGATAATGGCAGAAATCTGTCCAGTATGTGGACTACCAAAAGACCTCTGCGTTTGCGAGGAAATGAGTAAAGAGGAACAACGGATCAAAATCCGCCTCGAGACAAGGAAATGGGGTAAGAAATACACCATAATCGACGGAATCGACTCCAAAGAGGTCTCACTTGATAAACTTGCCTCAGAACTTAAGACTAGATGTGCTTGCGGCGGCACAGCTAAAAATGAAAGAATTCTCTTAATGGGAGACCATCGGGATATGGTACGTGATAGCTTAATCAAGATGGGCTTTCCAGACGAGAATATCGAGGTTCAGTAGGATTGCCCTTTCTAAAGGGGATAATGGATACCCTGAAAAAAGTCAAGCACAGCGCACCAAAGCCAGTATTCTGTCCCCGTTGCAAGAGCTCAAAAATTAAAAGACTTCAGAACTACGGAATCCTGCCAACCGAATATCGCTGCGAAAAGTGTGGGTATCAGGGAACATTAGTAATAGAAATCGAGCCTGATGAAGACTAAACATCCTTTTTAACCTGAAACCCGTAAATTTAAACAAGGAATTAGACAAAATGACCGGAGACCTGGAATACTACAAGGCAAAGTACAAGACTTTAGAAGACCTGCCAGGCATCGGTCCAGCAACGATCTCAAAGCTCAAGGAAATTGGCTTCAAAACGGTTGAATCACTGGGCACTGCTTCTGAAGCCGAACTCGTCTCAGCAGGCATCGGCGAAGCAATGGCCAAAAGAGTAATCGATGAGGCGAGAAAAAGCATGGCCATAACCTTTGTAAGAGGCGACGAGTTAGTCGAGTTACGCAAAGAAATTAAAAAGTTAACCAGCGGGTGTAGCAGCCTCGATACCCTATTAAATGGAGGTATTGAGACACAGAGCCTGACGGAATTCTACGGTGAGTTTGGGTCAGGAAAATCACAGATGTGCCATCAACTATGTGTAACAGTTCAGTTAGGGGAATCACAGGGAGGGCTGAACGGTAATGCACTCTATATAGATACAGAAGCAACATTCAGACCTGAGAGGGTAACGCAGATTGCACCTAGATTTGGGTTAGATCAAGATAAAGTGCTAGAGGGAGTAATTTACGCTGAAGCTTACACCAGTAACCATCAGGTTGTGCTCCTGGAGAATGCTGATGAAGTGATAAAAGAAAATAACATCAAACTAATAATAATAGATAGCGTGATGAGCCATTTCAGAAGCGAATACCTAGGGAGGGAGATGCTTGCTCCTAGACAGCAAATGCTAAACAAGCACCTACACAAGCTTATGAGACTTAGTCGTGCCTTTAATACAGCCACCGTTGTTACGAACCAGGTGATGGCAAGCCCAGACTCCTTCTTCAATAAAGCAGTATCTCCAGTTGGAGGACATATTCTAGGGCACATGAGTCATAGCAGGATATTTCTAAGAAAAGGAAGAAATAACCTTAGAATTGCCAAACTTACAGCAAGTCCCTCATTGCCCGAGGGGGAAGTTCCAATGAGAATTACAGAGGGGGGAATAGAAAGTGACGAAGAGTTCTAAACCTACTAAGAATTTAATACTAAAGGGAAAAGCCAGGGAAGATCTCTCACAATTCCTTTCTAACGCCCTCGATAGACGATTCACAGATGCAGAACGGGTACTCCAGGACCTAAAAAATAGAGATCTGGGTGACCCTGAGTTTAAGGAAGGTTATCTAGCAGCGCTTGAAGGAATTCTATTATCTGTTAGAAGCGGCGATGAAAGAGACTTTTTCAATAAAATTAACTTTGACCTAGAAAAAATGGAAAACTATCGAGAGGAATTTCTTGAGTTTAATTCGTCCCCGATTAGGACTAGCTATGATATGGGTTATTTTTCCGCGTGGATTGATCTAATTCAGTATAGGATCAATGTCGAAAAATGAGATTATAATATCTTTACTAATGTATTAAATAAAGTCCAGCTAAAGATCCAGAGAAATAGGAATGCCCCAATACCTATACGCATCGTTCTATTTCTATCAATATTCTTAACCATGGACATGATCTCACTAATGGCAAAAAATATGGCAATTCCTATTAGCACTGAGATTGTATCATGAACACCAATGTATGTATTTGAGATCATAGTCAGAGCACCAGTAACGATAGCTAATACAGCCTTAATCCAATAAACTTGATCAGAGTCCTTCATTTGGTGTTCCTCGAATTCTAAACATAATCCTATACTCCATTATATAGGCTTAGCTGATATAACCAAGTTTTTTCTCTTCGGGTAGTAGGGGTTCCTCTTCTTCTTCCTCATATATGTCGAGCCTCTTTTTAATTGAAGCATCTATCTTCTTTGCCCTGATGCTCAGTTGTTCGGTATCAAGCTCAAGTTCTAAGATCTCGGAAAGTTTCTCCAAGACTGCCTTACTTGAAAGATGCTGTGGAACATTTGCATAGGTTATGTCCCCCATTAAACAAACCCCGTTAATTCCCAACTGTTTCGCAACTCCTATCATGACGCCATTAAGCCCGTTTACCGCTCCTTCTTCCTCAAGAAGTTTAACTCCCACGCGCTCCAGCTGCTCCTTTAAGCTCTCATCAGTATAAACTCCATAAACTTGGGGTTCATCATAGAACTCGTTGGGGTATGCAGCCATAGTGTAGATAAGCTTCACGTTAAGATCTTTAGCAATTTCTGCGATTTTTTGTGCCAGACGGAGGGATTCCTCAGGTATCGAAGGTTGTGCATCCCCAACACAGATAACGAGATTATTTTCTTCCGATGCAAAGACCTTGTGTTGTATTGGGGCTAATTCAGCCAGCCCATCATTATAAACCAGTACATTATGGTAATATTTGATTTCAGCTATTAACTCTGCTTTTAACCTACGACGTAAATAATCTGCAGATATCTTAGCAAGGTATCCCATACCTGGCCAAGCAGCTATCATTATTGGACTATCGAGTTCTGGCTTATGGTAGTAGGTTACTTCCATGGATTCTTGTGTATGGTAAAAAGGAAGAGTATTAACCCTTTCGTTTTGTAGTTTAACTCTGAAAACCATATTGTGGGTTCGTGTAAACTTTTTTTAAGTAAGGGTATGCCTTTTTTCTATAGTAAAGTAAATAACAAGTTGTCACATAAACCTGTAACATTCTTAACTAAAACGTGTCAAAAACAACATAAGTGTGTCAATAAATAGATGCAAAATATAACTTATTCCTGCAACAGAACCATATTATAATCTTCAGTCTCTTACAATGTGTAGCTTGGGAAACTGTTAGGATGTGGCGGTTAAGAAATTGGAAAACTGTTTCTGCTGCCATTTGTTTGGGAGTGCCTGAACAATGTATCTTTAGCATGCGTTACCCGAGACTAAGACTGGGTCATAAGATAAGGTCTGGAGGAGGGTTAAGATATCTTTCGATGTTTTCCTGCTACACATTTTCAATTTCAAAGGTTAGAGGACATCCTAAATGGCAAGAATAAAAGAATGGTCGAATGAAGAGGTTGAAAGGCTGGAAGAACTTTATACTTCGAGCATGCCTTTCGATGAGATAGTGGTTCATTTCCCTCATAGAACTTCCAACGCAATCAGACTTAAAGCATCTAGATTAGGGTTGAGACGCCCAACTATACCAACTAATTTTATAAAGACTAAGAGAGTTAAATTTCAATCTGTTGATGATCATGGATCCATGGGTTATTTGATAAAGTGTAATGAGTGTGGGGAATGGATCCAAGTGGATTCTCTAGATGAGTCATTAACACTGACAATTTGTTGCCCTGAATGTGAGAGTATTTATCAGCTTTTAGCCGATTCGTGAGAATAGATTTCAGATAGTATATTCATCCTTATTATGAACCATTTTAAATTCAGATTAATTATAAATCTTGTAATTATTTCTGATTCTAGTTTTTTATTAAAATAGATGACGGATTGTTCATGTTTTGTTGATAAAGCTATTATATCATGGTTCTTAACACCATAAGAGGGCAAGATGAGTCTAGAGATAAAAACAGAGATGCTGGTTAGAGAAGCAATGTCAAGCCCAGTTATATCTATTAACGAAAACGAAAATATAGTAAAAGTCGCAACTCTAATGAAGCAATATGATGTCGGAGCTATTATCATAGTAGGCAAAGAAGATAATCCAGTAGGAATAGTAACTGAGAGAGACCTTGTTAATAGAGTTATAGCTGAAGGCAGAGATCCTCGAAACGTCAAAGCAAAAGACGTGATGAGCAGCCCCCTCAAAATGGTTGCACCTGATATGACGCTCATTGAAGCTATGCAACTTATGGATAAACTAAACATTAGAAGACTAGGTGTCCTCTACAAAGGAGAACTCGTTGGAGTAATCTCTGATAGAAATATCATAAGAATAGTCCCGACCATAATTGACATTATGAAAGAACGTCAGGAAATAAACCAAATACCCCCATCATTTGGTCCCTCCATAGCAGGTTACTGTGACGAGTGTGAGGCTTACAGTAATAACCTTGTGCAGGTTGATGGCGAGTTTCTATGTGAGGAATGTCGATTAAACCTTTAAACAACCAATGTCCAACCTTGAAGAAAAAATTTATTCTAGATGGTATGTTGGGAAGTCTAACAAGATGGCTTAGGATAAGTGGCTATGATTCTTTATATTTCAAAGACACCGATGATGATGAACTGATCAATGAGGCCCTCAAGGAAAACAGAATACTTCTAACCAAGGATAAAGAACTGGTAAGTATCGCAAGAAAAAAAGATGTCGAAGCGTATTTTATTGATGGAATATCAACCTTAGAAAAGTTAATTGATTTACGTAAAAAAACGGGTATTAGCTATTCTCTTCAAAATTCACGATGCCCGAGATGTAATGGAGAAGTCATTGAAGTACAAAAAGAAGATGTTTCCGGTCAAGTTCCAGAAGCCAGCTATAATGCTTTTAAGAATTACTGGAAATGCGAGGAATGTGATGCCATATACTGGAAAGGTAGTCACTGGGAAAAACTTAAATTAACTCTAAAAAAAGCCAACAAAACATGAGGAACACAGAGTCTTTATTAATTTCAATAGATTTTCCTCATAAAAGGAGGAGACGGGAATCTTCAAACTGACTGATGACGAAGGAGAGTATCTGGTTAAATTAGCAAGACATGTTATTGAGGCAGAATTAGGTATAAGAGAAAAGAGCAATACAAAAGATGCACCTAAAATCACCAGAAAAGAAGCTGGAGTCTTTGTTACCCTAAACAGGTATAAATCGAATGGAACCCCTCTCAGAGGATGTATAGGCATTCCATACCCATCTAAGCCTCTGTTAAAGGCATTATTAGAGTCAGCCCACAACGCTGCATTTGAAGACCCCCGTTTTCCTCCTATACAAGAAGAGGAAGTAACTGAAATAACTGTAGAGGTAAGTGTACTCACACCCCCAGAAAAGATAACCGTGGATTCACCGAAGGAATATCCTGGAAAGATCCAAGTTGGTAGAGATGGACTAATAGTAGGTCGGGGATATAGGCGCGGTCTTCTACTTCCCCAAGTACCTTCAAAATGGGGTTGGGACTCAGAAGAGTTCTTAGTTCAGACGTGCTATAAAGCTGGGCTACCACCAGATTCTTGGTCATTATACGATACAGATATCTACAGTTTCAGAGCAATTATATTCGCTGAAGAAACCCCAAGAGGACAGGTTAAAAGACATAGAATATAATTGAGAAGATTGAATTGGAAAGCTTCGACGGAACAAGGATATATTTTAGCCCGTGCGGCATCGGACTAGGGCATGCAAGTCGAAGTGTTCCTTTGGCACAGGAATTTGTTAAAAGAGGAAGCGATGTTCTTTTCAGTACCTATCATGAGGCTGTTGATTATATACAGAAATATAATCTTCCTGTGATGAATGCCCCCTCGTTAGAGATGGAAAATGATCCTACGGGTAGTATTGATCTTAAAGCTACCACCTTAGGTCAGAGTTTCATTGCGTTCCCAACCTTTTATAGACAGGTTAGATTCGAGATACAGGCTATGCAATATTTTGAACCTGATCTAGTTTTCAGTGATACTAGGTTAAGCTCAATATATGCTGCGAGATTACTGAAAATCCCCTGTCTATTATTATTAAACCAGTTTTTACCCCGCATACCTAGAGAGAAAGATACTATTTTCTTCAAATTTATGGACGGCACAATTTTAACCATTCTGGGAAGAAGTTGGGCTCTCAGTAATCTTCTAATTATCCCGGATTTTCCGCAGCCTTATACTATTAGCTTGGACAGCCTTAGAATACCAAGAAGGTATGGAGTAAAAGTACAGCTTGTTGGTTCTATACTTTCTCAAAAACCAGAAGAAATTCCAGATTCAAATGAAATTAGAACCAGATTAGGTGTAAAAAAAGGAGAATATTTAATTTATGCAACCATGAGTGGTCCAAGAGCAGAAAGAATTCCCATTATCAATATTCTTGAACCTATCTTTACAAGATTTCCTAAACCCTATAAAGTTGTTATGTCTTTAGGTATCCCCAACGGTGGAACGGAACCGGTTCAAATAAATCAATTAACAAAGATTCCATGGATTGAAAACCGGTTCGAGTACATGAAGGCATGTGACTTAGTAATAAGCAGAGGGGGACATGAAACAATATTGCAAAGTATATGTTACCAGAAACCATCCATTATCATTCCAGTCCCTAAACATCCAGAACAATATGGTAACGCTAGGCGGGCAATGGAACTAGGAGTGGCTCAAGCCGTACATCAAAGAGACATTAAGTATGACTTTCTACTAGATAAAGTCAAAAAAATACTGGAAAACAAAGATTATAAAAATAATTTGGAACAGATGAACTTAGAAGACTTGGGATCAGGACTTGAGAATATATTTAATCTCATTGCATCATATCTTGCTTAATGAAAAGTAAAATATCAGTTAGACACAAAGTCTGTCATAGAGTACCACTACCCAAAAAATAGAGACCCATATGTAATCAAACACTTTAACAAAGAAGTAATGGATTCTTTCCAAACTTGAAACAAAAAAGTTATGGAACCAGGATTACTCGATAAAAGACAAAGGAATTAGTCGCAGTCGCTTGCACATATATAACGAGATGTCCTTACTGTGATGAAGGCCATACCACGGCTGCTTTGAAAGCAGGGGCATCAAAACAAGAGATAGCTGAAGTCATCCAAATAGCTATGGCATTGAATGCCGGAGCGTGCATTGCACATAGAAATATTGCTATGGATATAGAGGAATAATCCATTCAAATTTTTACTAAATTTCTTTATTGGTCGTCCCAGTATCTTCGATTTTTCAGATAATTTATTTTTGCCTCGAGTAAATCCCTGTAAAAATCTTCTTCAGTTCTATGCATTTTTGATAAAACTTGATAAGAGGTAACAGGGCCTACTCCATAAACCATTAAGGCTTCTAATGCTTTCTTACCATAACTAAGCACCATGTCAGCTGTTTTTCTTCCATGGACAAGAACATCCATATCGTCCCCATAAAGATCCTCCCCTTTCTTCCATTTTTTTAAAAGACTTAGAAAATTGGTTGGATCCTGTCTGTACATCATCATAGCTAACAATCCTGATCCACAGTTTTCGCACTTTGGGTATACCTCAACTTCTCTAATTCTGACTTTTGAATTCCAGTCAGTACAGTTTAAACAGACTAGATTTACGCTTCTTGATTGAAGATTTCTTTTCATTTCCTCGAGCTGGTCCTTTATTGTGCTGTCTAATAGCATCAATTCTTCGACGTCAGCATACTTTTCTAGAATATGGCGGGCAAGTATTGTCGGTTGTTTAACTCTGAAGGATAATATCTTTATTTTTTCTTCCTGTAATAAAGCCAGTACTTCTTTTAGACTTTGTAAGTCAAGTTTATCGTGATATGCTTCTCTCAGTGTTTCTTTATAGATTGGTGTACCTTTATAATTTAGATATAGATTCTCTATTAGTTCCGGTCCCATGATTTTTCCACGGGGTATTACACCAAATCTCTCTGCAATGAACTTCATCTTATAACCAAAAGGGAACCTTGCTTCCAAAAAATCCATCAACAAAATTTCAGCATCTTCTGGTGTTATTTTCTTGATATTTTTGACAATATCTTCTAAATCGTATGAACTAATTTTTAGAGGAGCTTCGATAAGTATCCTATAAGGGTCATTCCACCAGCCGTAGATTAGTTCTTCTCTACTTAATGAGGCATCTAGAACTGCACCCAGTGTTCGGTTAAAATTTTCTCCATGCGGGCTATGAATAATCAGATATTTATCATATGCCTCGATAATCAGTTTTCCAGGGTCTGGTATGGGTATACCTAACTCTGAATGAGCCCCAGCTTCTAGCAGTATCTCTTTGAAGCTATTCTCATTCGATTCTAATTCTTTATATAATTCATCTAATTTTTTATTTTGTTTTGCTTTTTGAATTTTTATTCGTAGTTTTGAAGCATTTTCAGCCACTTCTCTTGTTACTGGTATGAGCTCTCCATCCCATCCGGGAAGTGCCCCAAGAGGGTCTTTACTGGGTATAGCGTATAGGAGACCCTGTAGTTCGTCTATCTGAATTATCCTCCAGACTCTACCCCTTAGAATTACATTTAGTCCTAATCTGGCTCGTAAACTCCAGAATTCGTCACCCACTGTACCGATTACTTGATCCGTTACCGCGTTTATGAAAGGGTATCTGCGTTCGTCGTTCATCATTCCGAGGTTCTCGTAGTAGTACTTCCTAGTTTTTCCTCTCTTCTTAACTTTTCCTTCTTCCATACCAATAAGTGCTATGTGATAAAGGAAAGTGGTGAATTCTTCAAGGTCTTTTAAGCTGTAGTCTTTGTAGGGATAAGCCCTCGATATTATCTCATAGATCTTTTTTAATGAAATACCTTCAGGAGTACCAATAGCTAAACCACTGATTTGATGACATAGAACATCAAGAGGCTGTTTATGAATTTTAATAGGTTCTAGATTTTTCTTTCTTGCCATCTCTGAAGTTACTAGGCTTTCTAGGGCATCTTCTCCATAAGCGGGAATCGTAATCCCTTCACTTAGTTGACTTAGAGTGTGACCTGCTCGACCTACTCTCTGAATTAGGGTCGATACTTGGCGTGGGCTTAGATACTGAATACATAAATCGACATCTCCCACATCTATTCCCAGTTGAAGAGTGCTCGTACATACGATTGCCTTAAGATCACCAGACTTAAAGGCATCTTCAACTTCATGACGCTGCTCTCTGCTTAAGGAACCATGATGTACCTCTACTTTTGGTTCGATCCGTTTAAGTTTGTACCCAATACTTTCAGCTTGACCTCTTCCTTGCACAAAGATTAATGTTTTATTATGTTGTTTTACAAGATTTATTATTCGATTTAGTCTCGAAGCTGCTTTAGCAGATGTGGCAAGATCATCAGCGAGATCATAGTCATCATCATTAGGATATGGGAATTCGACTCTATACTTATACGTCTTATCAACTTCAACCTCTGCAACCTCAACTGGTTTAACTCCTCCAAGGAATTCAGCAATTTCATAAGGGTTGCCAACAGTAGCACTTAATCCGATTCTCTGAAATCCTGGTGCGATCTCTTCAAGTCTTTCCATTCCTATTGCTAACTGTGAGCCTCGTTTACTTTCGGCGAGGTCATGTATCTCATCAATTATCAGCCATCTTACAGTTGTGAGATGTTTTCTCATGCTTTTTGTGGGTAGAATTGCTTGTAATGTCTCAGGAGTAGTTATTAACATTGAAGGAGGTTTTCTCGTCTGTCTCCTTCTCTGTTTCTGGGAGGTATCCCCATGACGTACTTGGATATCTATTCCTAAGTGTTCTGCCCAGAAAATCATTCTCCGCTCAATATCTCTATTCAGGGCTCGTAGTGGTGTGATGTAGATTATCTTTATACCTTCTGATGGTTCTGACCTCAAATAGGAGTCAAAAACGGGTAATAGGGCTGCTTCCGTTTTGCCACTCGCTGTTGGAGCAATAAGGAGAACATTTTTCCCTTCTTTCACGGGGATATGAATTTTCTCTTGAGGTGGTGTAAGTTCATTGATTCCCAGTTTTTCTAATCCTTCAATAATTTTTGGATGTAAAGAATTGAATACACTGGAAACCATAAATATAGATAGTTATGGTGAGATTTATTCTATTTTGGTATATTTTTCCCTTATAATTTTTGATTTTTAATATTTACGACTCGTAAGTACGACGACGAAATCTGTTTCTTTTGGTGTGGCCTTTTCCTTACAGTATTCTGACATAGCTGCTAACGCTGAAGCTGAGGCAGGTAAGACGGAGAATCCTTCCTCTCTCTCTAATATTTTACTGAAGGTATTCAATAATTGGTCCTCAACCCCAACTGCGTACCCACCAGAATCCCAGAGGGCATTCAAGGCTATCTGGCCATCTAGGCTCTTCCAGTTAACAATAGGCTCATTGAACGGTGTTTCTTGAATATCTTTGGGTTTTAATTCAATAATTTTTCTTTTACCTTTGTTATAACTGCTAACTATTGGGTTTCCTCCTGATGTACTTGCACATACCATGACTGGTATTTTATCTGTCAGACCTCTGTGCTGTAGTTTTTTCCAGCCTTGATAAATACCGCCAAAACACGTCCCATTGCTTGTTGCTACACTTATTGCATCAGGAGAATACTTCAGGCCGTCAAAGATTTCGTAAGATATTGACTCATAGGCTAATAGGCTTACCTCGGTATTCTCCTTAGTCCCTGGGTTTCCATTATACCATCCATTTTCTTCTGCTTGCTTTGAACTATATTCAACTAATTCTTCATAGGTCCCCGGAGAACGGTGTATGATGCCTCCTTGACGTTGTATCTCGTTTATTCTAGAAGTCTGATATTTTTCAGGAATATAGACGTGAGGAGTAATACCAAAAATTTTGCTAAGATGTACAACACTGGCACCAAAATTTCCACATGATGCAACCACGATTGTATCAAACTCACTTTCTGAGGCTTTCTTTAATGTAGCGAAACTTGCCCTATCTTTCATACTTCCAGTAGGATTTCCAGCCTCAAATTTTAAATAGAGTTTATTTATTTCAAGCAATTTTTCAATATTTCTGGAACGTGTAAAAACGGTGCCTCCAATACCATGTTTTTTAAAATCATCTGTAAACATATCAAGTTAACCGTTTACTACTTTATAGGAAAGGTTTTTTTCTTGGTATTAAATCCATCGAAAATAGAATAGGTAGAAGTAAGTGAATAGTTTATCTATAAATGCAAAACAAACTACCTCAGGTTTTGAGATAAATTTCAGAGGATCAAAATACTTTGTAAAATATCCTGATGAGATGTGGCAGAATTACCCTAAAGAGGCAAGGGATGTTTTGTATGAAAACTTGGTGTATTGTGAGACTGTACATCTTCCTTTGACGCATAAAAAGAGGGAGATAAAGTATAATACAAGTCCACCCTATTTTCAGACTCAGTTCTTTCAGAACTTTATGATGGATCTTCCAAGCTGTGCAGATGTTGATGGTACTTACACATCTGAGCTAATTAAAGAATTCATGAACCTAAAAATTAGCTTTAAAGATAATGAAATTAAGTTTCCATCCTATAATGTGCCCACTAGAGAGGATCAAAGTGTAGTAAGTCTTAGCTTCGGCAAAGATAGCCTTTTAACTTGGGCTGTTTGCCGAGAAATGGGACTTAACCCTCAGGCAGCGTACATAGTAGAACCAGTACTTCTCTATGAAGAAAAACATAAAGATCGTTTGGCTAAAAAATTCCAAGAAGAGTTTGGGATCCAACTTCAGAAAATTGACCATACAGCAGGGCAGTTACGTGACGGTTTCATACTTGGAGTTGGAAAAACTGAGCTTGGGTGGGGGCTACAGTCAACCCAGTATTCACTAATGTTGTTACCAATAGCACATAATTGGAATAGTAGATACATCCTTTTTGGGAATGAGCAAAGCTGTGGAGAGTTCTACTACGATAAAGAGGGGTACATTTGTTATCCTGCTTATGATCAATGCCATATCTGGACTACACAGATTGACTCCATGACGCAACAGTTAACAGGTGGTGGAGTTCGTACGATGAGCGTAATCGAACCCCTGAACGATATAGCAATCGTATACACCCTCTACAAGAGATATCCTGATGTATCCAAATACCATATGAGCTGCTTCGTAGAGACAGAATTAGGAAAAGATCATCGCTGGTGCAGGGAATGCAGCGTATGTAGCAAAATGTACCTGCTAATTAAGGCAAGTGGATATGACCCTCGGAAAGTAGGGTTAAACCGTAATATGCTAGGAGAGGAAATGCGGGACTACTTTAGCTTATTCGGAGGCAGTAGTGTAAATACTTATGCTCTGACAGGTCGAGGACGTGATGAACAGCTTTTTGCCTTTTATCTTGCCTGGAGAAATGGGGATAAAAGCCCCCTAGTGGAAGAATTTGAGAAAAGATTTCTTGATGAGGCAAAAGGAAGAGAGGATGAGTTGTATAAGACTTTCTTCGGAATTCATGAGTCTATTACTATGCCTAAAAAAATCAAGGAAAAAGTTGAGAGTATCTATAGAGAGGTGCTTAATGATGTCCCCTAATGCCCTGAATATAGCCTTTGTTTGTAATACAAGGCAGTCTAGTGATGAGTTTAATGTTGAATATGAGCCGCAGGATACGATAGAGAAGGTTAAGTTTGCGATAGAAAAAATGGGGCACAAATATCTTCACATCGAGGCAAATGAAGATTGTTTTGAAAATCTGAAAAAAATTAGACCAGACTTGGTTTTGAATCGTGCAGAGGGAATTAGAGGAGAAAGTCGTGAAAGCCATATACCTGCCATATGCGAGATGCTAGGTATTCCTTATGTAGGAAGTGCAGTCATGGCTAATGCAATTGGTCTGGATAAACCAACAACTAAGATGATACTTGCTTATAATGGTATTAAAACGGCTCCATTCCAAGTTTTCTATTCCTTAGAAGACGATTTATGCTCAAATCTATGTTTTCCAATGATACTGAAGCCCAGTCATGAAGGGAGTAGTATAGGTATCAACGGGGACAATGTCGTACACAATGAAGTAAACCTTCGTAAAAAATTAAAAGATATGTTAGAAAGCTATAAACAGCCTATCCTCTGTGAGGAGTTTATCGATGGAAGAGAATTCAGTGTAGGTATCGTTGGAAACTACTCCCCAAAAGAGGACCCATTAATACTCCCTATTCTTGAAGTAGACTTCACAAGATTCCCTAAAGAGCTAGGAAATGTTCTCGGCCAAAAAGCTAAAACAGTTTTTGATTCATCAAAGAACTACATCTGTCCCGCACAGATAAGTCAAGGACTAAAAAGTAGACTAGAAGAACAATCTAAATTGGCTTATAAAGTCTTAAACTGTTTAGACTGGGCAAGATTAGATTATCGAATGGATAAAAACGATGAATTATATTTTTTAGAAGTTAATACTTTACCAGGAATAGATTACAATGTTGAACACGACGAGCTTAGCTTCTACCCGATGATGTGGTACGCAGCTGGGAAGGATTTTAACTATATGATAAAAGAAGTACTCGAAGCGGCCATTAAGCGTTATAACCTGATGTGAATTATTTGCCCTCCTTGATTCCTACATTTGAAGAAGCTATGTTTACAGCTAAGAACAGACTTCATGAAAAGCTTGGAAAAATTTGTGATATCGTAATATTTGTTAGTCCAAATAACCAGGTTTTGGATATTATTGAGACCATAGATCATGAAAAGTTTCGAGAAGAACTTTGGGTTAGTATAGAAGAGCTTGAGGAAAAGACTAAGAGAAAAGGCTTTATTGCTTTCTTAATATATCTTGAGAGTGAACCAATAGCATTTTTGTATGGATGTCAAAATCCAGAAATTAAATCTGGTTTCTATCTTGATGAGGTAGCTACGCGAATTGAAGGTAAAGGTGTAGGTAAGATCCTTATCGTTCTATCTTTAATATTCTGTGTTGAAGCTGGGTATACACATTCCACGCTTTATACAGAAAATTCAGATGAGAAAGGTAGGAGACTGAAAGAATTCTACGAACATATTGGATTTCAACTAATTGAAAACGAGAACGAATATGGTATATTGATGAGATACAATATCAGCGAAGAGAAACTTGTCCCTCTATATAATCAAATAATGATCAAGGAAGGTGGGCCTTTTCCACCATTTTTGGCTAAATAATTTATATTATATTTCGATTTTTTTTTCTGTAAATATTATTAGTCGTTAAAAATGAAATGGTTTTTAAAAACGGACAACATCAAGGGAAAGATACCTTAGAAAATTCGGTATTAATAATATAAACGGAGTTAAATAATATGCCAAGTTGTGAATTCTGCGGAACAGACAGAGTCAAGACCTACGAATGCAAAGAATGCGGTAAGGAATTTTGTGTTTCCTTCGGAAAATCCCATAAAAAAATATGTAATAGCTGTCTTGAGTCCAAGAGAGAAAAAGGAAGTTCGCTACTAAATATTATCTCGGGATTATTTCGTATGAAAAAATAGTCTATGCAAGAAGCTCGATTAGTTTTTCCGCAGCTACCTCAGCTGCTATTGAACAAACTAAGGGACAACCAGAATCGCTATGTCCTCCTGCATCTAAAAACGCCTGATAATCCTCTGGATTATTTAAATCAAAAGCTCTTCCATACACTATTTTTTGGATATCCCTGCATAAAGTTGAATCTAACTGCTTAGTAGAATTAAATACCATTTGTATTTTAGATTTAAAATTTTCACAGATTTCATTGGCAGGCTTCATAGCGTCCCTATAAGATTGTGTATCCTCGATGTTTTCTCGACCAATTGCTTGTCCAAGAGCTAATAAACCTCCAATATACGCTCCGCAAGTTTCTCCTCTTCTAGCTATCCCACCACTAAGAACCGTAGCTGCCTTAAAGCTCTCCATATCAAACATTTCAAAAGCTTCCTGCAGTGCAAGGAGAACAGATTGGCTGCACCCACTATACATGTCATATTCTAGTGCTTTACGTCCAATTTCTTTGATATTCAATTTAACTCACCAAGTGAAGTTTCTTTTGACGACCCGCTAGAAACACGAGTTTATCTCCAGTCCACCAAGCATCCTGCTCTAAAGCCATCTTTACTTCTTGATTCTCCCATTCGGGTATTTCCTTTTTTGCATTTAATTCAATGGCATAACAAGTGTTCTTGTATAGTTTATGGTCTCCTCTTCCAGGGACGCCTTCTTGTTGATCCCATAAACCAATTGTTGGTCCAGCTGCGTGCCCGTGGACGCCTATGGGGTGGGTATATATACTCGGGATAATACCAGCCTTTTTTGCGTTCTCGAGGGCTATTTTTAATATCTCATTACCTGTTCTCCCCGTCTTCATGGCTTCAGCATGAAAGTCATGTAAGCTATTTGCATCCTTGAAAGCATCTTTAAGCCCTTCTGGTGCATCTGTTTCACCATGTTTGAGTACATAGGCGTTCTGTTGGACGTCTGTCGCCAGCCCTAGATAATAAAACCCAATATCACAGTGTAAAAGATCTCCTCGTTTAATTAAAGTACGTTTATCTTCAGCTTCATATGAGTCACCATATCCTTGCAGATCAACTGTAGCCGGGAACCACATCTCCAATCCCAGGTCTAACATTTTTTGTCGCATCCACCACTGAACATCTTCAGTCGTTGTAATACCAGGGGTAATGACCTTGCTGCTGAAAGCTTCTTGAATGATTGCATGAGTTAATTCAACAAGCATTGGATAGGTTTCAAGTTCATCCATTATTCTAGTCTCAAGCCATCTTACACAGAGATTTTCAGCAGACTCTAACTTCTCACTCAAATCACCCAGAGCATTCACCAGTCTTTCATATTCGCCATGTGTTAGTCCATCACCAAATGCATAGTGCTCTCCCACGTTTATTCCTATATTCGATGGATTTCTCTCACGGATTATTCTAGCTAAACATTCATACTGCTCTTCTTCATCAGGGTCCCAGACACCTTCATAAAAGTCTCCGAACCCATAACGATACACTGCCAGCCGGTCTAAGCCCTCAGGTTTCCTATGAATTAAAAGAATGGTTCTCCTTCTGGCGTAAAGGTTTGGTTCAGGTAATAAGCTCATGATCACAGGATCTTCATTATATTCTCTAGCGATTATGAGCCACATCTCTATACCACATTCATCCATGAGTTCTGGTAAAATTGTTTCCAGCCGGTTCTTTAGCCAGCCATTATATACCTTCATTCTGTCCCTTAGGGGTAAGATTTTATTTCGGTAACTTTCAGAGCCAGGGTTCGTATATGGTGGGAAAAGTTGATCTTCCATACTCTAATATTTAGGCTTCGGAGATAAATTTTCTTCTAAATTATGAATCATTGTTTATATTTCTGGGTTTTGAATCAATAGGAATGAATATTTCAAGAGTGAACCTGGTTTATTTCTCTCCAACAAATACATCTCGTTATATTTCCTCAGCGATAAGTAAAGGGATTGGACTACCTGTTAAACATATCAACCTAACACTATCAGGTTTAGATCATATTCAAAAAATACCCTGTGAAGAATTGATAATATTCGCTTCACCAGTATATAGTGGAAGAATACCGGAAATTGCTACGAATAGATTCAGACATATAAAAGGTTCCAATACTCCAGCAGTTTTGATAGTGGTTTATGGAAACCGTGCTTATTAAGATGCTCTACTAGAACTGAAACAAATTGCCCAAGAACAAGATTGTTTACCAATTGCAGCAGGAGCCTTTATTGGAGAACACAGCTACCATAGTAAACAATTTCCTATAGCAGAAGACAGACCGGATAAAGAGGATATACAGAAAGCAATAGATTTCGGGAAAAAAATTCGAAATATTCTTTCAAAAAAATCTTTAGATATTGGAAAACTAACAGTCCCAGGCAATATAGCGTACAGGCGTAGAACGGAGTTTAAGGGGAGAATCTCCCCTGAGACTCATCATAATGCATGTATTTTATGTGGATTATGTGCAGATACTTGTCCAACAACGTCTATTAAACTTGAAAAAGAAGTAAAGACAAACCAAATCACCTGTATTAGATGTTGCGCTTGTATAAAGGTATGCCCGATGGGAGCAAGGATACCTACTAAAAAGATTGTGGAGCTAGCTAAATGGTTATATGACAATTACAGTGAAAGAAAAGAACCTGAGATATTTATTTTATGATCTTATTTTCACCAGACTTTTTTGAAAATTCTAAGAAAATTTAGACCTAGTATTTTCTTTATTTCTTGATCACTATAACTCCTTGCGACTAGCCCCATAGTGAAATTTGGCATGTGCTCTAACCAGCCATATCCCCATTCTTTATCCATGGGAGTAAAGTAATCAACATCAATTCTGTCAGGGTTTTTCCAGATAAAACATCCTCGTGTGATACTATTTGGGAACTCTAGATCGCTCCCAAAACCTGTATGATCAATACCAACAATATCAACTGTCTCATCAACTTGATCCATCAAATCATCAGTTAAAGAAGTGTTCCCCCTCTTTTTTGCAAAGAAAGGGGTAACACCGATAACTCCTCCCTTTTCTGCACAAGCCTTCAACATATCATCTGGCTTTCCCCTCTGTTTACTATATTTTACAAAGGCCCCCCATAAACTGGTGGAGCGGTTTGCCCACTCAGCATATCCACCAGGATTATCTGGTGCGGATTTTCTGGGTATAATATGTGTAAAGCTTACCGGATCTTTAGATTGTTCGATGGCATCCCAGCAAGTTTGATCGCCTGTATGACTAAGATCAATTAGTATCCCCAGTTCATTCATTTTTTCAACGACTCGTTCTCCAAAAATACTTAAACCGGAGTCTTTCTCCTCTCTACAACCAGAGCCTATCTCGTTTTGCCAATTATATGTGAGTTGCATTGCTCTTAGACCATGTTCATAACCAATCTCAAGGAGATCTAAATCCCTCTCAATAAACATACTATCTTGGGGACCAAAAATAATACCATGTTTACCCTCATTCTTCGCTCTTTCAATGTCTTCAGCCTTCCTTACTGAAATTACACGGTCACTATTTCTCTTTGCCCAATGATTATGTTCTATAATCTCTTGAAGGGCTTCTACAAATCTACGTTGCATACCAACAGTAAGGTTTGTGGCTGTTACTCCACCTTTAATCATATCCTCTAACCACATATTTTCTGCAACGTAGTTTATAACACTCACAACACTACTATCAATTACTATACTTTCTTCATGCAAAGCCATGGCATGTTCTTTCTCATCTTTACTGAGACTCAAATAGCTTCTACTCATTATAATCCAGAGATACGAGGTAAACAAAATATAAAAAATAAATTATTATCGTTTAATATGAATTTTTTAAAAGAAAATGGGGAAAATTTACGTTATTTGTTGGAATATTTTTGACATTTTAAAAAATTCCATGATTAATAATAATTTTATTAACCATTTATGATTTGTTTTAATAATATTATTTCAAATCAAGATACATTATTAAACCTAATTATCTGTGTTTTAAAAGTATATCATGGCAGAAAAAGAAAAAACTGGAAACATGATTACCAGAACTTTCAGATATCTAGAACATTTTGATGAAGTACTCAAAGATAAAGCTGAGAAAGAAAATTCTTCAATCAATCATATTGTGAGTGAGCTTATTGAGAGATACGTGAATTTTATTCGTTATGTAGAAGACGATCCAATTATTTCCCTTAGTTACACAAGTTTTAAGGAGATTCTTGAAGATCTAACGGAGGAACAGATTTATTTTGCTGGTTATAGAGCTGGTGAGCGTAAGCCAAAATCAGCGCTATTTATTCGTGGGATGATTCCAAGTTTTGAATCAATGGAGTATTTTATGAGAGTCATACTTGGCGAACATAATGGCTGGTTTGAGTATACTCCTTATCTCGATCACAATTATATTTACCTTACTCATATGCTAGGAAACAAGTGGAGTTTTTATTTAGAGGGGTATATTAAGTCTATGTTCAAAAATATTCTGGATTGTGATATCAATATAGAAAAAGTAGGTAATTCTATTATTGTTAGGTTTCCAGACAATTTAAGATAAAATTATTTGATTTTAGATTCTTTCTTAAATACTACCATGTTCTCTTGCTTTTCAAATGATAAGTAAGATACTTGTTGCTGTTGATGGTTCCGAACCTTCCTTACATGCATTAGATTATGCTGCAGAATTTGCTGCATCTGAGAAGGCAGAGTTAACCATTATTAGTGTAGTGCCAAATCTTCCACCTATGGCTATTGAAGGGTTCACACCAGAATACATACCCCAGTATCAAGAAGAACTGGAGGAAAGCTATATAGAATTGCTTAAAGAACATGAAAGTAGGTTAAAGGAAAAATATCCTGATCTAGACATTGTCTCTATTGTTAGAATCGGAAGTCCTGGTAAAATAATTGTAGAGTCTGCGCGAGCACGTGAGGTTGATCTTATAGTAGTTGGTAACCGTGGAAGAGGCGGAATTATAACCTGGATGCTTGGTAGTGCGAGTAGGTACGTTGTTGAGAGCTGTACTGTACCTGTTCTTGTTGTTAAAGATGAAGAATTCTGTAGGATAAAGGAATAGTTTATTTTTGTTGTTTTTCTTTTCTTTTTCTTTGTTCGGATTTTGCTTCTTCAAGAAGTTCTTTTTTTGTTAATAAATCGATAGCGGTATATGCGAGAGCTTTTGCGCCTTTAATCATCGCATTGTAGGCTTCTTTTGTCCCTGTCATTTTTGCACCATCGGGGCTATGTAGGACGACTTCGCCAATGTTGATGTATGCACTCAGAGAGGGTATTTCTTGACTCACGTTTCCAAAGTCTGTGCTTGCGCCACTTCTTCTCACTTCAAGTTCCTCAGGATACTCAATTCCTTCTAGGGCTATATTTTCTCTAAATAGGTCACTCAAGACCTTATTTGGTATTTTATTTGCATAGGTATTGGCTACTTGAGTTATCTTATTCTTTGCTCCTGTGGCAAATTCCGCGCCTTTAACTATATTTTTCACCTTTAAGTAAGTCTCTTCTAGTAACGACATAGTTGGAGCTCGAACATATAGATGAGCAGAAGCGTAATCAGGAATTGTATTCGGGCTATCGCCACCATGTTTAATGATCCCATGTATACGAATATCCCCTCTAATGTGCTGTCTTAGTGCATTTATCCCATTAAAGGTGAGTAAAATACCATCTAGGGCATTTACACCTTTTTCTGGAGCAGCACCAGCGTGACTGCTTTTACCGAAAAACTCAACCATGAAGCTTTCCCTTGCGTTTGTTGACCCAAAACTCCCCCACTCGGATCCGGGATGTATCATTAAAGCAGCATCCGCTTTTTTAATCTCATCCAACATCAACACTTTACCCCCTGCGTTTTCTACAACTCCCTCCTCTGCAGGGGTTCCATAAACGATTATACTCCCATCTATTTCATCGATTATGTCTTTCAAGCCTACTGCTGCACCATAAGCAGTTGAGGCTATAAGGTTGTGACCACAAGCGTGCCCTATTGCAGGTAGTGCATCGTACTCAGCCAATATTCCAATAGTTGGCTTTCCCTTTCCTTTTCTGGCAATAAACGCTGTATCCATCCCCGCTACACCCTTCTCTATTTCATACCCTAGATTCATAAGTTTCTCAATTAGAAGCTGGGATGACTGATATTCCTGATGCCCTAACTCAGGGTTTTCATGAATAGTATCACTCAATTGAATGATATCATCTTTATACGATTCTATCGTCTGTCTTGCCACTTCTTTATAGTTCATGATTACTTATATACACAATATCCAAATAAATTAATTCAATAATTTGGTATCATTCTCCTCAATAATTTATTGAAGTAATTATTCTAATGGGCCGGGCCGGACTTGA
>CAZLHX010000016.1:26744-33939 GCA_964559475.1 uncultured Candidatus Bathyarchaeia archaeon | reverse complement strand
TCCTGTACCCCTCGAATAGCCTTAGCCTTAGATACAAAATTCATAACTTCCTCAGCATCTCCCTTAACAAGAAATATCTCTAAGCAGTAACCCTCCTCGGTATGTAGATGCATATTACCAAAAATAATATCGTCAAAACCATTTCTAAGATCAAGCAAACCAAGATGACTCTTTGATTCCTCCGTCTCACTGATCACAGTCACAGTAGAGAGAGTCAAACCCCTTAGCCGTGTTCTCAGACTTAGCTGACTTAAACTATCCCTTATCGCGATCCTCATAGCCTCGGAACGACTACTATAACCAAATTTATCAACAAACTCATCAAGACGCTCCAATAGCTCAGAAGTAAGGCTGACACTTACAACAGTCATACTTTAATAAAATCAACAATAGTTTTTATTAATTTCTAATAAAAAATCATTGATTTCTAACATTAAGTTAATAAGTTTTAAAAAATTGACTAATTGAAAACGGCGACATAAATGAGTAAACAAGAACACAACCACAGCCATAACCATGAACATGAAGAAGAGGAATACACCCGCTCAATCTGTAAGACCTGTGAATTAAGTGGAACATGCCCTACATCTACATTATCAGAAAGCAGTCACGATCATGAGGATAAAGGCTGGACGGTTTTAGCTTTGTCAGGACTGGCTATCGCCCTGGGACTAGTCCTTAATTATCTTAACTTATATCCTCCCTTCAATAAAGCACTTCTACTGGCTGCCATGATTGCTACAGGGTGGCCTCTAGCAGAAAACGGTGTAAGAAATCTTCTTCAAGGGAAAATTGGGATCAATCTGCTTGTAACCATAGCAGCTATTGGTGCAACGGTTATAGGACAGTTTGAGGAGGGATCCCTTGTTGTTTTCTTATTCAGTCTTTCCCTCAAGCTTGAGTTTATTGCTACTGACAGGGCTCGTAACGCTATTGAAGCTTTAATGGATCTCAGACCTGAGATAGCAGTCTTAAAACGTAATGGTGAGGAAGTAGAAGTTCCTGTAGGGGAGGTTCTTCCCGGTGAAGTTTTCGTTGTAAGACCTGGTGATCGCATACCTCTGGACGGAAAAGTGTTGGAAGGCTCAACCAGTGTAGACCAATCTACAATAACAGGTGAGTCAATTCCTGTTCCAAAAATTTACGCTGACGAGGTCTACGCAGGGACAATAAATCTCGACGGTGTAGTAGAAGTTGAAACTTTGAGAGCTTCTGAGGAGACTATGCTATCAAATATACTTAGAATGGTTCACGAAGCGGAGGATCGGAGAAGCCCCACAGAGACTATGGTAAACAGGTTTGCCCGCTACTATACCCCAACTATTATCATATTAGCAATTCTTCTTGCTGCCGGTCCACCGCTATTGTTAGGGTATTCATGGATTCCTTCGATTTACAGGAGTCTAGTTCTTTTAGTTATTGGCTGTCCTTGTGCCTTAACTATAGCCACACCGGTTACAATGGTCTCAGCAATTACCAGTGCGAGTAGAAATGGTGTACTCGTCAAAGGAAGCAGCTACATAGAGGAGATAGATAAAGCGAAGGTATTTACCTTCGACAAGACGGGGACCCTCACCCTAGGAAAACTTTTGGTAACCGATGTTAATCCAGTTGAGGTTTCTGAAGATGAACTCATAAAAATCGCCGCTGCGCTTGAAGAGAATAGTAAACACCCTATAGCTGAAGCCATAATAAATTATGCTAAAGAAAAAGAGATTGAGGTACCTAAAGTCTCAGAGTTCCACAGCGAAACCGGGCAGGGAATTGAAGCAGTGATTGATGGAACAATGTATCTTATTGGGAATGCAAAGTTACTGGAGGGTAGAGGAATCCAGTTTTCCGAGGAGATAAGATCAAAGTTCCAGAGAGAGGGAAAAACCAGCATAATGGTAGCCAGCGAGAACAGGGTTCTGGGATACATCAGCCTCATGGACACTTACAGGGAAGAAGCAAAAGAAGCAATCAACCAGCTACGAAAAAGAGGAATAAAGGTTGAAATGTTAACAGGTGATAACCTTGAGACTGCGAAAGCAATAGCTGAAAAATTAGGTTTCAACGGCTTCCACGCAGAGCTATTACCAGATGATAAGGTCAGAACCATCGAGGAACTGAAAAAACATGGCACCGTTGTCATGGTCGGTGATGGTGTTAATGATGCCCCCGCCTTAGCTAGCGCACATGTAGGAGTAGCTATGGGAAGACTGGGAAGCGATATTGCTCTAGAAACAGCCGATATAGTACTCTTAGAGGATAACCTGAGCAGGATTAACTACCTCTTGAATCTAGCTGATACTACAGTGAGTCGTATGAAGGAGAACATTGCTGTAGCCTTACTGGTCAAGATAGGAATAGTGATACTAGGAGCATTAGGACTGATTACTCTATGGATGGCAGTGATACTTGGAGATGTAGGACTCACCTTACTAGTCATCTTGAACAGCATAAGGATAAGCAATATTAAACCCTAAAAAGATAAGAATAAAAGCCAAGACTCAGGGTATCATTGCGCTGGTGAACAGATGAACGACGATGAACTAGAACGAATTAAACAAAGACGCCTAGAGGAGATGCAGCGCCAGCTTCTGCTAAAGGAATTAAAGGAAAACGAAGAGGTAAAAGAGGAAAAAGAAGAACCCACGAAAGAGTCCACGAACCAGGAAATCCTGAATATGTACTTCAAGGATAGAGCGTGGGAAGTCTGGAACGAGGCAAAAAATCAATACCCCCAGGTAATGCCAAGACTTGAGTATCTTCTTGTTGATGCGATAAAGCAGAATAAGATAAGAAATTACCTTGATGGTGCAAGCTTAATGGGTTTTTTCAGGCAAATAGGCCTTCCTGTAAGGCTTCGTACTAAGATTAGGATAAGTGAGCACGGGGAACTCAAGACTTTAGAACAAAAGATCAAAGAGGACCGCGAATAAGCGCTCTCTTAATGTTTTTCAGGAGTTCCTCTTTATCGGGTAATACTCCGATTGAGACTATTTTATTATCCACGGCTATTATTGGGACGCTGTGCATTATGTACTCTGGATAAGTCTCATGAGTAACTTGAGACTCTCCATTCAAGTATAACAATACATTCAATCTCTCTATAGCATATAGCGTATTTCCTGTATCAATTGTTTCTATCACTACTTCTTTGGATAGTTTGAAAGCAATCTCTTCCAGCATGAAATACAAGTCATCCATTAACTCAATCTGAGCTTCAAAGCTACCCGTCTCGCAGTTTTTGCATGATGCTGAATCTAAAGAACAGTTAACGCAGCTATCCATCATATATCCAGGAAATACAGTAATCCTTACTATATCGCTCATTAAGCTCTCCGTTAAACCGTTGCTATTATAGTTTCCCCAGATGCCCTCAGAGACTAAAAATCAAGTTGTAATCTTTATGTTGGCTCAAGAAGAGGTATAATTTGATCCTTTTCTTTATCCTTATGATATTCTGAAGAGAAACTTGTTTCGGCCATTAATCTATTCATCCACATCCGGGTTTTTTCTGTTTTATAAAATATAACTTATACTAGCAGATAAAAGCAATAATGGTTAGCCCCACCTCATTTTCCAATCAATGTAAAATATAGAAAACTTTTGTGTTTTTTTAAAAATAAAAAAAATAAGAAAACATCGACATGTTTTGCCATGCATAACTATTTAAAATCACCCAGTACAATTCTGTTTAAGGCGAAGAATAAGTGGAAGTACCCATCAGAGATACCTATAATCGGCCCATAAACAGCTTAAGAATAAGTTTAACTCAGAGATGTAATCTTAAATGCTTTTTTTGCCATCAGGAAGGGGAACATGGATCAGGTGAAGAACTTTCTACAGATGAAATAGTTCAAGTAGCGAAAATTGCTTCCGGGTTAGGTATTAAGAAAGTCAAATTAACGGGTGGAGAACCTCTGATTAGGAAGGATATCGTAGAGATAGTTAAACAGATATCCCCCCTAGTAAAGGAAGTCTCGATGACTACAAACGCAACTCTTCTCAAAGACAAAGCATGCATTTTAAGAAAAGCAGGTCTCAAAAGAGTAAACATTAGTCTACACACATTGGACCCTGAGACTTTCCACGAAATAACTGGAAGAAACTACGAAAATGAGGTTACAAAGGGCATTGAATCAGCCATAAAATGTGGGTTGAACCCTGTTAAGTTAAATATGGTGGTTATGAAAGGCATAAACTCGGATGAAATCCCCAATATGATAAACTACAGCAGAGAGGCGGGAGCTGTGCTTCAATTAATAGAGTTTCAGGAACTTGAAAACGGAGCCAAATACTACGATGACTTTCACTTTGACTTAGAAAGCGTGGAGGAAACTCTCAAAGGAAAGTCAGAGAAGATCATAACCCGGGAGCTTCACCATAGAAAAGTGTATTTCCTTAAGGATGGTGCCCAAGTTGAAGTAGTCCGTCCTATGCATAACAGTGAATTCTGTGCATATTGCACGAGGCTAAGGCTTACAAGTGACGGAAAGATAAAGGCATGTTTAATGAGAGATGATAACTTGGTACCCCTTGTAGAATTAATCCGAGATGGAGCGTCACTTGATAGTAAGGTAGAGGCATTCAAAGAAGCAATTAGCCGACGTAAGCCTTACTGGAGTGAGTAATATGAAGATTAAGATCAAGTATTATGCATCTTTCAAAGAATTCACAAATAAAGACGAGGAGTTCTTAGATTTAGAAGAAGGCATGACTTTGGCTGAGATTAGAAATTATGTTAAGGATATCTATGAGAAAATTGGGCGACAAGAGCAAGTATTGGTTGCCTTAAATGGAAATTTTAAACCCTTGGACACGATAGTTACGGAGGGAGATATTTTATCCTTTTTCCCACCAGTCAGCGGAGGTTAACTGATGATAAAAATTCAGCAAGAAGACTTCGATATCAATAAACTGATCAACCGAATACGATCCTGTGATAGTGGCTGCATCGTAAGCTTCATAGGAACTGTGCGAAAGCACTCAAGGGGTAAAGAAGTTACCAGAATGAGCTTAGAGGTTTATGAAGAACTTGCATTGAGTGAGCTCAAGAAGATAACTGAAGAGGCTAGTGAGAAGTACAGTCTTAATGAAGTTGATATTGTTCACAGATTTGGTGATCTTTTGGTCGGTGATAATATAGTTTATATCGGAGTCTCAGCGGGGCACCGTGAACAAGGTTTTGGAGGCTGTCGCTATATCATAGATGAGCTGAAGAAACGTGTTCCCATCTGGAAGAAAGAATACACGGAAGATGGAGAGGAATGGGTAGAGGGAGAAAAAATTGAGTGAAGACTTGATTAAGATGGTAGATATTTCCAGCAAGAGAGTTGTCTACCGTCGAGCAGTTGCCAGAGGGATAATACGACTAAGAAAAGAAACAATAGAATCAATAAAATCAGAGGAGATCAAGAAAGGTGATCCTCTTGTAGTCGCTGAGATAGCAGGGATACAGGCAGTCAAAAAGACTCCCGAATTAATACCAATGTGTCATCAAATACCCATCGGAGCGGTAGATATCGAGTTTGAAATTAGAACTGACACCATAGAGGCAATATGTAACGTAACGGCAGAATACAAAACAGGCGTCGAAATGGAGGCACTAACAGGGGTATCTGTGGCGCTACTAAACATCTGGGATATGGTAAAATATCTTGAGAAAGACCCAAATGGTAACTATCCCTTAGCAGAGATATCAGAAATCAGAGTAATCGAGAAGGTGAAAAGAGAGACTTGAATGAAGAGCACCCACGAGATCAGGAAATAAAGACTAGCTTTGCTATCCTCGTAACAAGCGATACGAGAAACAAGTTAACAGACAGGACGGGAAAAAAGGCAATTGAACTAATAGAAAATAAAGGTCACAAAGTCGTACTGTATGACCTAGTTCCGAATGAACGCCAGGGAATCGAAAACTGGATTAACAAGTTCCTTGTATCAGAGGCAACAGTTGCCTTAACAAGCGGTGGAACAGGTCTCGGGACCAAAGACATGACTGTTGAGATTACTTCTGAAATATTCGAAAAGGAGATACCAGGATTTGGAGAACATTTTAGACGTATAAGCTATGAACAAATAGGGATTCCTGGCTTATGGAGTAGATCAACAGCAGGTTTAACACAAGGGAAGATAATTTTCTGCCTCCCAGGTTCAACTGGAGGGATAGAAACTGCTCTTAATGAGATAATTCTTCCTGGTATTGGACATATGCTATGGGAGATACGAAGAAAATGACCATGAAACCTTTCGAAAAATTGACTACTAGAGAAAAGGCAATGGAGCTCATTCTCGAAACCATCAGACCGATAAAACGCATCGAAGAGATTCCATTGGATAAAGTAGACGGAAGGGTCCTCGCAGAGAATATAGATGCTGCCTTCGATGTTCCTCCTTTTGATAGAGCTGCAATGGACGGATACGCTGTAAATGCCTCAGATACAATAGGCTCTTCAAATGAAAATCCCGTCAAACTGAGATTAATCGGTACTCAACATACAGGAGAACTTTTTAATGGAGTGTTGGGTCTGGGTGAGTGTTTAGAGATCTCTACAGGTGCACCAGTACCCAAAGGCAGTGATGCTGTTGTAATGGTTGAGTATACTGAATTAGAGGTCAACATCGTTAAGATCTTCAATGAAGTCAAGCCTGGAAGAAACATTGCTCCCGCAGGAGAGGATATTAAAAAAGGTCACAGGGTCCTCGATGCAGGCGAGCATTTAACACCAGGAAAAATCGGAGCCCTCGCTGCTCTTGGATATCAAAAAGTGAGAGTCTATGAGAAACCCATCATAGATATTTATAGCTCTGGCCCAGAAATCGTCCCTCAGGGTAAAGAACTTGAACCCGGACAGATCTACGATATTAACAGCTTCACACTGAGCAGTATAATAAGAAGAAATGGCTGTCAACCTGCTAAAAAAGGAATAGTCAGCGATGATAAAGAGTCCTTGAAACGTGCAATTAAAGAAGCGTCACAATTTGATATGATTATTTTTAGTGGTGGGAGCAGTGTAGGAAGCAAAGACCTTATTGGTGAGATTATCCAAGAAATGGGTGAAGTAATCTTTCACGGAGTAAGGGTGAAACCAGGTAAGCCAACAATTTTTGGGTTTGTATTTGATACGCCAATTTTAGGTATGCCTGGTTACCCCACAAGCTGTCTAATTAACAGCTATGTCTTCCTTACACCTGCACTAAGAAAAAA
>CAZLHX010000016.1:0-26644 GCA_964559475.1 uncultured Candidatus Bathyarchaeia archaeon | reverse complement strand
CCACAAGCTGTCTAATTAACAGCTATGTCTTCCTTACACCTGCACTAAGAAAAAAAGCACGATTACCACAAATTAATCGAAGAAAGGTTATCGTACCAATGGGTCAGCAAATGGAATCCAAGAGCGATAGAGAACAATTCATTACAGTACGATTAAGGAACGAAAAAGCTTACAGAGTATACAAGCAAAGCGGTGATATTACTAGTATGACTCATGCAGATGGCTTTATCATATTACCAATAGGAAAAACGCTCATAGATGAAGGGGAACCTGTAGAGGTTCATCTTCTAGAAGATTAGACAAACGAGTTTTTTTATAATTTTCTCTTAAAGATTAAAATAAATTAATGATTTTATTAGTTTCACTTTTTGAAATATAAATTCTGCAAGAGACTAGTTACCATTTAGAATAATCTTAAAGCCTGATTCCTTATCCCTTTACCGAGGATACATCATGGATTTTGAGCTTGGTGAAGGATACGCTCTAGAGCTTGACGCAAAGGATCCCCTTGCAGGGTACAAGGAAAGATTCTACCATATACCCGGGGCTATCTACATGGATGGGAACAGTTTAGGCTTAATGAGTAAAGATGCTGAACGTGCATTAAATAGAATAGTTGAGGAATGGAAAACCCTCGGAATCAAAGGGTGGAATGGCGCAAATATTCCTTGGATTAATTACGCTGAAAAACTTGGAGAACTACAAGCACCAATTGTTGGGGCTGAACCGGGAGAAGTTGTTGTCACAGGCGGGACTACTATAAACCTTCACACTCTAGTTGCCAGTTTCTATAAGCCAATGGGAAAGAAGACTAAAATAATTGCAGATGGACTGAACTTTCCCAGTGATCTTTATGCTTTATCTGCACAGGTTAGGTTAAGAGGAGGCGATCCTGATGAAGATCTCATACTAGTTGAGAGTCATGATGGACTCTTGATCGAGGAAGATGACATTATTGACGTTATGGGTAGTGAAGTACAGTTGGCTTTGTTGCCTAGCGTCTATTACCGGAGCGGGCAACTCCTCGACATGAAAAGACTTACAGAAGAGGCCCATAATAGAGGGATAATTATCGGTTTTGATTGTAGCCACAGTGTAGGTGTTGTCCCTCATAATTTTAGTGATTGGGATACAGATTTCGCCTTTTGGTGTAACTATAAATATATGAATGGAGGTCCGGGCAGCACAGGAAGCATCTATGTGAATAAGAAACACTTTGGGGCACGTCCAGGTTTAGCAGGCTGGTTTGGAAATGATAGGAGCACAATGTTTGAGATGAGAACAGAGTTTGAACCTGCTGGGACAGCATCAGCTTGGCAGATAGGTACCACAACCATGCTTAGTACTGCTCCAATAGAGGGAAGCATCTTAATGATGCGGGAGGTTGGGATAGAAAACATTCGAGAAAAGAGCCTGAAAATAACCGGTTACTTGATGTTCTTAATCGATGAGATGCTAAGCGAAGAGCCGTATAATTATGGAATAGCAACTCCCAGGGAACCAGATAGAAGAGGTGGGCATGTAGGGGTAACGCATGAGGATGCTTGGAGAATCAATCAGGCTCTCATCGATAGAGGTGTTATACCTGACTTTAGACCTCCTAACATTATCAGGTTAGCCCCTATCCCTCTGTATACCAGTTATTACGATATATGGAAAGTATCACAACACCTCCAAGCAGTTGTTGATGAGGAGGAATACAAGAGATATTCGAGTCAGCGAGGAACAGTTACATAATCCATCTTATCAATAGTTAATTTTTTTCCTAAATGAAGTAAACGTTAATACACTATAGTCTGGTATTCATGGAAATATGAAGAAGATTCTAGAAGATGTCAGAATACTGGACTTTACACACGTCTGGTTCGGTCCCTATTGTACCATGATGCTAGCTGAACTAGGCGCAGAAGTAATCAAAGTAGAACCCCCATGGGGTACTATAGGAAGATTAGGACCTGGGGAGCTAGTAAATGGAGTCAGCACCACTTTCTACGCGTTAAATTTGAATAAAAAAAATATTAGTATTGATGTGAAAAACCCTGAGGGCCTGAGAATCGTAAAGGAACTTGTTAAACAAAGTGATGTTGTAGCCCAGAACTTTGCACCCGGGACTATGGAGAAACTAGGCTTAGGGTACGATGTCCTAAAGGAGCTTAAACCGGATATTATCTATGCTGCATTGTCTGGGTTCGGTCAAGAGGGCCCCTATAGTAGATATGGGAGCTATGCGGTGGTGGCGGAAGCAATAAGTGGTCATACATATGCGACCGGGAAACAGTATGATTACGAGGGCCCACCAATTCCAATGGCTGGGGCTCTTGGTGACCTAGGTCCAGCAATGTACGCAGCATTCGCGATAGTAGCTGCACTACGTCATCGGGATAAGACTGGTGAGGGACAGTGGATCGACGTTAATCAAGTCGATAGTATGGTTGCTTTTAACTGCTGTTCCAGCGTTGCTTATAACTTGATCAAGGAAAGCCCAATTAAAAGAAGACAAAACCGTCCAAGGGATCCAACCCGTATATGGGGGGTATTCAAGGTAAAAGATGGATGGATCCAGGTAGCCGGGGAGAGGCCTAGAGCAATTGAGAATTTGAAAGAACTGTTCGATGTAGAGGAGTTTACTCAGGAAGTCCTCATTGATAAGATAAAGGATATGACTCGAATGGAAGCGTTCAAGATTCTAGCAGACGGAGGGCTTCCCTGTGCTCCAATATATGAGGCTTATGAGGCAATTTTCGATCCTCATCTCAAAGCTCGGAACATGTGGGTGAAGGTTGAACATGCTACAAAAACGAAACACCTGGTCCCTAACTTCCCCGTCAAATTCAGTAAGACTCCCGGAGAGATAACCAGTGCTTCGCCTATGCTTGGGCAGCATACATCGGAAGTATTGAAAAATCTTCTAAAAATGGAGGATGAGAGAATTGAAGAGCTCATCAAAGAGGGTGCAATTGTCCAGTGGAAGGATTAATCCCTACCCATTATTTGTTATAGCAGAACTTTTCTCAATTAAAGCGTCGAATAAATTCTAGACCCTTTTTTATAAGTAATCGTCTAGATCGCTTTCACGAAGCAGTGTTTTTCCTATGTTTTTCTCTTCAGGTACGAAGGGTCTTAGAATGTTCCATGCTGCTCTTCTCATCATGGCGGCGTATTTACGACGATCGTATGTTCTGTGCCCTTCATCAATCATGGACTCCGGCATCACTCTCATGAAGGGGTTGTTACTCTCGGTGTTCACAAGTACGTATCTGCTCATCTCTTCCATATCCCCAAGCATGGCGGCGACGATGTGGGGTTGTTTAGCGCTATAATCCTCTAGATCTTTTCTAAGCCTCTTGGATATGACTAGTTCCCTAGGGTCTACTTTACCCCGTCTTATACTGCTTATCGCCTTACTAGCTATGCGCTGAGCTTTAACAAGCCCCTCTTTTAGAACTAGTTGAGGATTATCTGGCTCAAGAAGGGCGTTTATCATCTCCGCCTGGACTTTATGGATGTAGACGGGGGTGTCATGTCTGCGCATCTCAATTCCTCTATAGAATGGGGAGCCGTCTACCAGTTTACCGTAATAGCGATTTGCTGCTGTGACGATGGGGTCCGTTGTCTTATTTAGTAATACTAGGTACTTGAAGTGCCTGTCCAGCCTCATTGGTAGTTTTGTCTCATCTGATATTTCCTTCGCCAGCTCATCAAAATCTCTCGTATCAGCATCATTGTGCTTCACGAAGATGCTGTCAAAGGGTCCATAAACCACTTCGTATCCCCGTCCCTGAGCCAACTGTAGTGCGGTAACCATAGCCTCCCTAGCCTGTCTATTGATCTCCTGGAAGACTCGGACATTTGCGAAGCGATTAGCGTAGCAGCCGCTGTATCCATAATATACCACGAGGAAAAGCTTCAGTGTGCTCTGCCGTTGCTGGCACCACATCCACTCTTGGCTGTCCTCGGGGTAATCGTCACGGAGATGCTTGAACCTGATCCGTCTTTTGAGGAAGGGTTCGGTGATCCTTCCAAGGAACCCCTCCAGATCTTGCTTGACTCCCTCCTCAATTACAGTCTCATAGCTAACATTTTTCTTCACTATTATGTTGGGGAACATCGACTCGAAGTCTAGGGCTGCGACGTTAACATGGAGACCGGGTTTAGGGCTGAATACCATGCCCCCTTTATCACTTTTGATGAATTCCCACGCCCAGGAGTTGTAAGCGTATCCTCCTCTCATGGGGGGTACCATTATGCCAAGCTTTACTGCCTCGGCGCACTGTCTGCTATCTATGGTCTTACCTGCCTCCCATTCATGGCTTATACCCATTGGGGCGTATGTGAAACGCGCCCTCTCCGATAGCCCGGCTACGCCCATATCATGGAAATTTCTGCTACTAACCAGGACTCTGCCTTTCAGAGGTTCACAGTTTTTTCCGAGTCGTAGATCTATCGAGTTATACTTGGCGCGTTGCTGTAGTTTTCTTACTGTGGATAAGGGGCTGTGTGTTACCAGTATATCCGGGTCACTAGTCTGTACCTCTTCCTGTAACCGTGTTAAGACGGTTCTTTCCTCGCCCTCAATTACCGTCTCTTTTCCATCATCTTTGAGCCTAATCTTTTTTACCTGTACTAAATCAGGAATCCTCATCTCAAGTACTGTAAAGGGGGGAGGTTTCAAGCCATCATCGTCTATCCGTGTTAGCTTTCTGATCCTTCCCATGTTCTCATCGATTATGCATTTGCTGGACGGCTGCACGTCGGCGTATATGAGATGCCACTGTACAGGTATGAGCCCGGTATTGTAGATCCCTTCGATCTCTATGAGTCTCTGCCCGTAATTTATAACACGGTCAAGGTCTCCTGGTTCGTCCACCTTTACTCCTATAACTTTGAGTCTTTTATCACGACTCAGATTGGGGTATCTTCTAATTATCTTTGTAGAATATACAAGCGGATGCCTCTCAAAAAGCCAGAATATTTTCAATGGATCAAGGTGACTTAGAGGTTTAGCTATGAAAAAGGGGTGATGCCTATCAAGAAGTTTTATGGAGTCACCATCATCGGTCTTGAACCACATTACGGCATCTTTTCCCTCGATGTAAGAATCAAGAAGCCAGCCCCGGTACCTCAAAACCTATTCACCCTCTCTTCAGACTTTTTCTTGAGTATTGAGTATAATATCGCTCAAGCTGCGTTTTTGAGGCATACTCCATAGTATATCTAGGATGAAATAGGATCAGTTATAACAGAAACGCAAGAATATTTCAGAGAGAGTTGGATGAAACTAGAAGCTTATCTTTTACGTTCAATTTGTTATGGTGTTTAAAATATAAATTCTATTTATTGTTATTTTGTTTTAACGGATACAAATTTATCTCCTTTAACATAATATCGAAGTTTTCTTTCAAGGTCTCTTTTAACTCCAATTCGAGGGGATTTTTCTATCTGGAAGTCTAGTTCATTTTCCTTCACGTAGATAGTACATTCTTTACTAGTCACCGGTATGCCATTAAGGCTCTTATCCACGTCTAATGCGAGGGTTAACTTACCCGGACCGCTTGTTAGTTCTAATAAATCATCTACGGGTCTATTTCTCATCATAGTATCAATTCCGAACATTGGATTAATAGCCCGGATTAATACACCACCAACTTTTCCTAGTTCATGTGCTACAAAATTTAACATCCAGTACTGATGAACGTTATAGATAAAGAGATGCCCGGGTTCCTCGTACATAACCTGATTATATCTCTTCTTACCCTTGTAAGCCCTTGAAGCTGGGTCGTTTTCTCCATAATATGCTTCCGTCTCAACTATTAGGCCACCGAACTCTTCTCCCGAAAGATTTCTTACTAGAATCTTTCCAAGTAGATCCATAGCGACTAATGCGGTATCTCTTGAATAGAACCTATATTGTAGTATTTTCTCAACATTTCCCGATTTCATGTTGCTTGGTAAAATAATATTCCTTAAAATCAATAAAGTAACCGAATTAGTACTACAATGTACTATCCTAGGGATCAGTTTTGGTTAGGATTCGGTCCTAAATATCTCTCTGGCTGATCTAAAACCGATTAAGACGAGGATACCGATTATCAATAAGAGACCAGTTATGGGTAATGCCTTTTCTAATCCTTCACCTACTAGAACATCAAATAGAAGGACTGGAGAGGTTTTAGGGTAATAGGCTAGCACCATCACGGCTCCAAACTCGCTTACAGCCCGAGCCCAGGTAAGCATGCACCCGGATAATATTCCTCTTCCTGCTAAAGGCAATGTTATATCGAAGAAAACTCTTGCTGGTGAGGCACCTAGATTTCGAGCAGCATCTTCCATGTCCCCGTTAATAGAATCGAAAGCATCCTGAGCGCTCCTTACCATAAATGGTGCACTAACAAAGCTCATTGCCATTACTATTCCAGCCACTGTGTCAACAAACCGGATTCCTAGGCTATTGAATACTCCGCCAAAACTAGATCTGAGTCCAAACAAAAATATAAGCGCGATACCGGCAGCATTATGAGGAATCAGGATAGGTAGTTCAATTAAAGAATCCAAGACCAATTTAAACTTGAAGCTATAACGGCTGAGTAAGTAAGCTAGGGGAACACCTAGAAGGAAGCTAATAATAGTCGCAAGAAAACCAGAAAGTACGCTAAGATACATTGCTTGGGTTATACGTTGATCTGTTAAGGCTTCTGGGATACCTCTAGTTGATGCAAGTATACTGGAGAATATTGGTACTATTAGGAAAAGGAATAGAATTCTACCTGTGAGGGATGAGAGAATAAAAAACCAACGACTCCTTCCCTTTAACAAACCTTTCAGTTGTAAGTCTCAGGGGTTAAATACTGTCTTAATTCTTGAGGTACTCCATCAAGATTATCCGTGTAAGCCGGGTCATAAACTGGGTGGTATAAATCGCTGAATATTCTTTTTCCGTCTCTGCTTAAAATAAACTTTACGAAAAGAATGGCATCTTCCGGATTTTCCGCTGTCTTTGAGATGGTCATCCCATAATATATTGTTTTTCCAAGTCTATCCAATCCTATAGTCTGGAAACGGGCATGCTGGAACCTTACCTGAGCCTGCGCGTAAAATTCGTCGAGTTCACTGTATCTGGAACAGGGGTATCGTACATCATTAGAGGTATTAGTGAGTAGCCCGCCACTAATAATAGGTCAGCGGGGTCGTTCAGTTCAGTTGTATGTCTAATTACTTGAATACTACCATGTCCTTCAATATGTAACTCTATTTTTGGGTAAACTTTCATGAACTCCCCTGTTACACGTTCCAATGGATAAAGAAGGCTTCCAGCACAGTATACCTTGAGTATACTGGGTCCTCTTGCTCAGGTTTAAAAAAATAAAAGTAGCTTAAGCCTAAGACAATAGTCCCAATGAAAAAGAGGGCTATTACAGTCTTATTCATGGCTTTCACTGGGGCAATATGATCTCTATTTGCACTAACTGACCATTTCGCTGGATTTTAGTCCCTCTCCAACCACTCTCAGTGGAGCATTATCCTCTGGAAGTGATTCTCCATTTGCAAGATAAGCGACCAATATTTGATTATTCTCAGAGATCAATGTGCAGTTCTTCCCATGTATAAACCATGACGTAACCATCGGCGGCTGTTATTCTGATACGGGTCTCATTGCTAATCCCCCCAGAAAAATCAAGGACCTCACTGAGAGGTATACCAGTATATTTATGGGGACCCCTAATGCGTCCAGCGCTTGTTTTGTAGCCACCATCCATCTCAACTTTTGTCATTTCCTTATAGCCTTCAGAGGATATAGTATAGGTTTCACCTTCTTCGCCAGTAAGCTCTATTTCAAAATCAGGAATAGATGGGGTCTCTGACCCATTTTCTCCAGCATCTGTTTCATCTGGTGGACTAGATGGTGTTCGCGTGAAATAGCATGCTCCTACTGCGATTATTAGAATTAATACGATTGCGATTATAGTTGTATAGTTTTGGCTTCCCTTCCTTTTCTTAATTTTGAGTCTTCTGCTCACGCTACACTCTAATGCGATATGTTGTTAAAAACATAACGAATAAAATAAAAAATTTGACGAAATAAATCAATTATTAACTATGCAACAAGAAATTAGTATCAATACTTTATCCTTTTCCAGTAATTATCCCTGTATAAACAGATAACAGCTAATAAAGCAAAATGCTATTCAATAACTGTAAATGAGTAAAATCAATAAGGAAGCCTTGAGGGATTATCTTCAGCAGATATATGAGCCTCCCATAGAGATCGATGGAATTGATTCCATTGGAGGGATGAATAAAGTAGATTTTTTACTCAAGGATTATGGTTACGGGACTCCTATAAAAATAAGATTCACGACGAATAATGAGCCCAAAATTATCGTACTAAGCACTGTTAAACCTGGGCCTTTCGGTCATCAGACTATGCCAGATAGAGCAGAAATTCTCCTGAGACAATACCAAGATTTCAACATTCTTCAGAGACATGTTAAAGCGCTGGATATTGGAGCATTCACGAAAACTGATCAAGTAAAGACTCTAGGTGACATAGAAGAATTATTTCTAATTATGGAGCATGTAGAAGGAAGAGAGTATTTCCATGATCTTGATAGGATCAAGGCAGGAGGAGAAACTAGGGCTCTCGATTATGATAGGGTTAAAGCCCTTGCTGACTACCTCTCAGAAATCCATTCAGAAAAACATGATGACTCCAAGTACTACGAAAGAAGAACTCGAGAGTTAATAGGTCATAATGAGTGCATAATGGGTCTAACAGACAGTTATCCTATGGACCATGAGTGGATAACCACTGATTTTCTTGCTGGTATTGAGAAGAAGACCATCGATTGGAGATGGCGGTTAAAGAGCTTGACTCATCGATTGAGTACAGTACATGGAGATTTTCATCCCTTTAACATTCTTTTCCGTGAGGGTACTGAGTTCACAGCCCTTGATCGAAGTAGAGGGAGCATGGGGGAGCCAGCTGATGATGTCGCGGGTCTGACCATAAACTATCTCTTCTGGGGCCTTCTGAAGGATAAGGAATTCAAGAGACCTTTCAAAGGGCTCTGGGAGACTTTCTATGAAAACTATCTAAATAAGACAGGGGATGAAGAGATACTATCCGTAATACCTCCTTACCTGACCTGGCGAGCCATTATTGTCGCAAGTCCAGTTTGGTACCCTCATTACTCCATGGATATTAGAAAGAAGCTCCTGAATTTTGCCGATAATATCCTGTACGAGAGCGCTCTAGATCCTAACGAAGTGGACTTTCTTCTGGAGGAAAAATAGTGAAACAGGGGTGGGCTATCTGGATTACAGGCTTTCCAGCATCGGGAAAGAGTACAATAGCGGGTCACTTGGTTGAGATACTTCAGAGCAAGAACGTACAGGTTCAGGTGCTTGAGTCAGATGAGTTGAGAGATGTCCTTACACCTAATCCAACTTACAGTCCAAGGGAACGTGATATTTTTTACAACAGCATGGTCTACATAGGGACCTTACTAGCAGATAACGGCGTCAATGTCATATTTGATGCGGTAGCAAATCGGAGAGAATGGAGAGATAAATCAAGAGAAAAAATTGACAGGTTCATGGAGGTATATATCGATACCCCTCTTGATGTTTGTAAAGAAAGGGATCCTAAAGGAATATATGAGAAGGCGGAAAAAGGAGAAGCAACCACAGTGCCAGGGGTACAGGCGGAGTATGAAAAAACTAAAAACCCTGAAGTAACTGTTGATGGGACCATAAATCCGCAGAAATCCGCAGAAAAAATAGCTAACGCAATGAGGAAAAATGAATACATACCATAACTGGCGAAAAGTGCTCCACGAGATGGCAGATAATGTAAAGGACAGCGTACAAGAATTATTTCCTAGGAGAGGAGCCATTAGCCATTTTGAATTCAAAAATTTGCTGGATCGGAAAGCCCAAGATTCCATAATTGAGATCATCGAGGGTTATGATTTACCTGCTAGACTCATCAGCGAGGAGGGTAACAAAGAATTCAACGGAGATCAATATTTTTTAACAGTAGATCCAGTGGACGGAACAACCAATCTATCCCGAGGTCTACATCCAAGTGTCACAAGTATCAGTGTCGCCACTAGTCAGAGGCAGCGAGATGTAATAGCAGGAATAGTCTCGGACCTTTACACCGGAGATACATTCTACGCTGAAAAAAATAAAGGGTCCACATTTAACGGAGATAGCATAAATGTAGCAGAACCAATAGAATACAGGCATGGCTTAATCTCAATGGATATAAGTAAGGTCCCTAAACTGGATCGACTGGCTCCCCTGATCAGAGAGTCACTACATATAAGATCCGAAGGATGTAGTGCTGTAAGCCTCTGCCACATCGCCTCCGGCGTCCTGGACGCGCACATCGATCTTAGAGGTATAGTAAGATCCATGGACATAAGTGCTGGTCTGTTCATACTCAGGGAGGCAGGCGGTGTTTACACAATTAACGGGGAAATTGAGGGCGAGTTATTATTGAAAAAGGGCACCCGTGTAGAACTAGTAGCGGCATCTGGTCACGACATGTTACAGCAGGTAGAAAATATAATGAAAAGACAATGAAGTACGAAGGAGAACTAATACAAGCTAAATTCAAAGAACGCCCAAATCGGTTTCTGGGGATAGTAGAACTCAATGGGAAAGTTACCCCGTGCTTCATACCAAACCCAGGAAGGATGAAAGAATTGATGATCCAAGGGACTAAGGTTTACCTAGTCGAGAAAAAGGGGTTACATAGAAAGACGGACTACGACATGAAACTGGTGGAAAAAGATGGAAATTTAATCAGCGTAGATTCTAGGCTACCTAATAAAATATTCGCTGAAGCTATAATGCAGAATAGACTGGAGCCCTTCAAAAAATATTCCGTAACCAGAACTGACCCAACTTTCATGGATTCACGGCTTGACTTTCTACTGGAGAAACAAGATATACAAGCTTTGATAGAGTGCAAATCGTGTAACCTCGTGGAGCATGGAACCGCTCTATTTCCTGATGCACCTACTAAAAGAGGCACGAGACACATGAATACGCTGGTAACGGCCCTGGCACAAGGTCGTGCTTGCGTTGTTTTCATAGTACAGCGAGACGACGCAGAGCTTTTCAGACCTTACGAGGAGAGGGATCCGGGTTTCGCGGGGGCAATTGAGAAAGCGGTAGAGGAAGGTGTTGAAACATATGCGTATACATGCAATGTTGACCTTCAGGAGATCCGTATTAAAGATAGTGTACCGGTTGTCCTGTGAAAAAAGAACTTAACAGTTGAAATTCGGAATAAATTAGCCTAGAAAATGAAGGCGATCAAGGAATACTTGTCATTTAGGCTTTAAATCTTAGATACAGTTTTTAAGCATCTGAAGCTGAAAATAAGCAGAGCAGGGTAATGGGAAAGAAGAAGGTCCTAAGTGAGAAAAATCTCAGGGTAATGGAGTATCCCAATGAGAACGATGTACTGGGCGTTGTCCTGACACATCTTGGGAACGATCGCTTCCAAGTTAAATGTCAGGATGGTCACATGAGAGTATGTCGTATACGTGTCAAGAGGAAGAGGAGGACATGGGTACGTGAAGGGAATATTGTCCTAGTCTCTCCTTGGGACTTTCAGAGTGAAGAGGGAGAGGAGATTTTCCATAGATACACCGAGAGCCAGGCAAGCGATCTGCGAAAGAATGGAATCCTAAGAATAGAATAGAGGAGTATATTGTGTCCTGGAAGAGAGACATAGACAAAGAAACCGATGTAATGGAGAGAAAGTATGAGGAAGAGTCCCTCATAAAGGAGAAGAACCGTGAAGAATTCAGGGTAATAGAGGAAGTATTTGACCGTCTAACGATCCAGGGAATGCTGAAACTGTTCACAAGGGGGACTATAGACGAGCTACACGGAGTTATAAACGCCGGTAAGGAGGCGAGAGTATACTGGGCAACGGATCCTGATGAAAGAGAGCTCGCTGTTAAGATCTATTACACACACACCGCAGATTTCAGGAAAGGAATGATGCAGTACATCCAAGGTGATCCGCGCTTCAAGAACGTTAGAAAAAACACCAGGAGCATGGTCTACACCTGGGCTCAGAAGGAGTACAGCAACCTCCAGCTGTGTGAAAAAGCGGGAGTAAACTCACCGGAGCCCATTGATTTCTACAGGAACATTCTCGTAATGACCTTCATAGGTGAAGATGGCGTACCTGCCTCACTTCTCAGGGATTACCCACCGGAGGACCCAACAAATTTTTATGAAGCCGTAATCGAACAAATGCGAATCCTCTGGCAGGATGCGGGACTAGCCCATGGCGACCTGAGTGAATACAATATAATGAACTATAAACAAGAACCCGTAATATTTGACGTAAGCCAGGCGATGCTAAAGATCCATCCCATGGCTGAGACTCTGATAGAGCGCGACATTAGAAACATAACGAATTACTTCAGAAGGCAGGGCGCTGATACCAGAGACCAACAAGAACTCAAGGAGTGGATAACAGGTGGAGCAGAAGACATATCTTAGAATACCCGAGGACCGGTTAGGGGTCCTAATAGGGCATAATGGTAAGACCAAGCATAGGATAGAGACATTATTCAAGGTAGATTTGGTAATCAAAAGTGAGACGGGAAACATAGAGATCAAGCTAAAGGAAGATCAAGACGATGTCTCTGTTCTTTTCACTGTCCAAAAAATAATAAAGGCTATTGGAAGGGGGTTCAGCCCTCGTAGAGCGATGACTCTGATGGATGAAGATTACGACCTGATAATCATAGATCTAGATGAATGGGCAGGGAGTTCAAATAATGCCCAGAACCGTCTTAAAGGTCGAGTAATAGGAAAAGGCGGGAAGAGTAGAGCCCTACTAGAGGAGCTTACGGATTGTCTAATCAGTATCTATGGGTCAACTATAGCAATAATAGGTAGCTTTGAGATGCTCCCAGTAGCCAGAGATGCTGTAGAGATGCTACTCAATGGAGCATTTCATAAAACTGTATGGAATCATCTATATGCGTACAGACGCAAGATGAGGAAAGAAAGAGGGGAGCTCTGGTACGAGCAGCCCCGAAGCAGGGAGTAAGAACAGATGACTCAGGTAGAATATCAGTCTATAAGCCCATCGGACTTCTTCTACCGAAACCGTGAGATAGCCGGCTTCAGCAATCCAAGCAGAGCAACATATACCGCAGTTAGAGAGCTTCTGGAAAACAGCTTGGATGCCTGTGAGGTACAGAGAGTGCCCCCAACGATCTTTCTCCATATAACAGAGACTCAGAAGCCCAGAAGAGAGGAAGAAACGAGCATCTACAAGCTTAGGATAGAGGATAACGGTACAGGGGTACCAGTAGAGCATATACCCCAAGCTTTTGGACAGGTATTCTACGGATCAAAGTACACCCTCCAGCAGTCTAGAGGAACCTTTGGGCTTGGAGGGACGATGGCAATTCTATACGGACAGATAACCACACACCAGCCGGTCAAGGTAATCAGCAGCACAGGCGGAGAAATCCATGAGTTTACCATGATGATCGATATTCAGAATAACTGTGCCAACATAATCAAGCATCAGATCAAACAAAACAAGGGTAGTTGGCGTGGTACTGCAATTGAGTTGCAGATGGAGGGGGACTACAGCCGGATAATGTACCGTCTAATAGAGTACCTCAAACAGACTGCCATGGTGAGCCCTTACACAGATTTAACCTATATAGGTCCGAGAGGGCGTCTCTACAAGTTTGAGCGAGGTACAACAAAACTGCCCCCGCTCCCGGAACCCGTCAAACCACATCCCCACGGAGTAGATGTTGAGACTTTTAGAAGACTTATCAGCACCACAAAGACGAAAAATCTCAAGGATTTCATGATGGAACATTTCCAAGGAGTCGGAACTGTAACCTCGGATAAGTTCCTTGAAATGGCCGAACTCAATCCAAAGGCTAGACCAAAGACCCTTGGACCCGATGATATAGTTAAAGCCGTCAGGACAACAAAGGAGTATGAAAGTTTTAAAAGACCTGATGCCAGCTGTTTGAGCCCAATTGGAGAAAAGTTACTCGAAACGGGTATTATAAAGGAACTTGGGTTAACCAGTGATGACTTCATTAAAGTTGTTACTAGGAAGCCGTCTACATATCTTGGATTCCCTTTTGTAGCAGAGGCAGCTATCGCGACGGGTAATACTATTAGAAAAACTCATGGTCCAGGAATCACACTTTATAGGTTTGCTAACAGGATCCCTCTGCTTTTCGATGAATCAAGTGGAGTAATTTGGAAATCTGTTCATAAAAATATAAACTGGAAAACCTACAAGGTTGATAATGATACCCCTCTTGTGGTAGCTGTACACGTATGTAGTACCAAGATACCATACAAGAGTGTTGGGAAAGAATTCATGGCGGATCAACCAGATGTTGAGAGGGAGATAACCAACGCAATTAGAGAGGCAGCCAGAGCCTTAAGGCGTTTCATCGGGAGAAAAAAGCGTATAGCCCGGGAGCGCCGTAGATTAAACGTCTTCAACAAGTACCTCCCAAAGATTGCTGAATTTTCAACAAAATTAGCCGAGGAAGGTACCGAACCTAGTATAGACCATCTTCTGGAGGCAGTGAGTGCAAACATTTCCGAGGTTGAGGAGAAAATAGAGGAGATAGATGAGATTGACGAAGAGGACTAGTGAAGCAGAGAAGAGAAGAAAAGCCATGGAACAGAGCCTAACCCAGTTAGGTAGCTTGATTTACGAGCAGATAGAGAACAGTGAATTCCCATGGATCCATATGCAAAGCAGATCCACAGACAATATATTATATGATCCAGATGAGAGGCAGTACATTCTTGGTCCACGGATGATTCGTAGACATAGCCGAAACATTAGGCACATAAGACCGTTCACACAGCTAGTATGGACGGCTTGGTTCGCGAAAGAACTAGTAACTCTAAAGAAGACAAGTACCCTCAGAGAAGTCTATTATAGCGCGAGAGGTCAACGGGATATAGAGTATAGCAGCCAGCAGGAGTCAGATAATATCATTACAGATTTGGAAGTCGCATTGAACCGGGCCAGAGAGGATTTCAACATCTTCCCTGAGGAAAGAAGTGCAATATTCGGAGACTTGACTATCGAATACACTGTACCGGGGTATGAAGGAAGAACAATGAACCTTACAGATCACCCGGACGGTGTCATGATAGGCCCTGCCCTTACAAGCAGCGAATTTGTAGAGACGAGTGCCGACAAGGTACTTGTGATCGAGAAAGGCGCCATGTTCACAAGACTTGTAGAGGAACAGGCTCATAGAAAATTCAATGCTTTACTGGTTCACACTGCCGGTCAAAGCCCAAGAAGTACAAGAGGTATAATTCATAGATTGAGTAAAGACCAGAATTTACCTGTGTATATATTCACAGATGGTGATCCTTGGGGAGTTCACATCGCAATGGTTATAATTAGTGGAAGTGCAAATGCTGCTCATCTTCGGGGACTTACTACACCAGATGCTGAATGGATTGGCGTCTGGGGTAGTGACATAATAAACTATAAACTACCTACAGAACCACTCACTGAATATGATCATAAAAGATTACATGAGCTCAAAGAGGATCCCAGGTACAAAGGTGAGATATGGCAGAGAGAGTTAGACATCTTCTTAGATATCGAACAAAAAGCAGAACTAGAGGCATTCAGCCGGTATGGTCTTACTTACATAGTCGACGAGTACTTGCCAGCTAAGTTAGAAGAGTAATCCATATAGCGTTCTAGGTATATCCCCTATTTACTCATGTCTACTAAAATCAATCTAAGTTTTACAGGATTAGCAACGATACTAGCGGGTTTCATATTGTTCGCCTCAGGGTTACTCTTAGCCTATAATACATGGAAGACAGAAATGATAGATGTTAATCCGTGGTTTCTTTTTCCTATCGGAGTATTCCTCGCCTTGATTGGTTTGCTTTTAATGGTTTCCCGGGGTGATTAAATGTCAGTTAAAGGAGTCATCATGGCAGGAGGTGTGGGGACTAGGTTTAGACCCCTTACTAACTATTTCCAGAAATGTATGATACCCATCGGGGATCTTGAAAAGCCCATCCTGGAGTACATAGTAAAACTCTACAGATACCACGAAATCCGAGACCTGATACTACTAGTTGGATACAAGTACCTCCAGATCCAGAACTATTTCAACCAAGGAGAAAGATTCAACGTCGATCTCCAGTACGTAATCGATAAACCGGATAGAAAAGGAAGCGCGAATGCTTTACTTAACGCATATGACGAGGGGGCCATCTCAGAGGAGGATACAATAATCGTTTACTATGGAGACATAGTTTCTAATATTAACCTCAAGGAAATGCTCAAAACTCATAAAGAAAACAAAGCCCTAACAACAGTTGCCCTCGCCACGGGATTCAACGTCAATGTGGGGACAGCAGAGGTAAAAGACAGCTGGATAGAGGGGTTCATAGAGAAACCTCGCCTCAATACTCCTGTAAGTATCGGGATCATAATAATCGAAGGAAGAGTTCTAAACCAGATGGAAGACCTATATAATGAAGGCCACTTCGAGTCTTTCGATTTAATGGGAGACGTAATCCAGTACTTAGTAGGTAAGAAACAAAAAGTAGCAGCCTACTTAACAGATGCCTTCTGGTACGATGTTGGAAGTATGGAAAAATATGAAAAGTTAAGTAATGAGCGACTAAGCGAAGAACTAGGGTTCCTTCTCTAATATTAGAAAAGCTTCTTAAACGCGTCTCCAATTTCAATAGAGGCGACGAATAATTGAAAGCCGTAGTCTTAGCCGGTGGATTTGGTACTAGACTTAGACCCTTAAGCTGCAGTAGACCTAAAATGTTATTCCCCGTCGCAAACAAACCGTTGATCGACTATACTCTGCAAAACCTGTCTGACGGTGGGGTTGATACAATAATTCTATCCGTTTATTATATGGCTGAGAGCTTAGTAAGATATCTTGGACCCACAAAATATGACTTAGGGATTCTTTATAGCCGTGAACAGCGACCCCTTGGAACCGGTGGTCCAATAAAACAAGCTGAAAATATGCTCAATGATGAAATCTTCCTTACTCTCAATGGCGATGTTCTTGCAGATATCGATTATAGACGTTTAGTAAATTTCCATAAAGAGAAGGGTGGACTAGCAACAATTGCTCTTGTACAAGTACCTGACCCAAGCCGATATGGCGCTGTTGAGCTTGACTGGGAAGGTAGAATAACACGTTTCGTAGAAAAACCAGAACCTGGAAGAGCACCAAGTAACCTCATCAACGCAGGTATATACATACTGGAGCACAAGGTGTTGGATTATATTCCCTCTGGCAGAAAGGTCTCCATTGAGACGGAGGTATTCCCAAAACTGGCGGAAGAAAGAAAGCTATATGGCTTTGAATGCCACGGGTTCTGGATAGATATAGGTACCCCTGAAGAGTATCTTAAAGCAAATGCTATGCTTCTAAACAAGAGAGAAAGCATAAATCACGGTGAGAATATCGGAGTATCCTCTGAAGCCCAGATAAATCAACCATGTGTTTTTGGTGAAGAAGTCAAAATAGGGGACGACAGCACCATTGGACCAAATGTTTCTCTAAACGACTACGTAGAAGTAGGAAAAGGATGCAAGATAGAAAACAGTATAATTCTAAACGGCGCAGTAATAGAAGATTATAGTAGTATAAAGAATGCAATAATAGGGGAGAACGCGCTAATCGAACGATGGGTAAAAATCGAGTCTGGTAGCCTCATCGGGGATTACGCCCAGATTGCTGACGGGGTAACCATCACAGAAGGGGTCAGCATCTGTCCGAGTAAAACCATAGATGAGAGTATACTCGTCCCCAAACAGGTGATGTGATGGGCAAATTATTTGGAACTAACGGTGTCAGAGGTAAAATAAACAAAGACTTAAGCCTAGAAACCCTTGCTTTAGTTGCTAAATCCTGCGCCCATTTTTTAGGAAAAAAGATAGCAGTTGGAAGGGATTCCCGTACAACAAGTCCGATGATACGTGATAATATTGTAAGTGCTCTGGTCAGTATAGGTTGCAATGTATATGATATGGGGGTCTTACCCACTCCCTGTTTACAATATATGACTAAAAAACTTGCTTTCGATGGAGGCATTATGATAACTGCGAGTCACAATCCTCCAGAATTTAACGGTGTGAAGGTTATAGCTTCTGATGGGGTAGAGATACCTAGAGAACTTGAAGATAGAATAGAAGAACTCTATGACCTAGGAGGGCCGCCTCTCTCTGAGTGGTATAAAATCGGTAGGATAAAGGAAATTGATGTAATTGATGAATATATTGACGACCTAACTGAACAAGTTGATTTAGAATTAATCAAGAAATCAAAGATAAGAGTCGCCCTCGATACGGGAAACGGTGTATCCGCTTTGACTGCCCCCAGAGTAGCTAGCTTAATCGGCTGCAAAGTTTTCACAGTTAATACCCAAATTGACGGAAGATTTCCAGGAAGAGGAAGTGAACCAACACCCGAAAATCTTCAAGCTCTAAAAGACTTGATACAAAGCACTGAGTCAGATTTTGGTATAGGTTTTGATGGCGATGGTGATAGATCCATTATAATGGATGAAACTGGAACTGCTGTCTGGGGTGATAAATCCCTCTGTCTAATTGCAGATTGGTACCTAAAGAAAAACCCCGGAGAAACAGTAGTAACACCCCTGAGTTCATCCATTGGTATAGAGAAATTGGCTGAAAGCCATGATGCAAGTGTTTACTGGACAAAAGTTGGGAGTGTAGACGTATCAAGAGCCATGGTAGAAAATGGATTTAAACTTGGGGGAGAAGAAAATGGCGGAATAATGTATGGACCTTTCCACCCAGTCAGAGATGGAACAATGGTAACTGCATTATTAGCCCAGATATTATCAGAAGAAAATAAGACGTTATCAGAGTTAATATCAGAACAACCTGGGTTCTATAAAGGAAAAGATAACATTATATGCCCTAACCAAGTTAAAGAGCAGGTATTAGAAGAGCTTGTTACCCTTGTTGATGCTCCTCAAATAGACACACGAGATGGAGTGAAGCTAACTTACACTAACGGAGACTGGATATTGATCCGTCCAAGTGGAACGGAACCAAAATTCAGGATTTACGCAGAGTCAAAAGATGAAGTCGAGCTAGATGAGTTAATTCAAAAACATAAAGAACTTGTCGAGAAAATTATTCAGGACACAACGTGACCCTGCATAGCTCTAGCTAATTCTAGTAGAGCTTTATAAGGGTCTTCAGCCTTAACTACGCCACTCGCTACGAGAATACCTTCCGCTCCTAACTCCATGGCAGCTGAGACGTCTTCTCCATTTGTTATCCCCGCCCCACAGAGTACCTTTATGTGAGGATTAACTGCTTTGACAGCTTCTACAGCTCCCTTCACAATTTCAGGCTGGGCTTTTGAAACAGGTATTCCCGATCCAATTAACTCAGGGGGCTCAATAGCTATGGCATCAGGGTTCAACAAAGCCACCTTCTTAGCCTTATCGACCGTATCAACACATACAACCGTATGCAGTTCGACCTCTCTAGCATGATTAATCGACTCCTCTATAGCTTCTAGAGGTATTTGTCTCTCCGAATGATTAAGAAGAGTCCCAATACAACCAGACTCAGCCACAGATTCAGGTAATATATGACCAGTATACTTTCCATAAGTAACTGGATCAATATGCTGAGCAAAAATTGGAGTTTCACTAGTCTCTGCAACAGCTTGAAGATCTACAGTTTGAGGAGCTAATGATATACTTATTCCAGTCTTCTCATAAACCTTCTCAGCAGTCCTAGCCAGTTCAGAGGCTTTAAGCCCCATTCCTTCTTTGTAAGTCTTAAGATTAACCAACAGCAATGGATAGTTTACAATTATCACAGACATTATTACTCTCTAATATAGATTCAAGTATTTAGAGTTTGAAGAAAAATACTGAAATATTATAATCTAATCCCTGAAATATTATTCAAGTTGAAACAATTTGAGTGAAAACTACACTGGACCTAAGATTATTTCCGGTCCACCTGGACCAAAAGTAACAACAATACTCGAAAACTCGGGACTTAATCCAGAGTCTTATTCTTCACCTATAGTGAAGAGAGCAAGAGGTATCTATGTTGAGGATCCAGATGGGAATGTTTTTGTTGACCTTATCTCGGGTCGCTGTGTAGTAAACACTGGTTATAACCATCCTGTAGTTACAAGGGCTCTTAGCGAACAGATCGGGAATACTATTCACTGGCAGACTGAGAAAGCATATTGCCTACTTGAACGTTTAAGCAATATTTTGGGAGAGAAGGAGATGCAGGTTTACTGGGGGCAATCAGGGAGTATGGTAACCGATTTTGCCATTAAACTTGTTCGAAGGGCTACCCAGCGACCCTATATTCTTAGCTTCACGGGGAGCTATCATGGATCTAGCATGGGGGCTATCAGTCTCAGCGGATACGATCCAAGCATGAAAAGACATTATGCTCCTGTATTACCCGGCGTTTTTCATGTACCGTATGGTGCGTGCTATCGATGTCCAATAAAACATATTTATCCTGATTGCGATTTTGCATGTTTGAGTTATATCGAGGATGTAGTCTTCAAGAGTTATGTTCCAGCTGACGAAGTATCTGGAATATTTGTTGAACCTGTTCAGGGAGACGCAGGTTGGTATGTTCCTCCTGAGGGCTGGCATAAGAGGCTCAGGGAAATCTGTGATGAACATGATATTCTTCTTGTTGTTGATGAGATACAGACTGCCTTCGGGAGAACAGGTGAGTGGCTGGGCATGGATCACTGGGAGGTTAAATCTGATGTTACACTTCTGGGAAAATCCATCGCCAGCGGAGTCCCTCTCAGTGCTTGCCTGCTTCCTTCTACTCTTCTTGAATCCACCGATATGGAACCTATACCTATACATGCTCAGAGTTTCAGCGCTAATCCTCTTGGCATAGCAGCAGCTCATGCAACTCTAGATGTTATCAGCAATGAAAACCTGTGCTCAAAGTCAAGAAAAACTGGGTCTTACATGAAAAATGGTTTGCTTGACCTTATGGACCATCATCAACTAATTGGCGATGTGAGAGGCTTAGGCTTGCTTATAGGAGTTGAGATCGTAAAGGACCGGGATAGTAAGACTCCTGCACCAAAACAAGCTGATGCTATATGCAAGGAGGCTTTTAAGAGAGGGGTTTTCCTGCTAAATATGGGATCCTATGGCAGTAGATCTCTGAGGATAGCACCGCCTCTGGTCATAGAGGAAAATGAAGCAGAGATGGCACTTGAAATAATCGACGAGTCTTTCGGTGTTGTTGAGAAAAAGGGCAAGTCCTAGTATTTCTTTATAAAGTCTTCAGTTGCGGTTAGATATTCTTCAACATCTTCTGCTGTATGAGGGCTACATATCCAGCTATGGCTAGTGGTCGGACTAAGATAGATTATATTATTCTCAAGCATATGCTTGAAGTAAGCTTTTGTTGTCTTCATATTGTTCCTCGTTGTTTCTCCTGCATTCCTAGGAGGATTTTCCTGGAAATGTATACCAAAGACAGACCCCACGCCAGTTACCGAGGCGGGGATATGGCTCCTTTGGAAGATGTCCTCCAGACCTTTTCTCATTTTTTCTCCTAGTCTGTCGATATTCTTGTAGATTAAACCCTTCTCAAGTTCCTCAATTGTAGCCTTCCCCGCAATAGTACTAATTGGGTTTCCAGTGAACGTACCACCGTGTGCACTCCGAGTCTCTGGTTCGGGGTATTTTATGTGATTGATCCTTTCCATTATCTCTTCTGATGAACAGAAGGCGCCAATTGGAAAGCCTCCGCCAATAATTTTTCCTAGAATTGTTATGTCGGGGGTTACTCCATAGTATTCTTGGGCTCCTCCGAGACCAAGCCTGAACCCTGTGACTACCTCATCAAAAATAAGTAAAATGTTGTTTTCGTCACATATTTCTCTTAAGCCTTCAAGGTATCCGGGTTCAGGGGTTATGAAACCTGCTGCTCCCATAACTGGTTCTAATATTATGCAAGCGAAATCATGTTTTTTTACCATTTGCCTAGTGGAATTTAGATCATTGAATGGGACGGCAAAGGTGTCTTCGATTGTTTTAGGGTTCAGACCTGCTGATTCAAGTTTTCCATATGGAGGGTTGACGAGAGCATGTAGGCTATCGTATCCTCCGTGCCATCCTCCTTCTATTTTTATCATCTTCATCTTACCAGTGAAAGCCCTCGCAAGTCTAGTTCCATACATGTTTGCCTCGGTTCCACTGGCACAGTACCTTATTTTTTCAGCGGAAGGTAAGTTTTTAACAATTTTTTCTGCAAGTGTTACCTCAAATTCATGAGCAAATCCAAAGTGAGTACCCTTATCTAACTGTTTTTCCACTGCTTGAATAACGGGATCGGGACTATGACCCAGTATTAGGGCACCATGCCCCACCCAGTAATCGGTATATTTATTTCCATCGACATCAATTAATTTCACTCCCTTCGCCTGTTTGATATAAAATGGATAAGGGGGGAGTGCTCGTATGGAGTAACTTACTCCTGCAGGTAGAACTTTTTTCGCCCTTTCATAAAGTGATCTTGATTTTTTCGTCCTTTCCTCATATTTTTCCAAGAAAATCCCTCAAAGTATGCACGCATAAAAATAATTTAGTTTATTTGAAGTAGCTGGGTGATACTATTTCTTTTCCAGTCTCGATGATTTTTTCTAGATCTTTTCTAATTTGGTTATGTACCTTCCAGAAGGATTCTGGTATGCCTTCTTCTTTCCCATAGAGTTCTTCCATACGGTCTTGTTTCTCTAAATGTTTCTTAATCCTTATACTGAACTGTTCGAGATAATTCTCGTGATTGTACTCTCTGTCGAATACCTGTCTGAAAAGTTTCCTCAAATCCTCATATAAGGGTAAGTAGCCAATTGGCGTCTTTATCGCAGCGTATTCTCCATGCACTCTTCCTTCTGACCAGATAATCCATACCTTTTTATCCACTTTCTTATTGAGATACCTTCCCTCTTCATTTTGCAAGAAATAGTTTGTACTGAAAACCTTGGGTGTATTTTGTAACCTGTTACCAAAGTCGATGTGGTTTGAAAGGTATAATCCAAAGGGAACAACCATAAAGTCCATTATTGCCATGGGGTTACTTTTACGGACTCCGGCTGCCCCAAGTGTGGCGCTTGTAGTCTCAGACTCGATTGTTGCGCCCATGTATACTCCATGTTCCCAGCTTAGTGCCTCACTAATTGGTACGTTAGTATCAGGGTCTCGACCTCCGTAAAAAATTCCTCTTATAACATGTCCCTCAGGATCATCCCAGTTAGGGTCGATGTTATCGAGCTCATTCAATCGAATGGTATACCGGGCGTTGGGATGAGCTATTGGGATCTCATTTCCTTTTGAATCCTTTTTCCCCTTGTGCCACTCTCCGCTGTGATTCATTCCTTCCTCCGGTATCTCATCCTCAGGTAAACCCATCCCAAGCCAGTATGGCTTTCCCTCATGAACTAGTACATTGCTGAAAATCATCTCTCTCGGAGTAGTCAGAGTCTTATAGATTAAAGGGTCGTCTTCCGGGTTAACATCACGGATTATGCCGAAGACTCCCGACTCGATGTTTACAGCTCTACAGTTTCCCTCTTCATCATCCCTTAAGTAAGCTATATCATCTCCCACAATGTTTTGACCTGGTATCATGGCTGTGCTTGTCTTACCGCAAGCGCTGGGGTATGCTCCTGTGAAGTATGAAATTCTATTCTTTCCTGGCGGATGTATGCCCATTATAAGCATGTGCTCAGTCAGCCAGTCCGAATGGTTTGCTTTATAAATAGCCAATCTTAATGCCAGTTTTTTAAGTCCTAGACTATTCCCAGCATACTGGTTGTTCACACTGTAAACTTTTCCATCGATAACATCGACGTAGATCCTTCTCTTTTCTATGTTCTTTGTAGTATTTCTATCATCTAGCTCACCAGCGCTGTGTATGAAGGTGAAAAAATCATCTCCACCCTCAAGTCTCCTGAACTCTTCATATCCAGTCCTGTAAAGAATATCTTCGCTGTGGCCGACATAGGCGCTGTCCGTTAACTGGAGAGCTCGCTGAGTAAATCTGCTATTGGTTGGTCCTAAGCTAAAGAAACGAATCAAGCACTCCTTGCCCTCCATTGCACCATCCATTATTCCTAGAACCTCTTCCAGCCCTTCGTCTCTATCAATTGTATTGATCCCTTGGCTCATCTCCATATCAGGCGTCTTTAAGACGCGAGTGTTCTCTTTATCTCTAGCCTGATCCCTATAACTATCATAATGTACCGTATGGCCCCTCATCTCAAGTGGAATCTCTTCACCTAAGTCTATGGCTAACTGTCTTACATATTCAATGTCTTCTTCTGAGTCTGTGATTACTGTGGCTTTTGCTGGCTTGCAGAGTTCTAGAAATCTTTCGACCTGCTCCTCAACATGACAATTTTTTAGAGCCTTTAACTTTTCAAGACTCGTATTATCCAAATATTTTGAAAGCTTCTCTGACAACTATATGCCTCTTCTAGTATCCCCTATACCTTTAATTAGGCTTATCGGTTGCTTGCAGCCCTAGTTAGGCTTTTGAGCATGATAATGGTATCCTACACAATTGCGAATTGAGGAGCTTTTTCTTCATCTTTAGGCTCATCTATGAGCAACATAATGATAGTGGTTGATAAAATACCTAAGATAGAGTTGATGAAGAAGGGGATACCATATCCTGGAACCTGTATACTGAAGACGTGGAAAACTGTAGATCTGTATGTATCATAAATCCAAGTCGAAAAGATAGGTCCAGCAACGCTTCCAGCAGTAAAAGCTGTTGTGAACAATCCGAACATTCTGCCACGAAACTCGGGGGGGAACGAGATCTGCGCGTAAAGCCCTGAATGCAGGCATACTGATATTGAATCCTAGGCTTCTTATGCTGACAACGATCCCTGTCTGTGTAATAGAACCTGTAAATGGGAGAATTCCACCAGCTAACCTGCTACTATAATTGCCTAACGCGATAAGTGGTTTCCTGCCAACTCTATCACTGAATCTTCCCGCAATATAGCTGGCAAACAACCCAATGAAACCGCTAATGCTTATTATCGTTCCTATCCCAACTGGATCCAAGTTGAATCTATCTGTATAGAAAAGCACCATGATTGGTATTATGAATCCAACGCCCACACCTGTTATGAAACTATTGAGTAGGATTACCCGTAATTGCTGGGTCCAGACTATCTTAGGTGCAATTTTTTTCCTTTTTAACTTAACAGAAGCCTCTTGTCTCCTCTTAGGCTCGTTGATAAAAAAGTAAACCACAGTAAGAGCAATCGCTTCTAGGAGAGAGTCTACAAAGTAAGGTACACGATAACTTGTAATCTCTGGGTAACCTCTATTAAAAACAAACCACTGAATTGCTCCGCCGAATATTGGTCCAATATTTCGCCCTATCATGTTCATGGACATAATAAATCCAGAAGCCTCCCCCCTCCTGTGAGGAAAAACCATATCCATCAAAAGGGTCTCAGAGGCAAGCATTGCGCCACTAGAAACCGCCCCATTGAACACACGTATAACAAGAAGTCACCTCCAGCCCGGAACAAGGCCTGTTAATATCCCCAGTATTACATCGCTGAAAATACCTGCCATCATAATAGTTTTTCTTCCATACTGATCAACCAGAACACCCATCTTCGGTGAAAGTATAGCTGAGGCGATCATGAAGCTACTCGTGAACAGTCCTACACTGGCAACACTGGCACCCAAGCTTATCACATAATTAGGGAAAAAGCTAATAGGCAACGCAAATGCAAGGGACTCAATTAGCTGGACTGCTCAAAGAATCAGAATAGGTCTTCCGAGAACGCTCCTAGACATATTATAGTCCCATAAACGTATTTACATCTATTAAAACTAAACTCCCAACTCCTCTCTATCATTCAATTAATATCATGCATGGATATGTGATAATAAAATCATCGATTTTAGCTAATAGGAGAAAAAAGACTGGGTTCTTGATAAATATACCATTGTATTTTTTTATTCTAGAGTGCAGTGTTTGGTTAAATTCTGGGTGTTATTGCTTGAGCATTAAAACTGAAGTTGGCTATCTTAGAAAGATGATATCACCCTTCAAGGACAAAGACTTCTCACTGATATTCCTGACCACCGTCACGGCATCCTTGGGGGACATGTTTATGGATGTCTCATCTGGGTGGCTTGTGCTCGAGCTAACCGACTCACCGCTATCACTGGGCTTGTTCTGGGCAGTTCGCTCCTCACCAAACCTTTTATTCGGTATGGTGGGCGGCGCGACTACGGATAAGATGGACCGCCAGAGGCTGTTGATTATCTGTTATTCCCTCTACACGGTTTGTGGCTTGCTTTTTGGTTTCTTAATCGTCTCTGGTTCAATCCAGCTATACCATGCCATAACCCTGATATTCATAAGGGGAATCATCAGGACCTTCGAGAATCCCTCTCGCCAGTCATTCATTGTAGATATAGTTGGACGAAAAAACGCCATGAATGGAGTATCCCTCAACGCCGTAGGGATGAGGGGAATAGGTATAGTTGGTGGTGCTATGGCTGGTTTGAT
>CAZLHX010000015.1:0-33943 GCA_964559475.1 uncultured Candidatus Bathyarchaeia archaeon | reverse complement strand
ATATTTATTCGATCCAGAGGTCTCTTTCTCTATCTTTCCAGATCTCGACTCTCATTGACTGGTGATTGAATACATTTTGATGGTATGGATCGTTCTCCTTATATTCCGAATACGGACCTTCATAGTCTCCTCTACGCTCCTTATATCTCTCGAAATCTGCCAAGCTATCATATTCCCAGATTATCATATGGCGTTCCGTCTCCTCTCCAGCTATCTCCTTGACGAAATACCTCACACTTTTCCACTCTTCAAATAGCTCTCGGTGCTCATTTACCCAACTTAACCATCTACGCATACTCTCCGTATGCTCTTTCTCTTTTCCCTCTGCAACTCTCCAGCTCTCTACCTCAAAGACGGGCATAATTAATCAATAACAAAAGATACTCTAACTATCTAAGTTATTCTCCCTATCGAAACCTCAAAAAAGATTATGGAATTTTCAACCCAGCAAGTTTTCCTTCTCGAGGCGATTGGCAACTGTATCTAAGTCCAACTCAGTCAAAGTTTCCCTTAGCTGAAACCCAGTGGCAGGATCCCAGCCGTGCAAACTATAGTACTCGTCAAGCATCCTCTCCCATGTATCATGATCAATACCCTCTCCACTGTAAGGCCCAGAATTAACCGGTTCCTCCCAGAACCTCCTAGGAGGATAATCGTCCTCTCGAGTGAACCCCCCATGAAGAACGTTGAAAGCTTTCTCAAGATTATGCACCCTCCTACCAATCTCCATGAACCCATCAGGTGTGAGATCTAACCCCGTCAGCGTGGATGTTAAATCAGTCAAGTACTCTGCTGCCTCAGACTTAATCTCGGTCTCCCAGCTGAGAAGCCCATTATTATACAGACAAGTACCAGTCATGTCAAGAATTGCCTTGAACTGCTCCTGCATGTAAACCTTATACGGAACCCCGTCATAGGATAGAAACTCCTCCGGGTTGAAGCTGTGTATGGCGCCCCTTAGATGTCTTCCACTCGCGGTTGATGTAACCACCCCGAACCCCCAGCCCTTAGATATTCGTATCCCATCCACAGAGTCCTGACCCTTGATATGCAACGCAAAATCCATACTATCCCCACCTATTCTACTAGCCGCCTCCACCACGCCCTCAGCCAGAATATCCCCCATACCTTCCCTGTAAGCGATTTTTTCTATCATCTCCAAGACTGCATCATGGTTCCCCCAAGTCAATTCAATTTCACCAGTATCTTCCACGGTTATGAGACCTTTTTCATAGCACTCGAAAGCCCATGCGATCACGACAGATGCATTATCCCCGTCAAGACCAAGCTGATTCGTGCGCAGGTGAGCTTTAATGGCTGCCTCAGGGTCTATACAGTCTACCCTCGTGCACCAGCTGTTACTGCTGTTATTCCACCAGCCCTCACCGCGTATCGCGTACGCTCCTTCTGTGACCTCCATCCAGGGCATACACCCAACGGGGCAGCCGTAGCATGCCAGTATCTTTTTCCTGTACTTCTCCATGGCGTCCCCTGAGACCTTACTTATCTTCACCGAATCCCAGTAGTCATCCTGCCCGTTTCTCACCGGTCTGAAGCCTGCCTCCCACGCCGGGCTACCTGCTACGCTTTCCACGCCATAGTAGCCTGCTTTTCTGTAGAGTCTTGCTTTGGGAAACTTCTCAATCTTTGCTCGGGCACGGTCAACCGCATGTATGAAACCTTCTGGGTCAGCGATTGTTATGGGTCTGGTTCCTCTGGCTGCTACTGCTTTGAGGTTTTTTGAGCCCATGACGGCGCCTACTCCTGATCCTCCAGCCGCCTTGGCCCTGTCAGAGATGATGCAAGCTGATTTTACCAGGTTTTCTCCAGCAGGGCCTATACCTATTACCTTTACTTCGTTGTCGTGGTGTATTTTCCGTATTTTTCTTTCGGTATCCCATGTTGTCAAACCCCAAAGTTCATCGGCTTCTTTTAGCTCTGCATGTCCTTCGTGGAGCAGGAGGTAAACTGGTTGCTTTGACCTCCCGGTAATCACCAGATTATCGAAGCCTGCATACTTCATCTCTGCTCCAAAGTGCCCACCACAGTTAGCTGAGCCGACTCCATTGTTGAAGACGTTCTTTGTGTCGATGGAGACCCGTGAGGAAAAAGGAGAGAGAGTGCCTACTAGGGGTCCTGATCCGAAGGTAATGATGTTTTCAGAGTCAAGAGGCTTTGTTGCTGGGTCGAGTTCGTTGAAGAGGATCCACGCGTTTATTCCTCGTCCTCCGATGTATTTCTCTGTGTACTTGTTGGTTGGTTCTACGTGGATTTTTCCTGTTGTTAGGTTTACACGTAGGATTTTCCCTGCATAGCCCAGAGTTTTCATCTTTTTACCACTCCTCTAGCCCCATATGCACAGTATTTTACACATAGTGGAACCTCCTCATTCTGGCACACATCACAGGTGGAGTCTATGCTTATTATGATCCTTGCGGTATCATTGTCTCGTGAAACATGCGTACTGCTGCGACCAGGATTGAACTCTCTATGTTTTGTATGGTGGAAGCCACAAGCAATCTCACAAATCCGACATCCCTGACAACTCTCTGGATCCAGTAGAATCAGGCTTCTCATTTATACAAGGGAAGAGATTAAAATTATTAAAATATACCAAAACCTATCAAAAAATTATACTCTCAAGTTCTATTAATATTCTATTCGTAATCATGAAAACATAAAATTCCCTTTATTCGGTATCTTATCTATACAGTAAATATTTTATAATCATATTATCAATATAATATTAGACTGATAATTTATCCTCTCATAAAGGGTAATTAAGTAGTCTTGGAAGGAAAAAACATGTTATATGTTTGCTATTATGAGATGAAACCAGAGAACCTGGACAAGGTTATACAACTTTTCGGTGAGATGGTGAAGCTTAGAGGAACAAAAGACTACCCTAAAGAGGTGTCACCCACCTATGGAATAGAAGGCCCCCTCCAAGGATTCACAATTTATGAAGTTGAAAACCAGAACCAGATAGATAACCACTTCATACATTACCACCCATACCTTAAACTTACATGGAAACCACTAATTGTGGCCACCGATTTTGTATCAACATACATGAAAAAGAAATAAACTTCCCTTTTTTATAAAAATAGTGGATTATTTTTTTGCAACAATCTTTGATTTCAGAGTGCCTATTCCTTCAATCCAAGCTTCTAACTTGTCACCAGCGCTGAGGAATAGTTTTGGATCTGTTTTTCCTTCTACTCTGGGTGTTTGATCCATGGCTGTACCACTACATGTTCCCCCGCATATTATATCCCCTGGATAGAAAGGCATATCCCGGCTAAGATAAGCAAGCCACCACTCGTATCCTCGGATTATGGATTCCATGCGCCCATCCTGTCTGAGCTCCCCATTCACCCACTGTTTCATCTTTAACTTGTAAACGTCCTCAATCTCATCAGCGGTCACAATACATGGACCCATGGGTGCACTCCCATCAAAATTCTTAGCATAGAATAAACCATCAGGTCCACCTCCAGAGCCCCCATCTCGGATACTCAGATCATTGAGGATAGTGTACCCATAAATGTATTCCATTCCCTCCTCCTTTAGTACATCCTTGCATTCACGTCCAATAACTGCCGCCAGCTCCACCTCATAATCCAGCCTCTCTGTACGTCCTGGATAAGGCGTCTCACCACCCGGACCTATGACGCAGGTAGGCTGCTTCCAGAACCCCCAAGCTCTATATTCTCCTCTCTGTACCTGCTCCTTTAGCTCCTCTATTGTGGTAGTTATTCCTCTTAATGCTCGACTAGCATCGATACTGTGATCATAGAAATTTGCACCCGCCATGGCTATCTTTATACCCCTGCCTGGTAAGGGGGCATGCAACTTCACTTCTTCAGACTCATAAAGTAGTTTTTCACCTCTAGGACCTTTAAGACCTCCATCTAAGACGAAGTTAACGGCTTCAGAAGCAGATTCTAAACCGTTTTTACCTTCAAGAATTAACTCCTTAAGATCCGAAGGGACGTCCGCATCAGCCTTGGCATATGCTCGAATTACACCTTCTTTCTTTTTCAAGGCAGCATAAGCATAATTTAGATCTATAACTGACCTGTCTTCCTGTAATGCACCGACTCTTCCATTATTGTATACAACTAGCTTCATTAATATCATCCTGATACCGGTTTTTTTAAAGCCATCGTAAAGATCATTCATGAAGATTTTCAATTGCACTCATCTTAAAACCAGAAATGAACCTATATACATCTATTTTATCTAATGTACTAAAGGTAAAGATTTTTTTCAGTTTCCAGTATGTAGTTTATCAAGGAGAGCTTAACTTTTAAATTATTCAAGTAATCTAGAAACCGCATTCGTAAAATCTATATGCGGTGAGTAATAGTAGAGCATTCCAAAGAGAATCAAGTAATAAGTAGAGACTTAATTTATCTGTTCATACTTAATATTGCATTTGGCGTCTCAATACAGCTGATCAATCCATTATTTCCGTTATTCCTTGAAGAGATCGGCGCTAATTCGGCTCAGAATGCCTTGGTCATCAGTCTTGGAAGCCTCGTAGCAACTTCATTAATGTTTCCAAGTGGAGTGCTTATAGATAAAATCGGCAAGAAAACACTATTAATATCAAGCACTGTAGGAAGCAGCCTCTCAATATTTCTCTTCATATTCGCAAAGACATGGATACAGGTAATACCAGTGTATATACTCTTCAGTGCGGCAGGAGCCCTGTTTGTCCCAGCTAGAATGGCGATGATCACAGAGCACTCCGAACCAAAAAGACGTGGAACCATATTCGGTCTAATGAACATGGCATGGCCAATAGCAGGGATAATAAGTCCATTGATAACCGGATACCTAATTGAGACGTCAGGATGGAGAGAAGTATTCCTCTTCGGCGCAGCGGTAAACACGATCAGTCTAATACCCGGCTTAAGACTTGAGACTAGAAAAATTGAAAAATCAGATGTGAAAACGATAAAAATCCGGGAAATTTTCAGACCAGAAATATTTCCTATACTATTATCCTTCTTCGGATTCCATCTATTAATGACAACTGCCCTAGGGGGCGTAAACTTAATCATCCCACTATATCTTGAAAATAGATACGGATTAACACCCTACATAATCGGCTGGTTCTTCACAGCCCAAAGCATACTAAACCTGATAACCCAGATCCCCAGTGGAAGATTAGCCGATAAATACGGTAGAAAAAAGTTCGTAATAGCCTGTATACTCCTCATACCCTTACTATATACTTCATGGCATTTCATAGACGATTGGAAAATACTCCTCATCATAAACTCAATATTATTTGGACTATGGAGCATGACTTGGCCCGGAACCCTTGCACTATTATCAGAATCAGTACCTACTCGAATGATAGGCGCATCTTTTGGAGTCAGAATGACGGGTGTAAGACTAGGCTTTACCCTTGGACCTATTATCAGCAGTTATTTCTACAGTAATTATAGCAGTACCTCTCCATTCCTTGCTGCAGCTATCATTTCGGTATTTGGGGTTTTATTCGCTTTCACACTCAAAGACAAAGGAAATAGCGAATAGTTGTTAATATTGATGCATTATGAATCTCTAATTTTAAAACTGCCTAAAACAATCCTAGTTATAGATTTTTCTGATCGACTTATATTCAATTTTTCGTACCATTATGATATGACAGTTATAACATTGCTAACCGATTACGGTATAAAGGACAGCTATGTCGCGGAGGTAAAAGGAGTTATGCTCAGCATCAATCCAGATGCTACCATAGTGGACATAAGCCATGATGTCGGAAACTATGAGATAAGCAGTGGAGCCTTCCACATGGCAAGAAGCGCCCCATATTTTCCAAGAGGCACAACACACGTAGGAGTAGTAGACCCAACAGTAGGAAGCAAACGAAAAGCCATTATAATCAAAACAGAAAACGCATGGTTCGTCGGACCAGATAACGGTCTTCTAGCACCAGCTGCTGAAAGACTGGGCGTCCAAAAAATATACGAGATAAAAGGTCATCCAGAGTTCCCATTAAAAATCAGTGAAGTATTTGATGGTCGCGACGTCTTCGGTCCAACAGGTGCATTGCTCTCCAAAGGAATACCTCCACAAGAAATCGGTGAGGAGATAGACGATTATATCAGACTAGAAAGATATCAGACTGAGATTAAAGGTAAAACAATACATACAGAGGTAATTCATGTGGACGGCTTCGGAAACTGCATAACCAACGTAACATACAGTACCCTTGAGAAACTAGGAGTAAGGGACGAGGCTCAATTTGAGGTTGAACTAGATAATACGACTATTAAATTGCCCTATGTTACTCGCTTTAGCTATATGCCCGAGGGGGAGCCTCTTCTCCTGGTAGCTGGAGGTGGATATTTAGAAATCGCAGTAAACCAAGGAAATGCTCAAAAAAAGTTCGGGCTTGAAAAAGGCGACAAAATCAGTCTAAAATTGCTCTAGAGATCTAGGTAATCCTTCATCTCATCAACGAAGCTGTCAAGAACCTCATAAAGGTGTGGATCAGAGATACTGTACATTCTCCTCCTCCCCCTTCGCCTAACCTTTAGAATGCCAATCTCCTCTAAAATAAGAAGATGAGTGGAAACAGTCGGTTGAAGTACCTCAAAATAGGGCAATAAATCTGAGACACACTTCTCGCCATCCCTGAGAAGATAAAGAATTTTCTGACGATTACCATCACCAAGAGCTTTGAAGAGATTAGTACAGTAAAGAATCTCATTTTCATCATCTACTAACTCCTGCGAGTAACTGTATACCTCTGATACCTGCTCAGTCAAACTACATACCCCAATCCTAATGAAAGATTCTTAACATAATGAATGATAATATTGTGTATGTAATAAAACACAACCAACAAAAGACAGAACAAAGATATAGAACAAAAATAAATAACAAAACGACTAATATTAACATTCAAAAACTATTTAACACAAAATAACATTTAAAATAAATATTCTAAATGGACACTAAGTATATCCTATGCCCCCACCCATAATATTTGAAATATTTTGAACTATATGTATCTTAATAATGATTAATTTACGAATTCACCAGTGGCTGGTGAATTCGGAGAAAAAGGGATTTTATGCCTAGGATGATTAAACATAGGTCTTTATTGACTTTTTAATAGGTAAAACTGGTGAGTTATGACGCTAGTGAAAGTAATGACTACATTTCTAAAAGTTTTGGAGGACATAGAAAATGAATACACGACTATTTCTTGGAGATCCTATTTATAGAGAACTTGGCTTTCCTCTCGAAAAAACCGTGTACTGGAGCATAGACTGGCTTGAAGAAGACTATGACGCGAAATAACCCGCTACAGGTTATTTCGCGGAAGAGGAGACGAGATTCAAGCATACATTTCACGTGAAAAGAGAGGAAGATGCTGGGAAGATGGCTGGAGACCGGGGAGACAGATCTACAGTTGATGAATCTATTCACTAGGACAAGGAAAAACACACCAGCCTTGAGAAAGGAGTCAAAAGATAATATCAGTAGACTAAAAAACGTAGTGATCAGGCCCATCTCCTTCGAGGAGGCTCAGGGAGTTTAAGCAGATAGAAGAGAACCTTGGCAGAAAAAGATAATCGGCTGTTTCTTAAACCCAGATACTCTCCTTTCAGCTTGTAGATTAAATATTTAGAGTGAGAGTGGTTAGCCAGAAAATGGATACGACTACTGTAGTCGTAAGAGACTCTGAGTCTTGGATGTAACTTTAATAGTTATTATGAAGTCAGTATCATGTGGCCTTTCCAGTTTTTTTGTGGACGTGACGCGAAATAATAAGTAGCATATTATTTCGGAAAATTCCTAGAATATTTCGTACGTAATTACGTACAGTATTACTCTCGGATCTTTAAAGATTAAGTAAAAGATATAATAAATCCAGTATAACTCTATTTGTGCTAGTTAAATTTAGTGGGCCCGATGAGATTTGAACTCATGATCTTTCGATTATCAGTCGAACGCCTTAACCGTCCTAGGCCACGGGCCCTCGTTCCTTTGCATTGATACCTTCCCTATTTTAAATATTTACCTCCTCTAAGAATCCTCCAAATTAACATCAAAATTCTATGATCTTATTAATCATATAGAAAATAACCTCAATATATATACGAAGAAACCACTTTATGAGCAACAAAAGGTGACTTGATGGGAAATCCTGCCATAACTTTATCACTTTCTGACCCAGCTGGAGAGACGATCTTTAAGATATTAAAAGAAAAGGGATTCAAGAAAACAGGTGAAAAAAACGTCTATAAAAAAGGAGGCATCTACCTCTTGCCAATTGAACCTCTAGTAGTACAAGAAGAACGCTACAAAACACCAAAAGAACCTGACCCCTACCCAACTGATTATGACCTTCTAGCTGAAAAATACGAGATAGATTATATCGTAGTCGCTAGTCGACACTGGGCTAAAAGCGGAAAACCAAGTCTAACCACGCATCCTACAGGCAATTTCGGTAAAGCAATGTATGGAGGAAGACCAAGAGAACTACAAGCCACCGCACCCAACCCCATGAGAGATATATACCTAAGACTTCTTGAGGACCCCCCCGAAAAATTTGAAGTGAGTCTTGAGGCTACCCATCACAGCCCTACGATGTTCTCTGTGCCTATGTTTTTCGCTGAGGTGGGAAGTCGGGAGGAGCAGTGGAGAGACACCGAAGTATGTAATTACTTAGTAGAATCCATTCTAAAAGGAATAGAAGACCAAGGAGATGCGCCAATAGCTCTTGGATTTGGAGGCGGGCACTATTGCCCCTACTTCAGCCCAAAGATGACTGAATTAGCCTTTGGTCACATAGCCGCCAAGTACGCCATTCCCCTATTATCGGAAGACTTGGTCCAACAAATGAATGAGAAGAGTGGAGGGGCAGAGCTGGCAGTTCTCGACAGTGGACTGAAGAGCAAAGAGAGAAATAAAGTAGAAAACCTCTTGGATAGAATAGGTTTAGAGATAAGATAGCTATTCTTCGAATACCCACCCATCAATGTTCTCCCAAATCTTACCAAGAACCTCTTTAGCTTGCCCAGGGGGGAGAGTCAAGAAAAATTTTCCCAAATGCTTACACATTCGCTTACTACTCTTACCTTTCCTCCAGTCATCACAATTATGTTTTATCACTTTCTCATCAAGGTCAACTACGATATAATAATCCCTGATACTCGCCTCTAAGCGATTATCTTTAACCTGTTTGAGAACTATCTCTTCATCCTTGATCTTTTCAGCCCTTGCGAGGCGTCTGAAATCCATGAACCTTGCAAGATAGTCAGCTGGGCTCAAGTCCTCATCATCCACCTGAAATGAGGTTAAGGGTTGGACGCCCATTGGCCTACCAGCAGTCTCACGATGATTGCGGATTTTATCCAGGGCTATTTTCTGCTCAGGAGAAGCCATATCCAGCATATCCAGGAATTCAACAGCGTTCTTTACGGCATTAGCTCTGAAGTGGTTGTTGAAATAGCCATATGTCCTCCGGGTTCTTGATTCGATCTCCTCTACTTTAGGAACCCATTCCTCAAGTTGATCCTCAGAGTAGTCATAATCATACCAGAGATTTGTACCATGCCCGTGCCAACGAATATAACTAAAATCAGATGTAAAATGAATCTCAGGGGGAAGGAGAGGTTCATCCACAACAGTGTAAGCAACATTATGACGGGATAAAAGACTGAAGGTCTCGGGGACTAGCCAAGAATTATCCCTAAACTCTACTGCCCACTCATAATTTGTCGGCAGTACTTCCAAGTAGTCTTCTAGATTACCGATATGCTCTTCATAATTGAACTTGGGCCTTAACTGTATTAAGATGGGTCCAAGGCTCTCCGCAAGAGGCCTCATTATATTCAGAAACCTGTGAGTATCTTCTTCTGTTCCCTTACTGAGATCAAGCCATTTGTCATGAGTTATGAGTCCAGGTAACTTTGCTGCAAATAGGAACCCTGGTGGAGCATTACGGTCAAGTCCATATACCATTCCCTCTGAAGGATATCGATAAAAGGTACTATTGATCTCCACAGTTTGGAATATCTCTGCATATTGACTGAACTTACCTGTTTTCTTCTTGTAAAATGGTCCAACCCAGTCATCATAACTCCATCCACTGGCTCCTAGTAAGAGAGTCATACTAGAGTAATAATGCAAATATATGTATAAGAAGGAATACATATTTTCATACTATAAATAACTCAACAATTTACCAGATTTATTTTTCAAAAACAATCTTATTCATATTATCATTATAGATATAGTATGAGCCTGAAGATTCGAATACTCTCTGAGGAACCAGGAGAACCCATGACTGATGAGGGCCAAAGAGGCGTCAACAGTGTAATGGCAGTACCAAAAAAAGAGTATATTAGCGGATATTCCTGCAGAATCATTAGATTCGAGCCAGGTGGAGCAACCACTTTTCATGAACATGACAGAGCGCATGTAATTTGTGTTCTCTCGGGAAAAATTAGAGTAGAAACCAGTTCTGAGATGAAGGAAGTGAAACCCGGAATGATAGTTCAAATTCCATCAAGACTTAACCATAGATTTGTAAATTCAACAAATAAGAGAGCTGCGTTAATGGTACAAAATATTTTCGTTTAATAATAATTCTATTATTTTATAACATAAACTAACATAAAATATTATAAAGTCATGAAATAAAATGAAGAAACACATAGAATGCCATCAATAATTAAGAAAAAATAATATTATATTTATTACAACATATAATAAACAGATGATTAATATAGTAAATCCTATATTATAATATCTAAGGGATTTAATGATTAATACTCTATTAATTTTAAAGAAAATATTTACATTGAATATATTGAGGAAATATAAGAGCTTAAGTAAGATATCAATGGGGGAGGATAATTAAATTGATGAAACAGGTGTTAGTAAGTAATTCAGCTCAAGAGAGATCAGAGGAATGCCCACAGTGTACTAGTAAGAAGTTCATAAAAGACGTCGAAACAGGTGAGGTGATCTGTAATACTTGTGGTTTAGTCTTAACAGAAAAAGAAATGGATCTAGGTCCTGAATGGAGGGCGTACAATACCAGAGAAATAAATGAACGAGAAAGAACTGGACTGGGCTTAAAATACTCAATCTTTGACAAAGGCTTGACAACTATGATTAAGGGCAACAAAGACGCAAAAGGAAAAAGCCTGAGCAGAGAAAACCGGATTAAATACTTGAGACTAAAAAAATTCAACAATAGATCAAAGATCTCAGATTCTTGGAGGAGAAACCTCTCCATAGCGTTCTCAGAGCTGGATAGGATCTGTTCAAAACTACATATGCCAAGTAACATAAAGGAAAGAGCTGCTCTAGTATATAGAAAAGCCCTGAAAGCGGACCTTATACGGGGAAGAAGCATTGATGCCTTCATCGCAGCGAGCCTCTATTGTGCATGCCGACAAGAAAAACTTCCCAGATCCCTTTCATCAATAGCTGAAGTAAGTACGAAAGATTACTCTAATGTAGCAAAATCCTACCGCTTGATGTTAAGAGAGCTGGATATCAAGATGCCTATAGATACCCCTATGAAGTTCCTACCCAGCATAGCCTCAAAACTAAAGATAAACCCAAGAATGGAAAGATACTCAGCGGAAATACTAGAGAAAGCACAAGAAAAACATATGCATGTTGGTAAAAACCCAAGAGCAGTAGCAGCCGCCGCATTATATCTAGCATGTGTCGAGAGTGACAAAAAAATAGTACAGAAAAATGTGGCTAAAGCTTCTGGAACTTCCGCGGTCACTCTAAGAAAAAGATACAAAGAACTTTCCAAAGTACTAGTTGATGTAAAAGAACCAAAATACTAGACCCAGTTTTATGTTAAGATTATATCCAACCAGCTTCTTATAAAAGACGTTCAATAATGAGAGATACCTGTGTCATTAGTTTTGACATGGAAGGCACGCTAATCGACCACACATTTTCCAGAACTATCTGGGAGAAGGATGTCCCACAGATATACGCACATAAGCACCAAGTTTCCATAGATGAGGCTAAGAAAACCGTTTTCAAAGAATATGCTAAAGTGGGTGAACTGAGACCCGAGTGGTATGACCTAGGATACTGGTTTGGGAAGTTTCAACTTGATCAAGACTGGAGAAAACTCTTGAAAAATAGAAAAAAGAAAGTAAAAGGGTATGAAGAAACGAGAAAAATTTTAGAAAAACTGGAAAATAGGTTACCTATGATAATATCTTCGAACACCATTAGGGAGTTTCTAGATGTACAGATCGATGTACTCGGGAATTATTTTGATCAAATTTTCTCAGCACCCAGCGACTTCAACGTAGTAAAAAAAGATGAAACCTTCTACAATCAAGTACTAAAAGTTCTTGACTTGAACCCTAAAAATATTGTTCACATTGGTGACCATTATAAATTCGATTATCTAGCTCCAACTAAGACTGGAATAAGAGCATATCATTTAGACAGAACAGGTAAAAAGGTGGGTCCAGAAATAGTCCATAATTTAGAGGATTTCATCAGATTAATAAACATCTAGTTTCTTTTCAAGCTCGTATATAAGTCGAGAATTTACAGTCCAAGCCTCAAGAGGCTCAGGGTATACACTAAACATCTTGCAAACTAACTTCTCAGTCACTTTTTCAAAAGATCCATGGGGAAAAGCGCCTATCAAAACCAAGGGATTATCATAATTACTCAGCTCACGAGCAATATTATCAAAACTACTAGGATCACCTTGACTGGATAATCCAAACACAATATCTGGATCAATATGCCTCAATAATTGTGAAACATTAAGTCGCTTAAGTTCCAGTAGTAAAGACTCACCTTTTGGAGGGGATCTTCCGTCCAGGAAAAGCTGTTCCATTAAACTCTTAAACCTGTTAAAGTCCCTGGGCAACCTTGTACTGGGATTAATAAATATACTATAATTCTCCACAGTGTGTACCCAGACTCTCAACGCTACCTGTCTATTCAGAGGAGATCCCAAAGCTTGAAGCAAAAGGAAATGTAGTATATCCGGTCTACCGCGTTTCTCACTATTCTCCAGTCTATCCATTGCCCAGTGATGGAGACTTCTGTCTAAAAGCGTCTCCTCAGCTGGCTTACCTCTTCTTTTTGCGTTTCTCCTCACAGAAGGATGACGTAATATTTCTAATGGTACAAGCTCCAAAGAAGCCTCAGCATAAACAATGTTTATCATTTCTCTAGCTCGCTCCTTAAAATTTCCTCACTATTGGGACTTTTACTGCGTCGACCTAGGAAAAAGAAGAAAACTGAGGCTAAGAATACAGCTGTTATTGCTGTTGTGAGATTTCTTTTCGCTGCTTCTAACTCGGCTTGTTTTCTCTGATAAGTATTTGAGAGGGCATTATAATCAGATTCGAGGTTTTCATAATCCCCTTCACAAGCTTCCAGCTCTCTCTCCAATATGGCTATTTCACTGCTTAGACCTAAGAATTCCTCGATTCGCATCAGCGAATTATTTACCTCATTTGCCAGATCGATTATAAGCTCCGTTCTCTCATCCTCATCGTAACTCTGGTATATATCTAAAGCTCTGATGTAGTCACCCTGCTCCATGGAAGTATATATTTCGTCTAATAGTTCATAATAGACTGATTCATCAAAGGTATTTACAGACTTCAATTCATCAAGTGAATTTATCTCAGCTTGCATGTCCTGATATTTCCCCTCGAGATAATTGATCTTAATCTCATCAACGAGATGAAATTCCCGAGAACTCGAGACTAGCTGAGGACCTTTTACAGTTTCTCCTGATGAAACATTTTGTGCTTCATGGTATACTGAGATAGTTGCTGTAGTTTCAACGTCTTCGTAGGGTTTTATCCCGAATTGAAAAGAGTCTCTCTCAAAAGAATAATTATACTCAATAATCAAGGATTCAGTAAACTGAAAGGATATGGTGTGATTTAGCTCAACCTGATCAAGATTAAGAGTATAGCCAGTTGTTGACTCTCCAAAATCATATGATCCTTTTCCCTTCCATTCTAGGTATAGAGAGGTAAAAAGATTACCTGTATATATAATCCCTGGGTCATCATGCAATGACTCACCAGGATTCACAGTATACCCCGTACAGTTGAAGGATAATGAAAAATTATAATTGTGTCCATGGATTATTTGCCCAAAAAGAGGTTCAGGTTCAACTTCAAGTTGTACTTCACTTATTTGAGCAGATATTGGATGAGCGTATATCAGGAAAAATGTGAGAACTATTATTGGTATCTTCTTATGCATAAAATGAAGAAAAGGGGGGGTTACTGATAAGAGTTTCAAAAAACTTACTCTTCTACAGTAATTGCTCCAACGGGGCACCCGTTGACGCAGGCCATACACATGATACAATCTTCTGCTCTTGTGGGCTGTGCTTTTGTCTCTCCCTCGATCTCAACAAGATCATATACATTTACAGGGCATACATCTGCACAGACGCCTGCGCCTTCACATACATCTAAGTCAACAACTACATTTGGCATTGTAACTCCATTAATGGATATTATCATTCTTTATATAATCTACTCTCCCCATAAAGACCGTAACTAGGAGCCAGCGAAAAGTGGCAGAGGAATTTACAATAGCACCATTTAGGAGGCTTCTGAAAAAAGAGGGAGACCTTAGAATAAGCCCAGAAGCAGTGGAGGAGATGAGAAAAAATGTTGGAGATTTCGGAAAAAGACTGGCGCATGAAGCTGTAGCCAATGCTTTGAAGGAGGATCGCAAGACGATCTTAGAAAGGGATATCAATATGGCTTATCTTAAGGTAAAGGAAATGGAGGAGGAACATGTCAAATAGTAAGAGTATAATGGATAGAATTATCGGCGATCAGAGACAATTTCTTCAGGATCTGAGCCCAATATTTGCTTTAACGGTGTTTCTCTTTGTTTTCTCAACATTTATGGGATTTTCAATGGGTGAACAGATATCACCAGATCTTTTTGAAGAGTTGTTCAGCAATATCCCTGACCCCTCCCAATCGACAATAATTGAGATGTTTATCGCAATTCTTTTGAACAATACTGTAGCAAGCTTCCTATTTCTAATATCAGGTGTCCTCGTTGGATTGCCTCCTCTACTATTCATAATTATGAATGGGTTTATAGTAGGCTGGATAAGCTATAACGCCGCGAAAGAGATAGGGCTGGCTTTCGTCCTTTTGACTCTTCTCCCCCATGGAATAATCGAGATACCGGCTATCTCACTAAGCGCATCTATGGGAGTTGGGATAGGGTATAAAATTATTAACAAGTTAAGGAAGCAAAATGGAGTGACGGCTTATATTAAGGAGTCATTGAGGTTGTTCATATTCAAGATTATTCCATTATTAATACTAGCCGCAGGGATAGAAACAGGTTTAATAGCGGTATTCTCCTGAAGCAATCTTTTTGTTTTAGTAGAATTATTAGAATCACTATGATCATCAGAGAAGATATAAAATTCAATTGCTGCGAGAGTACCTTAATTAGAGTTGATAAAAAACATGCATTACCGGGATTTGACTTACCCGTCATGCGGATAGCCTCCAACTTTGGGGGAGGAGTCGCTGGATGGGGGACGGTGTGTGGAGCTGTAACTGGGGCGGCAATGTCCATAGGTTTGCTGATGGGTACAGACGGGACGGAATCATTAGAGGAATTTGAAGAAAAAAGAGAGAAAATGCGTAGCCTCACCCAAGAATTTAATCAGGCTTTTGAGGAGAAATGGGGACATGTTAACTGCTATGATCTCCTAGGAGTCAATACGAGGACTCCAGAGGGAAAGGCAAAATATGAAGATATGAAAGCTAGGGGAGAGACTCACTGTGGAGAATATGTTAAGTGGGCTGCCAAGAAGGTTCTTGAATTATTAAAGAAATAATATCAAATTTTTTAAGATTCTTCTCTATCCTCTATTAGTACTTCATGGAAGTATGGAGCAACTCTGCTTCGGATCTCTTCTAGTTCCTGACTTGAAAAGGGCTCTATCTCAGTGCATTTAGGATTTGATGCTTGCTCGGGTTGGAAGTTTCGTATTATAAATCTTCGAGCACCAGCAACGCTTTGTGCGATCATTTCAATATCTTCTATTTCATTAATACCTGGGACGGGCATTGCCACCCATTCCTGAGGAATATTACTTTTTCTAATTATCTGTATTGATTTACGCATGATTTCTGGTTCTATTCTGTATCTCGCCACTTCTGGATATCGATGAATTGGAGCTACGAGAAAGACACTGAAGTAATCGACCAGCCCACGCTCTAGTAGCCTTTGTAATACTCTAGGTTTAGAGGCGTTCGTATCAATTTTTACCTTATATCCCTGGAGTTTGAGTTCCTTTAAAAAATCTGGGAGGTAATCATGAAGTGTAGGCTCCCCTCCGGTAATTGTCACTCCTCCCAAGAACCCCGCTCTTGGATAGACCATCTGAAGATAGTCTGCCACAGGGATCTTTTCCATTGGTATATAATGGTGTATTAATTTCTCTTTAGAACAGAAAGGACACCTAAAGTTGCAGCCGGGTACTATTGCTGTCGCACACAGCCTATCAGGGTAATCAGCTATACTTAACTTACTATAGCCCACTATTGGTAAATCGATTTCTAGTTGCTTTTGATATGGTGATGAACTCGTTTTTTATAAGCCTCCTTTAATAATTGATTTAAAGATGATAGGGATCGCAAGTAACCATCTATCCACGTGTAGATTGTCGTACTCTTACCACATACATTGCAGATTTCCTTATGACCTTTAAGATATCCATGCTCCTCACAGAGACTGAAAGTGGGGCTGATCTTGAGGTAGTTATACCCAAACTCCTCCAATATTTTACGAATTAGTAACACACATTCAGTCCTGAATGAGATCATTTCAGACAAAATAACCTGAAAAATAGATCCTCCCGTATAGATTGAGTGAAATTTCTTCTGGTGTTCCAACCAATCCCATAGATCACTTCCATGATCAATGGGAAGATTCGTTGAACCGGTATAGTATACTGGTTCACCATCAAACATATCGGGAAATTTTAAGCTATCTTTTTCAGCTAAGATGGATCCTACCTCTTCACTTGGCAATGATTCAAGAGAGAACATATTACCAGATTCCTCTTGATGATCCTCCAATGTCCATAATATTTTCTCAAGCAGTTTATATGAAACAGCCTTACCGGCTACATGAGCGATCCCCGCGTCAATAGACCTTAATAAAGCCTCATTCATCCCTGAAAGGTTAATTACGGAATAATGCCAGTCAAAGGAGTCCAAATAATCCTCTGTAACAGGCAAGTCTCCATTTTTCAGCCTTTTTTCAAGGTAAATTCTTTTCTGGTCGCTCGCTTTGATTACAACATCCAAAACTTTTTCTAAATTTGAAAAGAAATCATCCTCACTTTTTGAAGAATAGCCAAGCCTTGGGAGATTTATGGTCGAGATACTTAGAATACCTCTATCATCAGAGTTTCCTACAATACTTCCTTGTCTTAGATAGACGTTACTTAAGTCTCTTGTTCTAGGTTTCTCAGTAAGTTGATCAAAAGTGATGGTTCCTGTGAGAAAATTTTGAAAATGAGCATTTCCATACTTAAAACAATATGCGATGTATTGATGTAGCATTGGACTATTCCAGGCAATTTCATCGTTAATGTTAATGATAGGAATAGCGTGAAATACTCCTTTTAATAACAAATTTTCTAAACTTTCTAAAAAGTATCTATGAAATATCTCTGATCTCATGTCTTGAGGGTTTATACTAAATGCTGTTCTAGTTGGTAAAGATCTGAGAAAACTATAATATAGTTCACTTTTATGACCGGTATACTTCTGCGTGTATAAATCAATATTATTAAATGACTGAGGCCCAATCCACTCATGTTTCAAGATTCTAAGGTGTTCTAAGACAGATCTTAAAAATTCATCAAGGTTTCTAGGATTATATTTCTCCTCAATTTTATTGACGCTCCAACCAGAGGAGTAACCTTTTCCTATTTCATCCAACTTGTGAATGTAAATATCACCATTTTTATGTGCTTCTAAAACTTCACTGCTATAGATCTGTTTTGGTGATTTCTCATTCATTACTGTTATGAACTCTTCATTGTCTTATAATATAATCCACGAGAATATTTGATTCCTTCAGGAAAATAATATAAATAGATTATAAAGATTTGACAAATTTCTCGCCAAATTCTTCACATTCTTTTAGGACTTCTTCATTGTATTTGATATCACTGTCTATCAGTACACAGACTTCATCAAATATTTCAAAGCCTAGTAACTGTATTCTTTCCTTTAGCTTCTCCTCCATGATCCAAGCACCATCATACCCATAGCTACCGAACACAGCAGCAGGGATATTGTTTATTTCTCTTCTTCCAGCTTCTATATAGTTCTCTATATGCTCAATGAAATCTTTCATATCACGGGTTACATCAGCGTAGTAAACTGGTGAACCAAACATTACGCCATCAGACTCGGCGATAATCGTCAGTGGAAAAGACTCACCGATTTTTTTCACTACGACACTTTCTGCTTCTTTTAGCGCCCCTTTGGCAATAGCTTCAGCCATCTTCTGAGTGTTCCCACTCTTACTATCATATATTATTACTATGTTCATCTTACTATCATCTTACTCCGGATAACCGGTTCCAACAAAGAAAACGTTTCAGCGGTTTATATATAGGTTGCCATGTAAAGAGTTGATTTATGAACCTTGGTGAGACCACTTGTAAGAATATTTTAAATAAAAGTGGTATCCAAGGTGTGGAATATGCCATAAACCCTTACATCGGGTGTACTCATGGATGCGTCTACTGCTATGCTCGTTTTATGACGAGGTGGTATCATCCTGGGGAAGAATGGGGTAGCTTTGTAGATGTTAAGAAAAACGCGGTAGAATGTCTACGTAATGAGATTTCTAAGAAAACACCAGGAACAATTCTCTTATCAAGTGTTACTGATCCCTACCAACCAGCAGAAAGAGCCACAGAGATAACGAGAAATATACTAAAAGTACTAAGTGACGAAATATTCCCTGTAAATATTTTAACCAAATCAAGTCTAGTTAACCGGGATATAGACGTCATTTCAGATATGTTTGAAGTTGAAGTTGGGTTCACGATAACTTCATTCGATGATAAAGTAAGACGGGTTTTCGAACCAAACGCCTCTCCTGTTGAGGAAAGGATCCAGGCTCTTGGATCCTTCTCCCAGATAGGGATCAGCACATACGCGTTTTTAGGACCATTACTACCTTATCTATCAGATGAAAAACTTGAACTCCTCCTAAACTCGCTAGCTGATAAAGTAAATAGAGTCATTGTTGATCGATTAAATATAAAGGCAGGAAATTGGAGCAAAATAAAAAGAACATTAACGGATAATTACCCTGATCTTCTTCCCAGATTCAAGCGGGCAAGCAGTGAGAATTCAGAATATTATGATGAATTAAGATACTCTGTAGGAAAAATGTTGGATAAGAGAGCCATAGAGGCGGATATCCTGTTTTAACTAAATCCTTTCTCCATAAGCTCTACTGTATGTCCATCAGGATCCTTAAAGAAACATAACCTCGCCCCATCTTCCATCGTTACCAGTCTTTTCTCTATGTTCATTTCATCAAGAATTGAAATTTTATCATCGAAGTCCGGAACATAAAAAGCAAGATGAGTCCAGTTTCCCTCAGGTGGGCTTCCTGGACTCCCGGGTCTCTGAATAAACTCAAGAAGGGCTCCTGTGATCTCCATTAGTCCGATCTTAGCTTCACCAAGCTCAAAGCTATTTTTTAAGGGGAAATTAAATAATTGTTTGTAGAACTTAATTGTCCTTTTTAGGTCCGTTACGTATAACCCGATGTGATCTAGTGATGTCATGTCTAATAGTTATTGAAGCTAGTATAAATTAAATAATAAAAATAGATATTTATTTTTTCTGGGGATAATCTAGCTCAGCGTGGGCTGCTGCGAGACGTGCTATGGGTACTCTGTAGGGACTGCAGCTTACATAATCTAGTCCAATTATGTGGCAGAACTCTATGCTGCTGGGGTCTCCGCCGTGCTCACCACAGATACCGATTTCTAGATCGGGTCTTGTGGATCTTCCTTTTTCTACGCCCATTTTCATCAGTTCTCCTACTCCATCTCTATCAAGTACTTGGAAGGGGTTGTTGGGTAGTAGTCCCCGATCGACGAAATTAAGCAGGAACTTTCCTTCTGCATCGTCTCTACTGATACCATAGGTCATCTGTGTCAGGTCGTTTGTTCCGAAGCTGAAGAACTCGGCTGATTCAGCGATCTCGTCAGCGGTGATCGCAGCACGTGGGATCTCTATCATAGTACCTATCTTATAATGTAATTCGGTTTCAGCCTTCTCAAGGACTTCCCCGGCTACTTTTTGAAGCTTGTCCTTTTCAGCTTGCATTTCATTTATGTGACTTATTAGCGGGATCATGATCTCGGGGCGGACGTCAACGCCTTTCTTGAAGACGTTGACGGCTGCCTCCATTATGGCTTGCACCTGCATCTCAGTTAAGCCTGGATACATCAAACCTGCACGACATCCACGAAGCCCTAACATCGGGTTAGTCTCCCATAGAGCCTCAACTACTCTTAGAATCTTTTCCTTCTCTTCAAGTTCCTCAGGGTCTCGACCGGTGGCTCTCAGCTCAGTAACTTCCTGAAGAAGTTCCTCTCTTGGTGGTAGGAACTCATGCATCGGTGGATCAATCAGTCTGATGATTACTGGATACCCGTCCATTGCCTCGAATATACCCTCAAAGTCATTTCTCTGGAAGGGAAGAAGCGAGTCCAAAGCCTGTCTATATTCCTTAACAGCATCACTCGATTCAACCTCAGCCTTCTTTTCCTCGTAATCCTCCTTAATTGACGCATCCTCAGGGAAATTTTCCATCCTATTCTCCAAGGCTTCAAGTTCTCTTAGCATTGGAGCAGCAACTTCGCTGCGCAGGATCATCGCTACCACGTTCTCACGTCTGCTTATCTCTTCTCCTTCCTGATCAAAGAACATGTGCTCAGTTCTCGTCAAACCTATACCTTTTGCTCCAAATTGCCTTGCTTTTCGAGCGTCCTCAGGATTATCAGCATTTGTTAAAACCCCTAGGTGTTTAAACTCGTCAGCCCACTCTAGTGCCTGAATAAGTTCTTTCTCTTCCTCAAAAGCTGGGTCAATTTTGGATACTTTCCCAAGGTAGACTTTTCCTGTTGCCCCGTCGATACTTATGTAATCTCCTTCCTCGACGGTGTGTCCATTTACTGTGAATAGTTTTTTATTGTTATCAATTCTTATTTCCTCGCATCCAGCTACACAGGGTTTACCCCATCCACGAGCTACAACAGCTGCATGGCTCGTTCCGCCTCCATGTTGTGTTAAGAATCCCTGGGAAACAAACATACCATTTACGTCATCTGGGGTTGTCTCTGGGCGTACTAGAATAACATCCTCACCGATTTTTCCCATATCCTCCGCTCTATCAGAGTCAAAAACTGCTCTTCCAACGGCTGCACCAGGACTTGCATTAAGTCCAACAGCGAGCAGAGTCGCCTTCTCTAGAGCCTCCGGGTCGAATTGTGGATGAAGTAATTGGTCCACATCTTTCGGGTTTATTCTTTTTATGGCAGTTTTTTTATCAATTAATCCTTCTTTCATCATGTCTACGGCTATCTTAATTGTAGCCCTTGCTGTTCTCTTTCCGGTACGAGTCTGGAGTATCCAGAGCTTACCCTGTTCGATGGTGAACTCCATATCCTGCATGTCTTTATAATGCTCTTCGACAGTCTCTGCTATTTCCTCTAACTCGTTGTATAGTTCTGGCTGTTCATCGTCCAAGTCTTGTAAGTGTATGGGAGTTCTTATACCCGCTACTACGTCTTCGCCTTGTGCGTTGAATAATAATTCACCGTATAACCCTTTGCTTCCATCTGAGGGGCTTCTAGTGAATAGGACGCCGCTTCCGCTGTCCCACCCCATGTTTCCGAAAACCATGGTCTGAATATTGCACGCTGTACCCACATCATCGGAGATTCCTTCATACTTCCTGTAATTTATAGCACGGGGAATATTCCAGCTATTAAATACGGCGGAAATCGCCCTCTCAAGCTGCACTAAAGGATCCTGAGGAAAATCCTCATCCAATAGTTCCTTGTAAAGATATTTCATTCCCTGGACGGTCTCTTTAAGACCTGCTACACTGACTTCTGTGTCAGCTTTGACACCTTCTTTCTCTTTGACTTTGTTGAAAACTTCCTCAAATTCGTGACGTTCCTGGTACATAACAACATCACTGAACATTGTGATAAGGCGCCTGTAAGCGTCGTAGACGAAGCGCTCATCTCCTGTTAGGTTCACCATTGCCTCAGCGATCTCGTCGTTTAATCCCAGATTTAGAACAGTATCCATCATTCCAGGCATGCTTACCGGGGCACCGCTTCGCACCGAAACAAGCAGAGGTGCTTCCTTATCATTGAATCTTTTTCCAGTATTTTCCTCCAGTTTTTTAACATGCTGTAGGACTTCATCCCACAACCCTTCAGGGAATTTACCCCCTGCTTCGAAAAATTCTATACAGGCTTCTGTTGTAATTGTGAAACCTGGAGGGATGTTAAGTCCAAGAGAAGTCATCTCTGCGAGATTGGCACCCTTGCCGCCAAGCAAGGCTCTCATCTCTTTGTTGCCTTCATTGAAGTCATAGACTCTTTTTACCAATTTAATGTCTCCTTGATATTCTTGAAGGTGTAATACCTACTTTTACCTTTACCGGTTTCGCGGAAGAATAGATGTCAAAAAGTAGTGATAAGAAATAAGATATTTATGAAAGATACTAGAATGAGATTCTATTTACAGGTTTTATCCGATACATACTGTACTTTATTGCTAACTCTAGTGCATATATCTCTAAAAAGCATAAGACTCCCTCTTTTCCAAAAATAAGCTATATTTTTGCTGCGTTTTGGAAATAGTTATATAGGGGCACTTCTGTCTAATCTTAATTCTTGTGAGGGGTTATTTGAATACAAAAATAAGTAGTAAATCAACCTGTCAGGAATGTGGGGGAAGTAACCTACTCAGAGACTATGAGACTGGAGAACTTGTGTGCCAGAATTGTGGATTTGTGGTCTCAAGTACAATACTTGACCAAGGTCCAGAATGGAGAGCTTTTGACCAAGAGCAGAGAGATAAGCTTCCTAGAGTCGGGGCTCCTGTAACATGGACTATACACGATAAAGGTCTCTCAACGACGATTGGGTGGCAGGATCGTGATGCCTCTGGTAAAAAACTAAGTCCAGAGGAGAGAGCAAGGTTGTATCGTCTGAGAAAGTGGCATCGGAGAAGCAAGGTCTCAGACTCTACACAAAGGAATCTCGCACATGCACTTAGTGAGATGAGTAAGATTAGCTATAAACTCAATCTTCCTAAAAACGTCATCGAGACCTCTAGTATGATATACCGGAGAGCCATTCAGAAACAACTCATAAGGGGAAGAACCATACAGAGCGTTGCAGTCGCAAGCATATACATGGCTTGTAGGCAATGCGGCGTAATTAGAACACTGGAGGATGTAGCAGATGCAGCCACTATCACCAAAAAAGAAGCCGCACGTAACTATAGATTCCTCTTAAGAGAACTAAACCCAGAAGTCCCCCAGGTAAATCCCCATGGCTATATCAGTAAAATAGTGAACAAGCTAGCCTTAACTGGGGATACGGAAAGGATCGCTATGAAGATCCTTAATCAGGCTTCAGATCTGAAGCTGACGAGCGGTCGAGGCCCATCGGGTATGGCTGCTGCATGTATCTACATCAGTAGTCAGATTACTGATGATAGGCGTACCCAAGGAGAGATAGCAAAAGAAGCTCAGGTTACTGAGGTCACTATACGAAACCGTTACAAAGAACTGGCCCAACGTCTAGACTTTAATGTGATGCTCTAACTCAACATCCTTTTTTAATACAGTTTCTTTTAATATATTATGCAAGATAGTTATGTGGTTTTCTCAGGTAGGCCTAACGCAGGGAAAAGTACTACAATTAATGCATTAACAGGACTAAAACTACCTACAGGGAAGAGGCCGGGAACTACAACGGATATAAACATGTATCCTATTGCTCAAGGACTTGTCTTGGCAGATATGCCTGGCTACGGAACAAAGCACGGTGCGAGCAAGAAATGGGAGAGCATGACGAAAGAGAAGATACTAGACTTCATTTTTGAAAATAGAGATAATATTGTTCTTTGCGTACATGTACTTAATATTACTACTTTTATTGAGACGACGGAAAGACTGGCTAAAAAAGGGTTTGTAAACTTGGATGTAGAAATGATAAATTATATCCATGATACAATTCAAGAATATCCACTCATAGCTGCAAATAAAATCGATAAAAGTAGTGAGCAAGAGGTAATTGATAACCTTGAAGCCTTCCTGGGCGCCATCTCTTCCAGTAATCCAATAATTGCTAGAAACCATGTTTATCCTATAAGCGCTAAAAAAGGGACGGGCGTCGGTCAACTTAAAGACGTCTTTTACAAAACACTGATATCAAAAGGCTGGAGAAATCCCTTTGAGTATATTCGTTAATTATTATTGTTCCATAGTTATTTCTTCACCGGATTCCAGATTATAATCTTCTCTATAATCATTTGGTCCCCGTTCGGGGTAGCTGCCGTCTTCGTCTGTGATCCCGGCTTCAGTGATGGCGACTCTGATCTTCTCCTCTGGGAGATACGGACTGTCTATAACTCGGACCAGCCTTGTATTTGCTCTTCCTTTGCGTAAATATACTCTATGCGTGCATGCGTGAGCCATTACGTGCCCGCCTGTAGGCTGGTTAGGATCGCCATAAACAACGTCAGGTTTGGATTGAACTTGGTTTGTTAAGACTACTGCTAGATTGAAGGCTTCAGCTACTCTGAGTAAGTTTCCTAGGGCTCCTCCTAGTTTTTGTTGTCTTTCTGCTAGGCTAGCTCGTCCTATGTATTCTCCTCTGAAGTGGCCTATCATGCTGTCTACGATTACCATTTTTACGTCGTTTTCTTGGACTACTCTCGGTAGGTTTCGTATCAGTGTTAGTTGATGTTCACTGTTGTAGGCTCTGGCTATTAGTACGTTGCTCAGGATCTCTTGAGTGTCATATCCTCGTGATTCTGCTATCTGTGCGATTCTCTCAGGGAGGAATGTTCCTTCTGTGTCTATTACACAGATCTTTCCTTCCAAGCCTCCTTCTTCTATGGGTCGTGAGGCTAGAACTGATAGAGTATAGCATATCTGGGTCTTTCCTGAGCCGAATTCGCCGATGAGTTCGGTTATAACACCTGTTTCGACTCCTCCTCCCAGTATGCGGTTGAGTTCGTTGGAGCCGGTTCTACAACGGAGCATATGTTTTCGGAGCTCTAGGAGGTCAGAGGCTGAGACAAAACCCTGATCTACTTTCATCCTTGCAAGCTTGTTTACCTTCTCAGCTGTATCAGCACCCATGCCGGTAAGTTCTACTATATCGCGTGGGGGAGTTACCGCGATAGATTCTAGAGTTACCAAGCCGGCTTTGTGTAGCTTATTGATAGTAGTGCTTGCAACCCCTTTGAGATCCCCAGCTTCAACTACCTCTCCCATTTCACTCGGATCTTGTTCTCGTTATGGATAATATAACATGAACGCACTGTTTAGCGGCAGGGGGAGAGTAGTGAAAGTGATGATTGAAAATTCATATAGAGGTATTACACTGCTATTGGGATGAATTAGATGACTGATTACAAGAACCTAAAAGCCGTTGTTATAGAAACAGTAGACAAAAAAAGAGACCTGTTGGAGGAGATAGCTCAGTACCTCTATGATAATCCTGAGTTAGGAAGTGAGGAGTTTTTAGCCTTTGAGAAACTCACTGAGATTCTTGAAGAAGAAGGTTTTGATATAGAGAAGGGAGTCTATGATATGCCTACTGCGTTTGTTGCAAGGATAAAAAGTAAATCTTCAGGTCCTAAGGTGGCTGTATTAGCTGAATATGATGCGCTACCTGGAGTTGGTCATGGGTGCGGTCATAATTTGATAGCTGCTTCAGCATTAGGAGCAGGTATTGGGGCAAAAGAAGTAATACATAAGCTATCAGGAGAAGTATTGGTGGTAGGTACGCCAGCGGAGGAGGGGCATGGTCCTAGCGCTGGTTCTAAGGTGATCATGGTTAATGGAGGATTCTTTGATGATGTCGACGCCGTCATTATGCTACATCCTTCTTCTGGCTGGGGGGTTGGAAACCAGTCTCTTGGAATCTCACGGATTGATATGACGTTTAAAGGTCAGACTAGCCATGCGGCTGCCAGTCCTCATAGAGGGAAAAACGCGTTGAATGCTGCCACTCTTTGTTATATGGCTACACATATGCTTCGACAGGAAGCTAAGAGGGATGCAAATCTAGTTATTCATGGAATTATCTCAGAGGGCGGCTTGGCTAACAACATTATACCGGATAAAGCTGTTTGTGAATTCGGTGTTCGAAGCAGCGAAGAAGATTACCTGGAGGAGATGACGGAGAAAGTCGTTAGATGCGCTGAGGGAGCAGCTTATGCTTTGGGTGTAGAAGTGGAGATTGATAAGAGAAAACTATACAGTGCAAAAAAACTTAACATACCTCTAATCAAGACTCTTTGGAAGAACTATAAGGAATTAGGAGCACCTGTTGATGACTGGGAGGAATCTATATCAAGGATGCCGATGGCATCGACTGATTTTGGTGATGTATCACAAGTGGTTCCAGCTGCAGGGAGTTACATCGGGATAGCACCCGAGGGCACTCCCGGGCATAGTGTTCAACTTGCGGATGCGACAATGACCGATGAGGGTCTTGATGCCATGATACTGGGAACAAAAGCATTGGGAATGACTCTTGTGGAGTTATTAGCTGACCTAAATGTAATCGATGATGCAAGGGAATATTTTAATAAAAATTAATACCTCTATTTTCTAATCATTAAACAGGCAGATTTTAAGGTATAGCTACTCATATTATGATGGCGAATATCGTTTGCATTTCCTATTTATTATTTCAAATCCTCGAGTTTTGAGACATATGCTTGGTATTACAAGAGCCTCTAGAGAAAGAGGGCACAGAGTTACCGTATTTTTTAACGAGGAGTCTGTTAAACTGCTTCTTGATCATAGCAGTTTAAAAGGTCTTGATGCTGAAATGTTGGCTTGTGTAACTGCTTGTGAGTATTCTGGTATTAAGGAAGATGACTTTGTCGAGAGTGCACGGAGAACTAGTCTCGGAGAGGTAGTATCCATGATGGAGGAAGCTGATCGTACCTTATTCTTGGGGTGAAAGATATGGGTTATACTATGTTGATTATGCGGAAAAGACTGATCCCAGGAGCCCGTGTTGAGGAAGGGTTAAGGCTTTCCGCCGCAATGTTAGGGATGGATTATGCGCCTTATCTAGTCTTTCTAGATAACGGAGTTGAAATCTTACTACCTGAGGCTTTGTATAAGAATAGTTTGAAGGAATATCTTAGAGTCATTTCTGATCTTTTCGGGGTTTATGCTTTAAAGGAAAGTCTTGAGGAGCGGGGGCTAACCAGCGATGATCTCGAGCCATTTATTAGAGCTACGATAATTGATTTCAATGAACTAGCGGAGATGAGCAAGAGTTGCGATATTATTACCAGTTTCTAGGTGAGGCAATATTTTAAAGACTTTAGTTATTATTAGTCGGGCGCACAGTGAGACGGCTTTCAGACTATCTAAAGAGATTTTTAAGGATGGCGAAGGGATAGCAATAATCTTCACTGGAAGAGGAACCCATTATCTAAATCGCCCAGAAATTATTGAAAAGCTTTCTTTTGCAGATCTGTTTACCTTCGCTTCGGAATTTGATTCAACAAGAGATGAGATCACTGCAATTGATTACCAGGAGTTTGTTGAGATTTTAGAGAATTCTGAGAGAACTTTTAGCTGGATTTAATCCAGCCACCACACCCATCCTCTGGCTTCCTGGTTTCTCTCACCCTTTATCACGCCTTTTTGGCGGAGACGGTTCAAAAAGACAATTGTGGTATCGGGGCATCTTACCATTCGTTTCTGAGTTTCTTCCTGCACCTGTCTCGTCGTTAATGGAGCTTCTGCTTCCTTGAGTATGTCTACTATTGTATGTATTGCCTCGTCTCCTTCGAGCCTTCTGGTATCCATGGGATTGAATGTCAGATACATGTTTTTATGCTATTCGAACTTTATCAAGATTGATAAGCATGAAATTGTTCACAGTGGGGCCCGTTGCGTGTTACCCTGAGGTTCTTGAGGCTATGAGTCTACAAATGATGAGTCATCGTAGCAAAGAATACCAAGAACTACATTTTGAGACCGTAGAAATGATTCAGGATTTCATCGAGACGGATGAGCGGGTTTTCCTTTTCAGCTCAACAGGTACAGGTTTTATGGAAGCCTCCGTTCTCAACTGCGTCAAAGATAAGATGATTATATGTGTAAATGGTAGCTTCGGAGAACGTTTCGTCGAGGTAGGCGTAAAGAATGGGAGAGATGTAATAACAATTGTAACTGAACCTGGTGAACCAGTTCTGCCTGAGATGATAGAGGAAACGATAAAGAGCGAACCTGACATTGAGGCAGTTGCCATAACCCATAACGAGACAAGTATGGGACTGATAAATGATCTACCAGCTTTAACAAAAGTTTGCAGTGAGCATGATCTACTAGTATTTGTTGATGCAGTGAGCAGTATGGGAGGAACCGCTCTCAAGGTAGACGAGTGGGAAATAGATATATGCTTCAGCAGCAGCCAGAAATGCTTTGGTGTACCTCCCGGACTGGGAATAGGCTCCGTTAGCCAGAGAGCATTAGAAATCTCTAAAGATATGAAAGGCAAAGGATGGTACTTCGACTTGAAAAATTGGCAAAAATACCATGACCAAGGTCGAGGAACCCCTATGACCAGCACAATACCACAGATAGCAGGTCTAAATGCTGCCCTGAAAATGATCAATAAGGAAGGAGGTAAAAAATGGTACTTTGACCTTTATAAGAGACGTAATAGGGCTATCCGTGAAGGGATCACTGAGTTTGGGTTGGATACCTTCCCTATGAAAGGTTATGAAAGCCCAACAGTAAGTTGTATAGAGGCGCCTAAAGGGATGAGCGGCCCAGAAGTCTACAGACGTATGCGTGAGAAGGAATTTGAACTTGCTCAAGGGTATGGCTTGCTGAAGGATAGTACTTTCAGGATCGGTAACATGGGCTGGATTCCTGACAAATATATTGCCGAGATGCTCAAAGCTCTAGAGGAAACGGTAACTTAACACCTTTTCACATTAATTATTGGGTTCGAATATGACAAAATATATTCTAAAAACTTTAAAAAAAATGAAATTGAGATAGAAGAGTTTAGAAAGATTAGCTAATCCTCTTCTAGCTCTACAACCATCCAGGCTTCAACACAGATCCATCCAGGATGATGTGCGGGGAGGGCAGCTCTTGCGGGTCTTCCTTTGTAATCTCCCCAGATCTCAATAAGGAGGTCTGTGAAACCATTGAGTACTTTTGGTTGATCCATGAAACCTTCAGCGCTATTGATGAACCCTACTACTTGGAGGACCTGTTTTATCTTGTTTAGGGTTCCTAATTGTTTCTTGAGTTGAGCTAGGCAGTTGAGCCCTGTTTCTCTGGCACCCTGGTAACCCTCCTCTAGAGTCAAGTCTTTGCCCACTAGACCTCTTTTTGTGGTCGGAAAAGGTCCTTGTCCACAACTGAAAGCTATGTTTCTAGCCCATTTCGCTCCAATATAGTTACCCTTTGGTTCTGGGGCCTTTGGGAGTTCAATTCCTAGTTCTTTTATTCTTTCTTCTACGTTCATGGGTTAATGTCGACCTCAGGGGTTTTATCTTTTTTCAAATTAACTAATAGAACATTCATATAACGAAACTACTCGAAACACACATTTTACAAGTGCGGGCAGAAACTGAATTCCCGCTGGTTCATTACAGTTAAACCATGAGTACATAATTTAATCTCTTCTCCATCAAGTTGAACATAATTTTTCTTTTCTAGGATTTCGAGAGCCAAGTTGATTTTCTCCCTCTCGGTATCAAGTATTGATTGCAGGGTCTCAGAATTCAGTGCGTTATCTCCTGAGACCTGGTTTCTATAAATAATCTCAAGAACCCAGCGGGTAATGTCTTCCTGTTTGGACATCATAGTTCCTGTGAAATACCAAGTTATAGGGTTTCCCATTACAAGTTAAATTATTTCCATCTCCAGACTTATTAGATATATTAAAAATACATTATTTTAGTAACCTACAGCCATGGATACAAATCCGGTCAGGCTACTATATACTCCCCCATGCAACAGTTTCGTCTCTGGATCACGTAAAACAGCTACAGGTCTTCCCCAGCTCTTGAGCTCTGGATCAATCCACTCAATTTCATGTCCCATTTTCTCAAGACCTTCTTTTACTTCTACTGGGAATCGACTATCCACAAATACTGGACCAGTCTCACGAGTTATCCTAGGAGCATCAACAGCATCTTGTATACTCATTTCAAAGTCGATAACATGGCTAATGACTTGAGCCACAGAGACCTGAATATTACGTCCACCGGGGGCACCAAGCACCATAAAGGGCTCACCATCATCTAGGACTATTGTTGGACAGACGTTCTGGATACGTCTCTTTCTTCCATTTATGCTATTTGCTTTCCCAGGTGTAGGATCCAGTCCATACATCGCATTGTTCATTACTATACCAGTTCCTGGTATTACTATGCCACATCCAAAGGCATTAACCAGAGTCTGGTTAACACAAACCATGTTCCCTTTTTTATCAGCTACTGCTAACGCTGTTGTGCACTCGGGTTCATAGGGCCATGTGTCTCCATAATCTATCTCTGTCGCTTTGTCTGGTTTTATCTTGTTTCTAAGAATAGCTGCATAATCCTTTGATACAAGTCCTTTCAGGGGAACATCTACAAATCCGGGATCTCCCATGTACTTGAACCGATCAGCAAAGGCTAGACCTATAGCATCAGCCATGTAGTGAATTGATAGAGGATTGGCGTATCCAAGTTCCGATAAGTCGTATCCTTCTACTATGTTCAGAATTTCCATCATGGTTGTCCCTGAGTGGGTGGAATCAAATACTACCTCACGTTCCCTGTATGTTCCTATTCCCGCCTCTATGACGATGGGTTCGTAGATGGCCATATCTTCTAAAGTAATGATACCCCCATTAGATTGAATTCTATCGACGATAGCTTCAGCTATCCATCCTTCATAAAATACTTCTTTACCCCTCTCGCTTATTGATCTCAAACATTTAGCTAGTTCCGGGTTTCTGAAATAATGAGGCTCAGCCATGCCATGTACGTAAGGAAGGTAAGGAAATTTCCCCTCTCTTAGAAATAGTCTTCTCCACTCAGGGAATCGATACATTCGTTCCATATACCTGAATATGGAACCTGCGGTCCACCAATTCATTATGAATCCATTTTCAGCAGTTCTTATGGCATGTTGGGTCACAGTTTCTAGGTCCATTGTACCGTATCGTTCTAACGCTTCGCATAGACCTGCAATGGTTCCTGGAACAGTCATAGCCTTGAATCCAAGGATATTCTCATCATCCTTGACCTTTTTCCAGCCCATCCATCCTGACTCTTTGGTATCTTTAAGTTCATACATGTGGATACTTGCATTCTTAGATGGTCTACCAACATAGTCTATTATTATGTTTTCTCCCGATTCTAGGTGGATAGTCATTACACCTTCACCCCCGATACCGTTCATTGCTGGTTCTACAACACAGTCAGTGAAAGCCGCAGCTACAGCGGCGTCGATGGCGTTCCCTCCTTTATGCATAATATTTACACCAGCTTCACCAATCAGAGGGTGCTTTGATGAGACCATTCCATTGGAAGCAACACAATCTTCTCGTCCTGCTCCTACCCATCTCCTTTTCTGGTAGATATCCTTCTTAGAGACCATGTTATAGTTAGAATATAATTGGTTATTTGATTTTAATCTTTGAATTCCTTTAAGGTGCAGCTTTGAGAGTAACCCTTGAATATACGTTTACCATTAGAATGTCTATGTCAGAAGATAAACTAGCAGAATTTCTAGAGAAAGGAAAAGACTGGGAAAAAGTAAAGACCACTGTTCCAGGAGTCTTTGTACTCAGGATGCCAGGTAACAAGTCCAGGGATCCAAGCCTAAGCGTTGAGCTTAACCCTGTAGATGCAAGTGGAAGCCCGACAAAGAGAAGAGGGCTTATTGTGAAAGACCTCATGGAGCTAGAGGAGTTCAAAGATCTGATCAATAATTCCAAGGTAGAAGACCTCTTAGAAATGCTCGAAGATGTTAATCCTGACTCTATAAAGAGTAGTAAAGCAAGTCAGAAAGTAATCGAGCTTTAACAAAACCTTACACCTTAATATAATAGGAATTGGATGTTTGAAATGCAAGAGATCAAGAAACTTTTTTTCGAACTTTTAGAAATCGATAGCCCCAGTGGCTTTGAGGAACCCATGATGAAGAAACTCATGAAGGAACTCGAACCACTCTGTGACGAAGTCTACTATACTCCAAGAGGTAATGTGGTCGGAGTACAACATGGAACAGATCCCGATGCCCCCAAGATAGCCTTAGCTGCACATATGGACCAAGTTGGATTTATTGTTTTTAACATCAATAAGGAAGGCTTCATCAGGTTCAGGAAGCTCGGAGGATCGGTTACCAGAAGCATAGAAGGCCACCAGATGAAGCTACTGACAGACGAGAGGCCAATCCTTGGGGTCGCAGGAATTAAACCTGGACATATCACTAAGAAAGAAGAAGCAAACCAAGTTCCGCCTATCGAGGAGATGTATATAGACATCGGAACAAGATCGCATGAGGAGACCTTGGAAAAAGGAGTAAGAATCGGGACCCCAATAGTATGGAATAATACCCCCATTGAACTTGAGAACGACTTCATAGCAACATCCGGAGCAGACGATAGGGCAGGACTTACAGCGATAATTAGTTTAGCCAGAAGGTTATCAACAGTTAGTGTCCCCTCGACCATTTATTATGTGGGCACTGTGGAGGAAGAGATAGGTCTAAGGGGAGCAGAGGTTGCTCTCCATGAATTAGAGGTCGATATGGCAGTAGCAATAGACACATGTCCCTCAGGGTGGCAACCCGATGTTAAAATGAGAGACATATACTACGAAGTAGGTATGGGACCTTGTCTACAGATAGGTGAACTCGGCATAAGAACCAGAATAGGAAGCCAAACGATTAGAAAATGGTTAATGAAAGTAGCAGAAGAAAATAATTTACCCTATCAAACAGGTCTAATGCATGGGGGGACTGATGCTTCCGCCATGCAACAAACACGTTCAGGTATCCCATCTTTAGCTTTCAGTATCCCTCGGAGATACAGTCATAGCCCAGTTGAGACTCTAAGCCTTAGGGATTTGAGCAACCTAGTTGAGATCTTGTACAAAGCCTTAGAAGGATTAGATAAAAACTTCAAACTGAGAAGACTATAATTTTATTTTCACACATGGTTTAAAAGGGGTTTGAAGGCGTATTTTTGAGTTACATTTATTTTTTAGTACAAAAAATCTAAATATTCATTCTACATATATTACACTGACTCCTCAGCACCCAGAATTCTCCTCTTGCTCAGTGTTTGAGGAGCCGCCAATCAAGATCAAAAAAATCTTAGAAACTATAAAATTGTGCAAAAAATCTATAAATTAGCAATACTCTGATGGATTTTAAAGAAAGAATCTATAAGCTCGAATATTATATTTATTATCAATAGAGTTTAAAGGAGTAAGAAAAATGAGTAAGAGGGATAAACCACACATAAACTTAATCATCATCGGCCACGTAGACCATGGCAAATCCACTGGAATCGGACACATGTTCTACGATGCAG
>CAZLHX010000014.1:0-34401 GCA_964559475.1 uncultured Candidatus Bathyarchaeia archaeon | reverse complement strand
AGCTCATTAGAAATTATATTTTTATCACCTATATTTTACAAGCTAAACACATACTACTGGCTTGTTTAATGCTGGTATGTGAAAAATATTATATTTTTTGATACTGCTCCCTAGCCAGATGTCTAAAACCAAGTGGACGCTTCTAGTTGTGGTGGTAATTATTCTAGTAATACCGCTTTTTTGGATGAAATATATACGATATGAAGTAGCTCCCAGTGAGGAGGTTCCTTATGAGGTTGTAAGCCTTTATCCCCATGATTCTGATGCCTTTACACAGGGACTGGTATTTCATGATGGGGTTCTTTACGAGGGAACCGGTTTATACGGAAAATCCACTCTTCGTATAGTAGAACTAGAAACAGGAGAGACTATTAGATTACACAGGTTAAACCCCGAGTACTTTGGGGAAGGGATCACGATACTCGAAGGAAGAGTATATCAATTAACCTGGAAATCAGGCACAGGCTTCATATATAATGCCAGCACCCTCGAACCCCTCGATAGCTTCACATATTGTGGTGAGGGCTGGGGTGTAACCCACAACGGTAGCCACTTAATCATGAGTAATGGTTCAAGTATTCTAAGGTTCCTCGACCCATCGACCATGAGTGAGATTCGAACCTTAGACGTAACCTATAATGGTAAACCTGTTACAAGGCTTAACGAACTTGAACATATTAATGGGCTAGTCTATGCAAATGTATGGCAGACAGAAAGGATAGCTATAATCAACACAGATTCTGGCCAAGTAAAGGAATGGCTAGATATGGAGGAGCTGAAGAAGCTTCTAGACTACCAAGAAGGAATCGATGTACCGAACGGCATAGCCTACGACGGAAACCATGTTTACGTAACGGGAAAGCTATGGCCTAACCTCTTTGAGATCAGCTTAAACAAATAAGAAAAATCCTAAACCTATATGATAAATTTTCAACAAAATAAACAAACGGTTAAGAAACGTCCTCTACTTCATCATCAAAGATGAACATCTCATCCACAGTCACGTCGAAAACCTTAGCTACATCATAAGCCAGCTGGAGTGAAGGAACATATTTACCCCGCTCTAGAAAGCTAATTGTCTCTCTCCTAACACCCACTTTCAGAGTCAGTTCTTTCTGAGTCATATCATACCTCGCCCTATATTCCTTGATCCGGGTTCTGAAAATCACTAATAACCCTCTTTCCTCTCGAAGAATAGTCGGGAAAGTCAGTAGCGGGCTGTGTGTTACTCGAAGCAAGCTAGGCGAAAAAGATGAAGATCTAGTTGTTGACCTGAGAATAGAGGAACATGAGGAGCCCGTCAAGGAACTTGGACGTATTCTCCATAAAGGATTAGAGCTCAGGCAAGGCTTCCTACTTACCCGTAGATTAAACGAGGCTGTTGGAGAAGAGCGCGCGCCGCGACCAAATATATCTTCAAAAGAACACCATCGATATTATGTTTCCATGGAATTTTAAATTTTCAGAAAAAAGAATAGGCAGACTGGTTAGTGTATCTTTAGGGCGTCTTTTATCTCGTTGAAGATTTCGAGGACCAGTTCCATCTGTTCCATGTACTGATTTGTTGTAACTAATTCGCACCGGTAGACTTTAGAGACGCTTCGAGTCAACTCCTGAACTTTATCTTCAACACTTCCATTACATTTGTTTACTTCGTTTTCCTCTTGGTAAACTTGTTGAGTTATCATCTTCATCATGACTGGCTTCGATCTTCTACATATAAGAGAAACTCAAGTACCATAATGATATCAGTTAATCATCAAAGATACTCACAATATGTTACTATGAAATAATTAGTCTCACATCTATAATAGGAAACTAGTGTTAATACTTCTATAAGTCTAATCCATTTCACTTTTAATAACAAGTGATGTTGATATTCTTTGTGTCGCATAAAGAATTAGAGATATATCATAAGGATTATCAGATTAAAGCAAGCCTCAAGATCCCCGCTAATAAATGTTCCAGGCTTGGAGTACTCTTAAGTCATGGCGGCATAATAAACCGTCAATCATTAATAAGAACCAATTATTCATTTGCTGACTATCTATGCGACGAACTGGACGCATATATTATTGTACCAGACCTTCAGGGAGAAACTATTCACAAAAATGGAACCAGCTACAATAACTTTAGTAAGATTCTCAATATCGTCTCAGAATATTTTACTGAGACCTATAACCTAGAAGAAGTATTCGGATTTGGTCATAGTATGGGCTGCTTTGTATTGGTACAAGCACTCCAAGAGGATGACTATATTAGTTCAATCGTTAATTATGGTGGACCTATCAGAGAGTTAAAAGTCACAAGACAGAAAAGATTCTTCGATTATTTAGTCAGGTATCTCTCTGATTATGATTATAACCTCAATATTAGAAATCTGTTGAAATACATCTTTGACGATGAGACTTGTATGTATTTAGAAGATGTTATGTTAAAAGAAGAAGAATATAACTCTTCTACTTATGATTTTAATTTAGACTCGAGTCTTTTTATGGACCTTAAAAAAATAATTGATGATTATATTAATTATATCAAAGAATGGAATAAGCCCGCCTTATTGTTATTTGGAACAGAAGATGGTGTAACCAGAAAAACTCTCAAATTTTATAAAGATAGTTCAGTGGACGGTAATATACTCTTTAAACATATACAGGGGGCATCCCATGTAACCCCATGTATGAGTTCACATTATCAATTATCAAAACTAGAACCAATAATATCCTTTTATAAACAAATATACAGAATAGATGACTTCCAAAAAATCCTAGCTGGAAAGAGACATCCATAGCCCCCCGTATCTAGTTTAAGATATAATTTTTATCTGATTGTATGAAATATTTTTCTAATAGCCAGTACAGGTTAATCTTTATGCGGGATTCCTTGAGGGACTTAGAGTTCAAAGATTTCAGGGATATACCCAACTTTGATGAGAAGCTCTCAAAATTTCTTAACGAGTTGGATGAAGAACTAGATTATTGGAGGGGATACGAAGATAAAAACGGGGAAATAAAAATTAGATATCCTATTGCCGGACTCGCTTGCCTCGATGGAGAAATGATAGTTGCCGTCTCCTATTACATCGTCCCGAAAAAGTGGAGCATTAGATGGGTTTATGACCGTCTTTTTCGACCAAAAGGGCTTGAAATCGGTGTAGTTGTTAAAAAAGACTACCATCGACGTGGAATTGCCAATCATCTGAATCATTTAAGACTCGACCTGCTTCGAGAGTTAGGGTATCATAAATATTGGTTTAGGGTTGATCACGCTAACGTTCCATCTATGATACTATCTGAGAAACATACACGTGAGATGAATGGGAAAATTTGGAAGAAAACTGATAAACAGGTATACTTTGTAGTTGATTTGGATAAAGAATAATGTACAATCAACTCGTTCTAATTATTAGTTGCGCATATTGACTTTGAATAATATCCATGTATTAATTTCTAGAATTTTGAATTTACGCGCCTTATGAAAGGTTCTCTAAACTGGATAAGACTTCTCTGCCTCTGGAACTTATACTATAATCACCTTTTTTCCTGTTCTGGAATACGAGACCTGTTTCCAGTAATTGATCCAGATGGAATAATAAATGCCCTCCTTTAGTCCCAGTCTTCTCAGCTAAATCTGAGAACCCTAAACTAGCCTTCCCAAGTTCGATAAGTATCATCAGTCGAATTGGGTGAGAAAGAGGCTTTAAGACTTGGTTCACCAAATTCTCAACATTATACGTGGGACCTCGACCTCCCTTTTTGCCAGAAATCTTTTCAAGATTTCTCCACTGGAGAAGTAACTCCTTTTCCAAGCTGGAGTAACAATCAAAACAATCTGTCTCTTGAGCCTTTTCCAGCTTATTTCTTACTTCATCAAGCTCTTCAAGAATGGAGTTAAATGTATTTTGAAGGTCTTCAGTCTCAAGGGATCTGAAAATCCTTTCAAAGTAATCTCTAAATGTTGCCTGACATCTTTGATGATTAGAACAGCCAGCGTTTAGACAGCGTTCCAGCGTCTGGGGGAGTAACTCTTCTTCGTGCTCTGCATATAATTTTAGATGATTCGAAATAATAATATCCTCTAAGTCTTCGGTCTGGTTCTCTTTTATTGCCACTGCTAACCGATTAATCTCTCTAGTTAACCGGTTCACCTGCTCCTTTACCTCGTCTAGTACGGACACCCCCAAACCCATCAGGTATAGTTTACTTACCTAAATCTATAATAATCTTCCCTACATCTTAAGGGGTGGATTATAATGCCAAGGAAAGATATATTATACTTCTCTGAAACAGGGGAAGTTAACTCAGACGAGACTTTAAAAATAGCCAAAGAAAGAGCAGAAGAACTGGGTCTAAAAGACGTAGTTGTTGCCAGTACCAGAGGAACCACAGGAGTTAAGGCAGTCGAACAATTCGAAGACTTTAACGTAGTCGTCGTACCCCATGTTACGGGAATGAGAGACCCAGGGCATCAGGAGCTAACTGATGAGAACCATGAGAAGATAAAGAAGGCAGGAGGAAAAGTCGTGATAGCAGCCCACGCCTTCTCAGGAGTTAACAGGGCAATTCAAGCAAAATGGGATACCATGTACCCACCTGGAATAATTGCTCAGACCCTCCGAATGTTCGGTCAGGGAATGAAAGTAGTCGTCGAAATAGCAGCAGTAGCAGCCGATGCTGGTGCCATACCTGCAGGAAAAGACGTCCTGGTCATCGCAGGCTCGGGAAGAGGAGCAGACACAGCAGTCGTCATGAGACCCGCTAATAGTCGTAACCTCTTCGATATAGTCATAAAAGAGATAATAGCAAAACCAAGCAATTTGTAGGAATGGGATATGACTGATAAACTATTAGTAATTATTGCTACCGGCGACAAAGAGAAAACCCTAACGGGCTTAATGTATACCAAGAATGCGTTCAAGAGGGGGTGGTTGCCAGATATCAAGGTAGTCTACTTCGGTCCCTCTGAGAAGTTAATGGTCGAGGATAGCCAAGTTAGAGACGAGGCAATAGAGGTTGCCAACATGAGTGAATGCTACGCCTGCAAAGCAATATCAGACCGACAGGAAATCTCTGAAAAAGTAGACGAAATGGGCATAAAAGTAGAATACGTGGGAAGCATCATAAGTGACTTCATCAAAGAAGGCTACGTCCCCATGGTGTGGTAGATGATCCTAGGAATCAGTGCAAGCGGAAGAAAAATAACAAGAGACTCCTAAGGACGCCTCCTCTGCGGAGTAACAGAGGAGATGGTCCAGTATATCCTGAAAAAGTCAGGCGAGGAGTACGAATACATCTCCTTACAGGGTAAAACTATCAATGGATGCCAGGGATGCGTCTGCTGCGCTGAGAATAATATCTGTGTTCTTGAAGATGATTGGGCTGAGATAAGGGATAAGATGTTTGAAGCGGAAGCATTGGTCTTTGGGGCACCCAACTACTATGGTATTATCAACGCAGTTGGTCACGCTTTTCTTGAGAGAACCTTCAGCCTCAGGCACCGCGAGAGATTCCCACTAGCAGGTAAGATAAACGCTATCGTAGCACCTGGATCAGAGGAACCTGGACCCGTAGAGAAATATATCCTAAAAATGTTCAGAAGCAACTACATGTCACAGCCAGTAGGAGTCATGAGAGTACCCAGTCTAAGCCAGTGCTATATTTGCGGTTACGGTGAGAACTGTGCCGCGGGTGCAGTAGTCTCACACCACGGATTCATCGACCAGATCAGAGACTATCAATTACCAATAGTCTCTCAGAATACTTACCGTAGAGCAGAAGTAATCGCCCACAGACTGGGAGAGGTAGTACGAAACAAGAAAAATTACGATTAGCCACATCACTCTTTTTTCATTATCATGAGTTCAACTTCTCAGCATGAAAATTAGTTTAAAATGATTCGGGGGACCATCATAGTTAGTTCGTGAATGATAAGTGGGGCTCCTTGTAGTAGCGATTCTTGTACATTATGTTTAAGCCTGACATTGGTTTCTAAATGGTTTATCCTATCAAAGACTGAAAATAGTTGTTAGCAGAAAACTCGTTTGATAAGAGAATCAAAGAGTCCGAATCACCCCTTGATCCTATAGATGTTGAAATAATTCAAGTAACGTAGGGTTCAAATGAAATAAAAGAGTGTAGTCACTGTCACCTGAGGACGGGGCAACTGTAAGAAAATGATAAACTAGAGGAAATCGTTAAACATGTAATCCATAATTTATCAAACTCCTCAACTATCGATGATTAGGTTAATTGGATAACCCATAGATATATCATTATTACTTTATCGATGGTTTTATTATCACTATGGTTTAATCCTTATTTGATCGTTATTGGTAGGCTTGAGGATATGCGCTAGATTATGCTAGTAAGAAGCATCATCCTCAGCTTTTACTATTACCTCGGTTTGGTCAGGTGCATCATTATTGTTTTTCACTATTGTCCCGTTTCTTTTCTACCCTTTTACTGAAGCCACTTGACTATTTTTTCCAGGTTTACAGAATGTAAAGTACTACTGATAGTATTATCTCTAACACGAATCTGGTTAGGTCAGCTCTGCTGGTGACATTCAATAGTTCTCCCGTCATATTTGTTAGTTGGTGGTAGAGCACTGCTGATGCTGGGTTGTTTCCTGTTCGGATGAATACCCATGTCATGATGTATGTTCGTGGTAATAGCTGGAACATGTAGCTGATGAATGTAGAAGTCATGAAGCCCAGTCCGTTTTGCCATGTGCCAGGTATCAGGAATAAGGGTATGTGCCATACTGCCCAGACTGAACCCAATATCAGTGAGGATACTAGAGGATTGTATTGTGCGAGTAATCTCGGTAAGGCGAACCCCCTCCATCCAGTTTCCTCAATTATTGAGACGATAAATAGGAATGTGAACCACGGAATGGCTGTGCCAATTGATAGATCTATAACGATAAGTGGGGCGTCGGGTGGTTTCCTGATTAATACTGATAGTATGTTGGATGCTGTTGATAATATTAGGATGATTAAAAGTCCCTTGGCAGTGAGTGACGTGAAGCTAAGTGTTTTCTTGAGGAGATTAATGGTTTCAATCCTACCCTGAGCTAGATATGTTAGAGTAGCTGAGCTTAGAAAAGGAGCTACTCCTCCTAGGTAGAATAGGGTTCCGTATGGCGTGAAGCCGGGTTTATCCCTTTGAAGGAGGAGTGTTCCCCAGATGGTCCATGAGAAGATTAGGGTGAATAAGAAGTAAGTCCAAGGTGGATCCACCTTATACTTCAATATGATCGAATCTGTAATCAGAGAAAAGATATTTGAGTGTTTAGTTGTGAAAAAAGGTTATTGAGAGAAATATGTGTTATAAACACATTTTAGGATGTACGGCTATTGGAGGGTTGATGAAGAGAGGGATGGTAAGACTCCTAGACCTGGCATAAAGTTCGACAGAGGCTTCATTAGCTTGTATAATTGTAGTGTGAAATATATTTCTAGAGATGTAATAGACGTTGAGTATCTCGAGAGGAGAGATATTCTCTCACACCAATGTGGGATCTTGAAGAAACTGTTGAACTAGTCATGGGAAAATCATAGGAGATGATTTGTTAGGTTTTACTTGATTAGGAAATCTTACCTGGCGTCGGTAATATCCTTAAAAATGAAGCATTATATTGTTCACGAGTCCAACCAGAAATTCTAATAGTGAAGATTAGTGAAAAGATAATTAGAGAAATAACTAGAGAAACAAGAGCCTTCAGCTTACAATGGTATAAATCAAAGAAAGAAGGTAAAAGTATATTTGGAAAATTTAAAAATTACAGGAAAACTTAACACCCCCCTGGCAAGGTGACTAAAAAGAAGACGGGTAAAAGGAATAGGTGGAGCTATATCTGTCCAGACCAGAAAAAATATATCTAGATTGCTCTGGACTCTTTTAGCTCTTTTATCTTCTCCTCATTATAACCCACTATCTTTTTTAGAATCTCTTGAGTATGCTGGCCTAAAATGGGTGGAGGGCTCTGGAGTTCGCATGGGGTCTCACTGTATTTAATCACTGTTCCTATTTGTTTGATTTTACCGGCTTTCGGATGATTTAACTTAACGAGCATATCTCGTGAAAGCACCTGTGGGTCACTGAATATCTCATCCATGGTGTAGACTGGTCCACATGGGAACCCGATCTTCCTCAGAATCCCAAGCCATTCATCCCGGCTCTTTTCATTGAATCTTTCTTCCATTAAAAGGACCAGTTCCTCAAGGTGCTTCACTCGCAACTCGTTGGTAGTAAACCTGGGGTCATCCTTCAGATCTTCTAACCCCATTGCATCCGTAAGCATTGCCCATAGTCTATCATTTCCACAGGCGATTAGCACATATTTTCCGTCCCCTGCTTTGAAGGACTGATAGGGTGCGATGCTTGGATGAGCAGACCCCATCCGAGGCGGATTGGTCCCAGTAGCAAAGTAGTTCCCAGCCGCGTAAGTCATCCAGCTTACAGACCCATCCAGCATCCCAACATCTATGTACTGTCCCTTTCCACTAGCTTCTCTTGTTCTTAAGGCTCCCAGGATCCCAATGGTGGCATACATTCCTGCGCAAAGATCTGTTACTGCAACCCCCACCCTTACTGGTGGACCGTTGGGTTCTCCCGTTAACCCCATTAAACCGCCCATTCCCTGAATAATCAAGTCATAACCAGGCCACTGGTTATAGGGCCCAGTCTGACCGAAACTGCTTATACTACAGTAAATTATGCCTGGATTCAGCCTTTCAATAGTCTCGTAGTCGACACCCAGACGTTCAGTTACCCCAGGACGGAAGTTTTCTAGGATAACGTCACTTTTCTCTGCGATCTTATAGAAAACCTCTCTTGCTGCCTCCTCTTTCAAGTTTAATGTAATGCTTTTCTTTCCCCGGTTTAGGCTCATGAAATAGCTGCTCTCCCCGTTGATATAAGGAGGGAATTCACGTGTATCATCCCCCCTTCCCGGTATCTCTACTTTTATTATCTCAGCTCCCATGTCACTAAGAGTCATACTGCAAAATGGGCCAGCTAGGACTCTGCTTAAATCTAATACTCTTAAACCCTTTAGAGGAGGTTCATTACCTTGAGACGTCATAAAGGAAGTACTAGGGGTTGAATTAATAGAATTTACTCAAGGAGTTAACCTTAAAATAGGCAGCTTTTTTAAATATCCCTGTATACAGGTCGTGTACACTGCGAGGGAAAGAAAATGAAAATGCCACGACAGATAAGAACCCATTGCCCTAAATGCAACACTCATACAAACCATAGGGTAAAGCTATACAAAGCTGGTAAAAGGAGTGGACTCAAACAGGGAGAGAGAAAACAAGCAGAGCGAAAGAAAGGCTACGGAGGACAGAAATTCCCGGAACAGCACAACCAGGCTAAAGTCAGTAAAAAACAGACTATTCTCCTAGAGTGCGCGGAGTGTAATTATACAATTACGTTGAAAGGCAAGCGACTTCGAAGACTTGAAATCCAACAATAAAACTCATAGCAAAATATTCTTCAAAATTAATCTTGTTCAAAGGTATTTTTAAACTTCTATCCCTTTTTGATCATACACTAATTATTTCTTAAAAGTTTACTCCCCGGTTGATATGTAGGTTTAAATTTGAGTCTCAGGTTATTTGCGGATGTTAATACATGGAATCCAATGTCCGCGAATATTATTTGATGATAATCAGCGGGACAGTCACTATGCTCTCCGGTGGGTTTGTTTGGCCTATATTCGCGCCTTTTGTCAGAGAGCAGTTCACAGCCCCCATAAGACTGGTGGGTCTAGCAGTATCAGGTTACTTTTTACTGAGAATGTTCAGCGAGCTCCCCATCGGGGTTCTCAGTGATAGAATAGGACCTAAACTGCCCCTCGTTGCTGGTAGGGTCTTGGCGATTATTGGAGCTTTTGTCTGCTACCAGACTAAGAGCATATGGCCCCTGATATTCGCTAGAATAATTTGGGGAATGGGGGATGCCAGCTTCTTCTGTATCGGTATGAGCTACGTCAGTAAACTGTTCTCCAGTGATAGAAGGGGAAGAGCGTTGGGTTTCTTTCAGGCTGTAGAGCTTGTTGGGAGCTTCATTGGGCAAACTCTTGGGGGGTTTGTAGCCGCGAATTATGGTCCAAGGATGAACTTCTTAATATGCACTGCTCTTGGGGTTGTTGCCCTGATTATGGTTGTTTTCATAAAAGGGATGAGAGAGGATTTTATCCCAGAAGATTCTATCCCCAGTTTAATACCCACAAAAGACGAGATGCTATTTATCTTAAATCAGACTGTGATTGCAGCATGCATCATAAACCTCGGCTGCATGGTAATAAATAACGGGTTAATGGGAACCGTATTACCCATATATGCAACTGAGGAGCTACTGATACCTCTAGACCGTTACGCTCTTCTAGTCTCAGGAAGCACCATAGGAAGTGTTGTGGGTAATCTTATCGGTGGCTTCTTCTCAGATAAGATTGGAAGAAGAAAAATGCTATCAACAGGTCTCGTAATAGGACTAGTATCCATCGTAGGGCTTTCTATTTTTTCAGGGTTCTACCCTCTTCTTTTAGTCCTATTCCTTAAGGGGGTTTTCTGGGGAATAGTATATGGGGTAATCCCAGCTTTCATAGCTGACGCTGTACCTGATTATGTAAGAGGAAAAGCCATAGGCACTTTCAGGACTTTTATGGATATGGGAGGACTGATGGGTCCCATAATAATGAGCACCATCGTGGAATTATCAGGGGTTCCCAAAGGATACATCTATAGCTTCTACTTTGGAGCCGCTCTAGTAGCGGGAATGATACTGCTCGTATTAAGACTACAAGAATAAGTCTTTCAAATGTTTATATTAGCCGGTTAAAATCATCTAAGCATGACTGATAGTATAGGAGAAATGCTTCAGACAGCAGACTGGAAGCAGGAAAAACACGTACCCGTTATCGAATGCCCGGATACCTTCAAACCGGATGAATGGACGAAAGTCTCAGTAACCATAGGTAAAGAGATAGGTCACCCGAACACCACAGAGCACCACATAAGATGGATCAGGGTTTACTTCACACCTGAGGGAGCAAAGTTCGCATATGATCTCGGAAACTTCGAGTTTAATAGCCACGGCGAAAGCACCAAAGGACCTAACGAGGGACCCGTACACACCCATAGCATGACCTCATTCATGTTCAAGACTAAAAAACCAGGTACACTAAACGCGATAAGCTACTGTAACATCCACGGCCTATGGGAATCAAAGAAAAAGATATCTGTTTCCTAAATCACCCATTTTTTTAACCTTAATTTAATTTTAATCTCAAAGACAATATATTAGCTAGATTTGATGAACTAAATCCTCAATATCTTTTATGCTTTCATCCAAAGGCATTTCCAGATAAGCCGCTTCTTGGTTCCCATAATGAGGGAGTTTACAACTAAACAAAGTCAAAACCTTACCCTGAAGCATATATCCGTTAGGAGCACTTTCATGACCTCTAATTAGCATATTTAACTTATGTTCTTCTAGAAATTTCCGTAATAAGTCTTCACCAAAATAGTGCCCTACACCTCGAAAGCTAGGGGTTATTCCTTTCCCCTTTCTGGGGTCATTCCATAAGATCTCAACCAAAGTTGGCTCTTCTGGGTGGTCGATATGTGCTGATGCGATTTTCTCCAGTTTTGAGGTGTTTGTAGGTATCCCCCCATGTGCGATAAAAGCAACCTTGGGAATAATTGCAGCGGTATAGAGTTCCCCCGCAAGACCTCTGAAGGCATTATATACCGTCTGCCAGCTGTTTCCAATTTTATGCATTAATTTTCTCGGGAAATCATGTGGCCTAGCAACGACGTCTTCTGGCCCTTCATGATTCCCCCTCAACATTACAATATTTGAGGGGTTTTCTATGAGTAATTCCGTCGTTTTTAAAAGTACGCCAAGTTGATCTGGTCCCCTGTCAATATAATCGCCAAGAAAAACTAGGAAGAGTTTCTCTCCAGTCTCAACTCTTTTCACAAATTGGCAATCTTCTAATACTGTTTCAAGCGAATTGAGGTCTCCGTGAAGATCACCTACTATGATTGCTCTTCCTTTTCTGGGGAGCTTTACTAGTTTTCCCTCTACATCTAGTTTGGAGGGTTGGAGGTTTCTAATTATTCTGGTTCCTCTCAGAAGTTCCTCATGTGCTTGTTCCATACAATAGTACATTTATGGTAAAAAATAAGGGTGGGTTATTTTTGGCTCTTGACGTATTCCTCAACATCTTGGAGGAGTTCCTTACAGTCGAAGATAACTCCATTTTTTATAGTGTATTTGACTCCTCCTCCCTTAATGATGGTTTTTCCGTCCTCACTATATCTTGAGACTCCCGTTCCGTATAGTACCTTGAAGTCGTCCAGAGGGTTACCGTCTAATATGGCGAGGTCAGCTGGTGACCCCTTCCTGATCCCCCTTGCTAATTCTTTATTACCTAATACCTCATGTGCATTGGTTGTGGCGATCTTTATGACGTCAATGGGGTGTATTCCCGCCTCCTGGAAGAGTTCCAACTCCCTTACTAGGGAGAATCCGAATAATGCGTATATGAAAGCAGTATCGCTTCCAGCTGTTAATGTCCCCCCGTTCTGGAAAAAGTACCTGATGTATTTCATCCATATCTCATATTTCTGTTTCCAGGCGACTTCATCACTGGTCTTCCACTCGAAGAAGTGTGTGGCATGTCTCCCCGGCTGGGGGCTCCAGGCTTCCCAGAGTTGCCTTACCGTGTATTTCTTGTGCCATGGTAGTGATTTTACTCTCTGGTAGTCGCGGTGACCCTCATATACGACCATTGTGGGGTCCCATACAGTTCCCATCTCGATCATGGTGTCGAGGACTGCCATTACCTCCTCCTCGTAAAGATCAGCTTCCTGCCAGACGTAGCCACTCCACCTGAAACGATCTAACTCGTTGCTGTAGTTATAATCAGGGGGGAAGTTCTGTGTACCTGAAATAGCTGCTTGGGGGATACCGTATGTGTGTTCTATGCTGATGAGTTCTCCTCCTGCTATGGCTAAATCCCATGCATCGAGTTCACTGCTCTGGGGGACGTGTACAGCTATTCCAGCTTTTAGACCGTGTTCCCTGATGGATTCAGCCATCGCTTTTATAATATCGATGTTCACGTGTGGTCTAGGGATTATCTTTATTCCATCTACGCCTAGCTCTGCTAGCTTTTTTACTGCATCCTTGGTCTCTTCTACGGTGTGGACCTCTGGGGGCCAGCTTCCCAGTACCATTATTCTGGGTGCGGTGATCTTGTTGGCTTCGCTGAGTCTCTTGTGTTCTAAGAGGGTTTCATCGGTGTTAAATCCACAAGTTCGGATCGTGGTTATTCCATGAGCCAAGCATAGTTTGTAAGAGTACTCTGCTCCTTTTGGGCCACACTTATCATCATCAATATTGATGTGTATATGCATGTCCACGAGCCCTGGGATGACGTACATACCCTTGGCGTCAATTACATGATCCCCTTCAGGGCGATAAGGCTTATACCTGTTTAGACTGATGGGATCCACGTTAACGATCTCGACGATATCCTCATCTTCAACCAGAATATCTACTGGTCCATAGGGCGGTGTGCCTCTCCCGTTGATTAACATGGCATCACGGATTACGAGGCGATCGTAAACTTTTCCTTTACTATTAAGCATGAATGAGAATAATTAGAGTTAGGTAAAAAATTTCCTAAGGATTAAGTTTTCTTAATATCGGTATCTGCTCAAGTTTTTCACTGGGAAGGATCTCCCAAATTATTCCATCAGGTCGACTTCTGACACCCTTAGTGTATATTTTCCTCTCAGGCGTGGTTATAATGTCCACTGTGAAATCATGCTCCGAAACGGGGGCATCTTCTATTATCTGCAATTCATGAATCGTTGTAGCAATGGGTAAGGATTTGTCGATTTTTCCTAGTTCGACTAGAATTGCGTACTCCAGGTCACTATAGCCTCCTCCTTTACCGATCCTTATACCCTCAACTGTTACTGCGACTGATCCACATACTATCATGTCAATATGGGGGATGTCTTCGGGCAAGATTTTTTCTCCGTAGCTAAAACTATGTTTTATGGTCGATGCTTTTCTATAGTTACTGGGGGATATTTTATTTGGATCTAATACTAGGAACCCTTCTCTCAGACGGGGTGTGGGCATTATCAATGTTTTTCCGGAATCTAGAACTGATTTTCTGACATTTATCTGGGGGTAATCAGGGTTTACCTTGACGATATCTGATTCCCTGAATTCTTTTGTTTCTGTCATTAACTTGGCTGCTTTTTCACTATTCTCAAAGTTTGGAATTCTCCCTTTTATTGGTCGAGGAAACCTATCAACTCCTTCTTCATTTAATTTTCTCCAAATTTTTTCTCGAATCTCCTGTTTTGTTTCCAAGATCATACCTTATTTAATTATTGTGTTTACATCTTTAAAATTCTGGAATATTTTCTATAGGTGGTTAATATGCTTAAGGGAGAAAAAATCAACATCCGACCCATTGAACCAGAAGACTTGGAACTACTCAAGTGCTGGAATAATGACCCAGAGTTCAAGGGATCATTTGAACCAATCGAGTGTAACAGCTTAGAGGAATTGAAAACATGGTATCACAGCGATCAAGACAGCAGGTGGTACCTAGTGGAGAAGAAGGATGGTGAACCCGTTGGACAGATAATGAACAAAATAAAGGCAGGTTATTACACGGTTGGGTACATAATTCATCCTGAACACAGGGAGAAAGGGTATGGAACGGAGGCTGTAAAGCTCATTGTTGACTTCCTATTTCTATCTACGCCTACAAAGAGAGTCGAGGCGCAGGCTAGTCCCGATAATATTGCGTCTGTTAGAGTGTTAGAGAAAGCAGGATTCAAGCATGAAGGCACTCTAAGGAAGGCTTTGTTCGTCCGCGGGACGTACATGGATGGGGTTATCTATGGAATTTTAAGGGAAGAATGGAAAAGTCCCCAAGTAATCAAGCTCTGAGATCCTAAAAAACTAGTAAGCATTAATAATTACCAGATTAAAGCCAAGTCTGATAATCATGTCAGAAGAATAAACTTTAAAGAAAGCCATACGTGTGGGGCTTGATGTGGAAAATGATGCGATAAATCTGTATAAAGAAGCTCTCAATAAGGTGAAGGATCCATCCTCCAAAAAAATGCTCACATCGATAATCGAGGAGAAGAAGGAGCATGTTGACTTTTTTGAACAGGCCCTTAAGGACCCAGATGAGCTGGTAGGTTACTGTATGCTCCCCATGGAGCCTCCAAACTATAAGATTACTGATAATCTTCAAGCGGGTGAACTAGGGCAGTACAGTGATTTCCAGGAGATACTAATATTTTCTGCACAAAAGGAACAGGAAGCTCACGACTTCTACGACGAAATGGCGACTCAGTTTCCGGAAAGTAATATCACCTTCATGTTTGAGTGCTTTGCAAGGGAAGCCCTTTTTCATAAAGAAAATCTGGAAAAGGAATACGATAGAACAGTCTTGGAAGAATTCTAAAAGTTTATTTTAACTCTCTATTTCTTTTATCTGGTTCTGTAATTGCTTTTTCCTAGTTAGGTCTCTTTTATTGAAGAGATATATCTCTTATTCTTTGAAATTTGTCTTAGATTCTTGATTGGTTAAGATCTACTCTTTTTGTTCTGTTCTCTGTGTCTCTCAACGTTTACTCGAACACTCTTTGCCAGAATTTGGTAGTGACTTGGATCAATTTCTTTATTGAGATAATCATTTATTCCCGCTTCGAGTGCTCTTTCAGCGACCTCTTCGCTTCCTTGTCCAGTGTATAGGATGAATGGGATGGAGCTTTTTTCTCTTACTTTTTCTGCTAATTCAATTCCGTTCATTGATAACATTTTGTAGTCGCTTATAATGCAATCAAAAGAATCAGATTCTTTAATATCTTTCAGAGCATCTTCAGGATTTAGCTTTGAAATTACTTCTACTTCTTTATCAATTTTCTCTAGAAACATTTTAGTGAAGTCTAGTTGGTTTAACTCGTCGTCTATATGAAGTACTTTTATAGTTTTTCCTCTAGACTTCAAAGTTTTCTTTTCCTCTGTAATTAATTTATGTTTAATTGTACGACATTTTATTCTATACTTATTATCTATATTAATTTATCATGTTAAATGTCCCTAATTGATTTATAATTTTAATAATACGAGAAATATATTATTAGTTTTAGTGATTAGTTTCTTTTTTCAATTATAATTCTAAAGAAATCATGTATCCTTAATAATGAATGAATATTTCAATAAATGTCTATAAAATACTGGTGAATGGATCTTGGGAGACGGCCTGATTACTGTCGTAGATGGTCAGCGAATACATCTGAGGGTTTTTAGACGAATATTCTATCCTCTCCTCAAGAAAATTAATGGTATTGAGTACAAGCTTTACTCTGATACTGGAAGACAAGTCGAGATCAACTACAAGAATGTAGCTTATTATGAGCTAGATAATCCATTCAACAGAATCAGGTTAATTAGACTTGCAAGAGCATTAAATTCTATAAAATGCAAAACCCGGGATGATGGGAAAACAGAGTGTGTAATAATTATTTGTAGTAATAGGGAAATTTTTGAACCAACTTCAGAAGAGAATCAATGGATACCTTTTGACCCGTCAAGTTATGAAAACTTACCCGAAAGAATCACTAAATTAAAGAAAAAGATCGAATGGAAGAACCGAATAGAGTCACGCTAATTTAGAATACTCGATAATTCTATAATAAATAAATCAAGCTTTTCTTTTGGTATCTTTACTCCACTCGCCCTCTTATGCCCTCCACCAAAACCATGATACTTTGCACCCAGTCTCTTACAAATATCTCCAAGATGTTCCTCTAGGTCTTTTTCTCCTCGGAGGCTTATGTTATAATATTCTTCGTTTGTCTTGTAACTGAGGCCCACATCTACTCCTAGGGCATCAATGATTAGATTAGCTATGCCACCGGTGCTCTGCTCTTCTTCTGCCTCCATATATGCAAGACGCCCTTTGATGACTGATTTTTCCTTTATCAGGTCCTTTAGTTGAGTCATCTCCTCGAGACATGCAATAGCCAAATCCACTGCGCCATCTATTCTATGAGGGTAACTGTATTCTTGCAACGCATCCATCACTTTTCTCCTATAATCGATAGTCTGATCCATGCTCAAGGCGTGTGTTAGTATCTGAGCCTCGTGCTGCGCAAATTTACGGTCCATTTTCGCTAGAATTTGTGAACCGAGGGGACCGTTCTCAAACATATCGCTAATGGCTGCATAAGCTGCCATTCTTGCCCCTTCCCTGCCCAGTGCTTCTTTATATTCATTGTATAATAGGACGCTGGCGCAGTCCTTGGTATCTAGGATTATCTTAAAGCCTTGTTGTAGTAATCTACCGAGGAGTTCTGGGTTCATTTGATGGTGATCTATAATATTTACTTCGGAGAACTCTTTAATGCGCATTAATTCAGGCTCCAGTTCATCCCTTATGTTTAGATCACAGAGATATAGGTTATCTGTGGGAGGCTGTACATGTTCAAGTGCATTATCGAAGTTGTCATAGTTCGCCAGATAAACACTGCAATCAGTTAAACGTCTAAGGAATGCCCCACAGGTTAAACCATCTACATCCTCACCATGTACAATCGCATGAATCGTCATCAGAGTTTCTCCAGACTCCTATAGATAGGAGCGGTGATTAAAAAGGTCTAGTAGCCCCTATCAGGATTACATATATAGAGTAGTTGTTTACCTTTGATGTATCTTTCAAGGTTCTCTGTAAAGATGTCTATAACTCTATCCCCGATATAGGGGCTGCTATGACTATCATGAGGTATAAGGAAGACGTTCGGAAGATCCCATAAGATGTGGCTTTCCGGTAAAGGTTCTACCTCAAAAACGTCAAGATAAGCACCGGAAATCCAGTTTTCTTTTAAAGCCCTGATTAACGACGGCTCATGGGAGATTTTTCCTCTACCAACATTGATAAAATATACTGCCTCTTTCATAGCTTCGAACTCTTCTCTCCCTAACAAGTGTTCAGTCTCAGTTGTTAGAGGGGCAGCGACTACCACATAGTCAGCCTGTGGTAAATATTCTAAGAGCTTATTGGAAGGAAATACCTCATCCACATTATCAACAGCGGTTATTATCCTCTTCGTCCCTACGACCCTCATGTTGAAAGATTTACAAAGATGAGCGACTCTTTTTCCAATATTTCCAAGACCTATCAGCAGCACCATCTTTCCAAAAAGTTCATCTGCTTTTACCCGGTTCCATGCATGATTCTTCTGGTCTTTTCTTCTCTGTTTGAAGTGTTTAGCGTGCTCTAACATAGCAGCGAGGACGCTCTCGGCTATGGGTATTGTGTGCAATCCAGGAGCATTGGTAAGTGTAACTTCACCTTTGATTATCCCAAGTGTAATGTTATCACTGAACCCTGTGCTACATAGCTGGACCCATTTAAGGGAAGGTGTGAAGAATTTCTTATAATCTTCCCAGTCAAGCTCACCCGGATAATGAGTCCTATTTCCACCTTCAGCGAGCAGAACTTCTATTCCAGAGATATCCCTTACTTTATCTGCAGGGATCTCTAGGAGCTCTATATCAGAACTTATGTCCAGTATGCGTCGTTTATGTTTCTCTTTAAGCCAGTTCCCACCCTGTTTTGGGAACTGGTAGCCTCTTGGGATCCCACTTACTGCTACTTTTAAGGTCATAAGTCTTGATGGGCGTTGCTATGTAAAAATCATTGGAAAGTATCTATGAAAATAGGGACGTTATTTCTTGTGAACCTGTGTATTGTGTTTTAGGTCCCTCTCTTCCAAGCCGCGTAGTGTATGTGCCAAGAGTGAGCCCAGGTTCTCAAGGTCTTTCAGGTTAATCACTTCGTTTGGACTGTGCATATACCTGTTAGGCATACTTATGAGTCCAGATATAGTTCCCCCTCTCTCAATCTGCATGGCCCATGCATCAGTTCCGCTCCTTGCGGGGACTCCTTGACGTTGGTAAGGAATATCATTTTTCTTGGCTTGTTCCTCCATAATCTCCCAGAGTGCTCGAGTAAAGTTAGCTCCTACAGAGATAACGGGACCTTTTCCTAGCTCTATTCCTCCCACCTCTCCTGGTTTTATATCGGGAGCAACTGCATGAGTCACATCTGTTGCTATTGCCGCCCATGGGTTGAGGTTATAGGCTGCGATGGTGGCTCCCCTAAGCCCCACCTCTTCTTGAACTGTAGCTACAAAATGGACTCTGAGATCCTTCAAAGGATTCTTTTTAAGTTGTTCCATGGTTTCTATGAAGGCTGCGACACAACATACATCGTCAAAAGCGGGTGCTATAACGAGGTCTCCTCCTTTACCCAGTCGCGTTAGACCGTTCGCAGGTGTACACACAGTCCCAGGTTTTACGTCCCATTCCTCAGCTTCATCCTTGCTAGTAGCACCGAAGTCAATCTTCATATCTTTCAAGTCTGGGGTTTTATCCCTTTCTTTAGAGTCTGTTAGATGAGCCGGTTTTACCGCGATGGTGCCAATAATGTAATCATCCGGTCCATCACCAGTCCATACTTTAATGCGTGTTCCATAAGCTACCCTTTTATCCCAGCCTCCTACCTGGCTAAAGGTGGCAAAACCATCCTTATCCACATGCTTAATCATGAACCCTAGCTGGTCGTAGTGACCAGCGAGTAAGACGTTTCTTTCTCCCTCTCCAATAGTACCTATGACGTTCCCCATCACGTCGACATCGATCGTGTGACAGTAAGGTTTGAAAGTCTCAACTATGTTGTGGCGTCGCTGTTCCTCAAATCCCGTTACTGCGGGGACAGACATGAAATAATCCAGTACCTCATAAAGGTCAACCATTTCACCCTGAATAAAGCCAAGGAGAAATTAAAGGTAACGAGTCAATTGTTTTAAACAAGTCATGAGGTATTCTTCGTGATTAGTGTTGAATTACAAGAAGGCAATTGTTCGAACTCCCGGAGATAATTATACCCGCTGCTTGAGTACCCATCCTCTACATCATACAGTAGAACTTGAGAAAGCAAGAGAGCAGCACGCCATTTATTGTGAGGCTCTTGAGGATCTTGGTCTCGAGGTAATATATGTTCCGAGGGATGATCAACACCCTGATAGTTGTTTCGTCGAGGATAATGCAGTCGTTGAGAACGGTAAAGCGTTGATATGCCGAATGGCCAAGGAAAGCAGGAGAGGTGAACAATCCGGAGTTGCTGGAGTACTGGAGGATTATATGGCAGTAAGATGGGCTACTGCGCCTGCTACCATTGAGGGAGGGGACATAGTCCATACAGAGAGGAAGCTGATATGTGGCATCACCGAGAGAACAAATCTTGAGGGAGTCCACCAGATTAAAACTTGGCTTGATTTTCCTGTAGCAACCATATTTGATCCTAATATCATGCATCTAAAGAGCTACGTAACTTATCTTGGAAAAGATATAATGATTGCCACTGAGAAATATGCTGTGCATCCTGCACTTGAGGGTTACAATATTTTAACTCCTCCGAGTAGTGAGGAGTATGCTGCTGATACATTGACTGTTGGAGATGCTGTTCTCATGGCTGAGGGGTATCCTGAAACTCAGGTACTGGTCAAGGATGCAGGATTCGATGTAATCAGTCTCGATGTATCTGAGATACAGAAATGCGACGGTGCCTTAACCTGCCTTTGTATTCTTTTCTAACTTTTATATTTTCTCAAGGTACGCAACATCGTTTACTACGGATGCTTTAACTTCATCAGATAAATCTCTGACATCGATTCTCTTCTTTAATTGTGCCCTAAGATAATTTGCATCCTTATCTGATACCTTAATCTGAACAAGATCATGATCAGAGTCCAGAAAATCATCCAATATTGGATCATATTTACTACCTTTTCTATAACTTCTAGAAGGTTTTTCATCAACTGGTGATAGATTAAACTCCATTTTTATGTATATAATTAAGATTATTTTATTTAATATTTTTTTCTGCTATTTTTTCCTAAACTATTAAACTAGTAACTATTTCAAATACATTATTCAGTATTAAAAAAAGGGGTTATAGTTTCTTCTTACGTAAGAACCAGTCTATGCACTCGTATCCTTCACTCATACGCTTCTCTGCACTATCTGTGGTACCCTGTGGGGGCACAATGACTTTATCTCCAGGTCTCGTTTGCTGGAGAGGCAACCTGCTCATAAATGTGAAATCCTTTAAAGGAAAAGGATAATATAGAAGGACTCGTATAAAGTCTGAGCCGAGGCAGAAAAATGTCATTAAGAGATCCTGTAAAGATCCAGATTGCAAGGGAACACAGAGTAAAGAAGTCTGTTTGCAGAGACTGCGGGGCGACTAATCCGTTTAACGCTACAAAATGCAGGAAATGTAGGAGTAAAAACCTTCGTCAGAAGAGAACCAAGGGAAAGGGACGCTAATCATCGATATCATAGCTTACCTCTAATTCATTTCGGCTGTTTCTGAATCTTGTCTTAACTATACTAATTTTACCTACTTCACCTGTTGTCTTGGTATGTTTCTTATTGCATGCGTTAACATTCCACCCGGGTAAGTGAAATATATCTAATTCTTTAATCTTCTCTGGGATTGGAAAACGGTCATATATCCAGTCTCCCCACTTTTCTTCGGCTTCTTCTCTATCCAGTTTAAGGATCTCAATATCCCGATCTTCCTTAATGACTTGGTTTACCTTCTCCTCTATGAGCATAACCTCTTCATCACTGGGCTTATGATCGAACTCAATATGAATTCTGCCATGATTTCCGTCCACATAAGCGCTTGTAGTCCATCTGGCCTTATCACCAAGAACCTTGACCAGTGCACCTTTAACAATGTGTAATGCGGTATGGGTCCTAGTTTCTATATCCGTCACCTGAATACTACTCCCATCTTACTTAGCCTGTCTTCAGAAGCATAAGGACTTGGCTTCTCAATCTCAGATTTCCTTTCTTCCGATATGGTTTCCTCTTCTCTAGAAGATATCTTCATTCCGCTTTCGAGGATCTCAGCAGCTTTTCCTCTTGGAACTACTACCACACCATCATCATCTCCCACGATGATATCCCCAGGATTTACCAGAACACCTCCAATTGTAACTGGTACATTTACTGAACCAGGAACATCTTTATGTGGACCACCCGGTGTCCATGCTCTGGTAAATACGGGAAACTTTGCGTCAGAGACTTCTTTTTTATCTCTCCAACCCCCATCTACAACCACCCCTTTGCATCCCTTTGAGATCATCTTTCGGGACATGAGAAAACCTCCCACAGCGGTACCTATGTATCCCCCCGCATCAATGACCAGGACGTCTCCGTTCTGAATAAGGTCTATGGCCGCGTGGCTCATGAGGTTACAGTCAGACGCTTCTTTAACAGTAACAGCGGATCCCACAAGTTTCGCTCCCTCAAATCCTGACTTGATTCCCGGGTCCAAAGTATAGGGACAGGGCTTTCCAATAGCGTCAGCAATATTAGCAGTTGGAAGAAACTTAAAGGCATCCACAATGTCCCTCGGTGCTCTCTCTATAACCCGTACAATTTGATTTACTACCATAAGATATGAATGGTGTTTAGGGGTTTAAGGTTTGATTACCATCCAATAGCATATGGTTCCCCGGTTCTAGGTGAGGCTCCACCAGATATCAAACCAGAGGCTGGGTCATAGCGAATTGCTGAACATCTACCGTGGCTCCAGGGGCTGCTTAGAGCTACATTATGTCCCCTTTTATGCAGTCCATCTAATACTTCCTCGGGTATCCGTGGCTCCACGTTTACCTCTCCAGGTCTTACTGAATGAGGCCAAAAACTCCCAGGGAAATGACTGATATGAACAGTTGGAGCATCAAGAGCCTCCTGAATATTCATATCAAAGACTGTGTAGTTGAGGAAAAACTGGAGAGTCCATTGATCCTGTTTATCTCCCCCCGGGGTACCAAAAACCATGTACTGCTCACCGTTCCTGGTGACTAGGCTGGGGGTAAGGGTGGTACTGGGTCTCTTACCCGGTTCCAGACGTTCCACATGACTAGGATCCAGGTGCATCATCTGAGCCCTCGTCCCCATTGGGAAACCGAGCCCCGGGACCAAGGGGCTTGTCCTGATCCATCCTCCACTTGGGGTGGCTGATATCATATTACCCCATCTATCAACCGCGTCGATATGGACTGTATCACCCTCAAACCAGTGCTTCTTCCCAAACTCCTCGAGCCTAACAGGGTCAACTCCCCCCGGTCTGTGAAGCATGCTGGCTATCTCTAGGCTTACTAGTTTTCTTCTTTCCTCAGCGTATTTTCTAGAAAGAAGTCTTTCCAGAGGAACATTCTCAAAGTCCGGGTCCGCGTAGTACTGCTCTCTATCTGCAAAGGCGAGTTTAGCACACTCTATCCAAATATGCAGGTAATCAACGGTATTATGCCCTATCTCCTTGAGGTCAAATCCCTCTAGCAGCCTGAGTTGCTGTAAAAATACCGGTCCTTGAGTCCATGGACCGCACTTGTGAACATCTAACCCCATATAATCTATGGAAACCGGGGTCTCGAATCTTGCTCTATACTTGCTGAAGTCTTCCAGAGTTATGAGCCCGTGATTTTCCTTACCATAAACATCCCTTACAGTTGTTGATTGCATAAATTCTACTATCTTCTCTGCAATAGGTCCATCATAGAAGTGTTTACGAGCAGAATCTATTCCCCCTATTCTTGAGTCTGACTTTTCAGCTAGCTCTGCTATAGTTTTGAAGGTATTATACAAGTCAGGGTTTCTTATTATCTTACCGACTTCAGGTACTTTATTATCTGGAAGATAAACGTTAGCAGAGGTAGGCCATTCTTCCAAGAATCTATCCTTTTCTCTCATTAGGAAAGCATTTAGGGTAGGATAAACGGGGAAACCATCTCTTACAATCTCAAGGGCAGGCTCCAGTATTTTTTGGAGGGGTAAACTTCCGTACTCTTCTAGGGTTTTTAACCATGAGTCGAATGCTGCGGGGACTACAGCTGGGGTGAATCCATCCTCCGGTATCATGGGGTAACCTTGCTCCTTGAACCACTCAATAGTAGCTCCCATCGGAGCAGAGCCCTGACCGTTTACAGCCATAACCTTCTCATCCTGATTGCTATAAAGTAGAATAGGTGACTCACCAGCTACACCCACCAGGTGAGGTTTTAACACTGTAAGGCAGAACCACATGGCTGCCCCTGAATCAAAGGCGTTTCCACCTTCTTTCAGAATATTAAATCCTGCACCAGTGGCGATGTAATGGCTACTGGCTACGACGCCGTGGGTGCCCATTATTACTGGACGTGTAGTAAAGACCATGATGATTATTAGAAGTCTAAATATTAGAGATTATTGAAGTAATTTTTCTATAAAAGCAAAGTGCCCGAATGTTCTTGCTTAGGAGATGCAGTTTCCAGAGCCAAAGCCCTGTTCAGTTGAAGCCCATCTCTTACGCTCCGCGATTTTCTGACTTTTCGCTTCTTTAAACAGAAGCTCGCTCCCATTCGGGCATTTCCTATATAACATACATATACATATAGTGTTTGTGTTTAACACATTTATTAACAAGCAGCCCCGATTTCCCTAAATAACACCTGATTTTTGTCACATATATGTTAAAAACGTCTCTTCTAGTAGAGACAATAAAATGTTGATCAATCATTCCAAAGAGAAGTGAAGAACAAAGAATAGATTGTACTCAACAATACAATAATATCCTCACAATTCTAGAATATACAAAAAAATTACGAAGAATACCTTTTACACTATTTTTAAAAATTGGGACTGTATAGCATGGATGCATGAGCCCGTAGCTCAGCACGGATAGAGCACAGACCTCCTAAGTCTGGGGTCGAGGGTTCGAATCCCCCCGGGCTCGCCATACTTTTATATCGAGTCTATTTTAGCGGTTTAGCGTCACTACTCCATGATAAGGGATGGGGAAATACGACAAGTATATGGAGAATCCGGATGTTGAAAGATGGTGCAAGAACCTTGCGCGGGGAAGCGTGACAACATCAAAAGTTTATTTCCGCAGGGTGGGGCTTTTCTGTGAACAAAACAATTTATCTCCTAAGCAGCTTGTCCAATTAGGTCGAGAAAATAGGAAGCAGCTCGAAGATCTTGTTCAGGACCATGTAACAAAAATGGAGCTTGAAAATAAGGCTCCTGGATATATCGCAGGTATCATGAAGTCGATAAGGTCATGGCTTTTACATAATGAGATCGAGTTGAAGAGAGGGATTAAGATCTCCAATCGTGGAGCCACGTCAACCCTTGAGGATGAGAGAGTTCCGATTAAAGATGAATTGAAGACTCTGCTGATGTATAGTGACGAAAGAACCAGCGCGATTATTTGTTTGATAGGCCAGTCTGGCTTAAGGTTAGAAGTTCTGGGGAATGCCACAGGTGATGATGCGTTAACTATCAGGGATCTCCCTGAGTTAACGATTAATGACGATAGTGTCGAGTTCGTCAGAATTCCTACGATTGTTGAAGTAAGACCTTCGCTTAGTAAGGTGAATCACAAGTATTTCAGTTTCTTACCAAAGGAGGAATGCGATTATCTGGCTGCTTATCTTGAAAAACGGTTGTCTAATGGAGAAAAACTAATGTCAAAAACTCCTGTCATCGCCAACAAAATTGGTTATCGTAATGGAGACAAAATAACTGGTAAAATCATGACAACCAAAAATGTTTCACGTTTGATAAGAGATTCAATGAGACCAAGGTTTGAGTGGCGTCCGTATGTGTTGAGATCATATTTTGCAACTCAAATGCTGCTGGCTGAGAGTCACGGTAAGGTTAGTCATCCTTACCGGGTTTTCTGGATGGGTCATAAGGGAGACATCGAAGCGAGGTACTCGACGAACAAGGGGATTTTGCTTGAGGATGTGGTTGAGGATATGCGGAGGTCGTTCACGGATGCTAGTGAATACCTGGAAACGACTCCCCGGTCTGAGAGGGATATTAAGGAAATACTCCTTGAGATGTGGAGGCAGCAAGCGAAAATGAACGGTATCGATCCCATGAAGGTTAAGATCGAGAAGGAAAGGGAACTTGGAAACGAGCTATCTGTTGACGAGGAACAGGAACTCTTGATGAATGAGATAAAACTGAAAATGGCACCTCAAGCGAATGAATCGGAGAAACCCTACCAGAGCAAAATTGTAGCCGAAGATGATCTAGTACCACACTTCGAGGATGGATGGGAGATTATAAGAGAACTAAGCGATGGAAAATTCTTACTAAAAAGGTCAAATCACATAAGCTAAAAATCAAAATTTTGAACTAGTAATCACATTAACTTTAAAGATAATATTTACATAAATTTTAGTTAATTTAAGAGGATTATTGTTTTAAAGTCAAAAATCATATAATGTTAGGTGCTATTTCTGAGGCTTTTTCGAGTTGAATCCGATAAAAAATTCAAAGAATACCTAGTTCAGGATTTCAAGGTAGAGTATAGAGAAGAAGACCTAGAATCTCTACTAGAAACAAACCCAGACGCTATACTTGAAGGTATAAGCAGAAATATGAAGCCATCTGAGATAGCCTCCAAGTTAAGTGTTGGTAAATGGGTGGTAGTTAAAGATATCAAGAAAATGAGGTACCAGAGGAACAGTGAACTAGAGAAGGCTTACGAGACCGCTAAAAAAAGAAGAAAGAACAAGACTAAGCCTATTGCTGTCCGCGCTGAGAAACGATTTAAAGAAATGACAGGAATGAGCCTGGAGGAAAAGACCTTCATCAACATGCTTCATTTCCATAAGACCGATCTCTTAGAGATACTGGATTGAAAAGATGAGAATGAGGCAATCCAGAGACTACCATCCAGTACTAGAAGATGTTTGATAAAACATGATATAATAACTTCTGGGTGGGGAGACTCGGGGATTAATGAGAAGGTACGTGAATATCTGAGTAACCAGGATCACCAGATATGGAAGAAAAGCAATTATGATTAAAGATCCCCGTCTTCTCACTAAGGTGCGGGAATGAAGTTGTTCATCTCTGAAACAGATGATGGGTCGGTATGTAGGGCGTTTGGTTGTAGTGCTTGTTGTAGAGACAACGTTATGCCTTTGACGGTCCGGGATATCCGGAGAATAGTAAAAAAGGGGTTTAAAGCCGGGGATTTTATCGTTAGAAAGAACGGTGAGAGGCACCTTAGAAACTTGGAGGGCTCCTGTGTCTTCTTAAAAGAGGAAAAGTGTGAGATTTACTCTTTTCGCCCTGAGGGGTGCAGGCTTTACCCGCTGATCTATGACCGGTCAAAAAATAGGGCAATAATTGACCAAGCATGCCCCTATCGTGAAGAGTTTAAGATAAAACAAAGCAGATCAAAACAATTGCGAGAACTAGTAAAGAGAATCAAGCGAGAAAAACGAAGAGAACTATTATTTTAAATTGGTTTACTAGCGCACTTTCTGCTAGGGTTTATTTTCCAGTATTATCTGGGATACAAAGCTAGAAAACATTTGCAATTGAGTGATGCGCCTTGGATAAAATTCAAGTCTCAAAAAGGTATGATGAAACCCGTTCATAAACTTTTGAGCTTAGAATCACGACTTATGTGAAGTGAGGATGAAAATTTGAGGGGGGAAAAGTTAAGGTTTGGATTGGTAAAGGTTGAGGGACTGGATGATTTTGTGTTTGTCCACCAGTCAGGGGTTAAAGGAGCCTCTCTACTTCAGGAAGGGCAAGAAGTTGAGTTGAGTATGGGAAACTCACCTTGAGGTCCAAGGGCTGTAAATGTCAAGGTAGTTGAGGGAACTTATGCTATTATCTAATTTTGTGTTAAATAATAATATATCATATAAATAATTAAAATAGTAAAACCTATGAAAATTATTGTGGTGTACACTTTGATTAGAATTTGAATTATTTTATGTTTTCTTTTTTTATTGGATAATTTATACATCAACGATTATGATGTATTGTGGTTAATTAGAAGTTTGATTATCTTGACTTTTAGATTATTTCGTCCTGTTCTTCAGTTCTTGAACAAGACTACTTGTAGTGATAATTTATGATCAGTTTCATAGGTAAGGTTACGAAGCATCAATATTTACGTTAATGAATAATTCTGTTGGTGTGTGCTCAGGTGGAGATCTTTGTGGTATTTACAGGTATATACTCCACATATCGGGCAACGGAATGTTGGCTTCTTTTTACACCCCTCAAAAATGCAAGCCTTCCCTTTTAGACTCCTCTTTTTTCTTTTCTGAAAAAGTGTCCACCTAAGGCTCATCGATCTTCATCGCCATAATGCTCCTTGTTCATTCTGCTTATCAATATTCACCCCTACATATGGTGTTCAGCGTAAGTGAGTGAAAAGGGATCTGGACAATAGAACAGACGACCGAAACTCTTGACGTAACCACGTAGGCATGGGCGTGGAAACAAAGGGAAAACATCTCGAGTACCCTGTAGAAACTTGCGCTTAACACGCATGCATGCGCCGTAACCAGGAACTCGACAAACAAGTCCCCGACTCAGGAAAAGTCATTCACTCAAATAAGAAAAATTTGGAAGGTAACAGATCAACAAACAGCGCCGGGTCCCCACGAGTCTCATCCTTCAAACAATGTTTAATAAACCAGAGTATCAAGAAAGCATGATCATGTAGGTGAGATTACTTGGCCAGCGTCCAGTTAAAAGTGCATGAAGCAAAACAACAGAGAGACGTAGGCCGGAGCATAGCACGGATGGACTCAGATACAATGAAGCAACTGGGCGTAACGGTTGGAGATGTAGTCCAGATCGAAGGCAAGAAAGCCACTGCAGCCAAAGCATGGCCTGCCTACCCCGAGGACCAAGGAAGGGGGCTCATCCGAATAGATGGATTCATCAGAAACAACTGTAGCGTGTCTATAAACGAGTTGGTGAAGGTTAGAAAAGTAGAGGCAGAATACGCCACATCGGTTAAGCTCGCGCCAGTAAGCATTAGAATAAGCGTTGACAACGACTTCATCAGGTTCGTCAGGGACAGGCTCATGGACGTCCCCGCCACCAGGGGAGACACCCTCCTCCTCATGATTCTGGGCCACAGCGTCCCCTTCAAGGTGGTGAACACCCGCCCCGGGGGCATAGTCAAGGTATCCCCGGCCACGGAGATCAGCATCATGAGCGAGCCTGTATCGGATCAGGATATACCCGGCAGTACCACCTACGAGGACATTGGGGGCATCGAGGAGGAGATAAGGCGCATCAGGGAGATGGTAGAGCTGCCCCTGCGCCACCCGGAGGTATTCCAGCGCTTGGGCATCGACCCACCTAAGGGCGTTCTTCTACATGGGCCTCCTGGCTGCGGTAAGACGCTGCTTGCCCGGGCGGTCGCCAACGAGTCCGATGTCAATTTCTACACCATCAACGGCCCCGAGGTTATGAGCAAGTGGTACGGGGAATCCGAGGCAAGGGTGCGCAGGATGTTCGAGGACGCGGAGAAGAACGCTCCCAGCATACTGTTCATAGACGAGTTCGACGCCATCGCACCCAAGCGGAGCGAGGTGACGGGTGAGGTTGAGCGAAGGGTTGTGGCTCAGCTCTTGGCTAGTATGGATGGTTTGAAGGGTCGAGGTAACGTCATAGTAATCGGGGCCACCAACAGGCCGGAGGCGATAGACGAAGCCCTGAGAAGGCCGGGCAGATTCGATAGGGAGATCGAGATAGGTATACCCAAGCGGGAAGGGCGGATGAAAATCCTTCAGATACACACAAGAAGCATGCCCTTAGCCGAAGACGTTAATCTTTCACACTTCTCGGAGATCACCCACGGGTACACCGGAGCTGATCTTGAGGCCTTAAGCAGAGAGTCAGCCATGAAAACTCTTCGCAGATATCTGCCTCAGATCGATCTAGAGGAGAAAAGAATACCTGACCCTGTACTGGAACGTATGGTTGTAAACAATCAAGATATGCAGGACGCGTTCAGGGAGGTAACACCGACCGTTATGCGTGCGGTATACATCGAGTCCCCTAACATCCACTGGAGCGCTGTGGGTGGGCTTGAGGGGGTTAAGGAAAGCCTCAGGGAGGCCGTGGAGTGGCCCCTTAAGAAACCTGAGCGACTCTCCAGGCTGGGCATCGATCCGCCGAAGGGGATACTTCTGCACGGTCCTCCTGGCTGTGGAAAAACCCTGCTTGCAAGGGTTGTAGCCACGGAGTCCGAGGCTAACTTCATAAGCGTCAGGGGGCCAGAGATATTCAGCAAGTGGGTGGGTGAGTCAGAGAAAGCCATCAGGGAGATATTCAGGAGGGCAAGAATGGTGGCACCGAGCATAATATTCTTCGACGAGTTCGACTCCCTAGTACCCAGTAGAGGCTCTTCAGCTGATAGCATGGTGACGGGGCGAGTTATCAGCCAGCTTCTTACAGAGATCGATGGGCTCCTTGGTCTTCAAAACGTTGTTGTGCTCGCTGCAACCAACCGGCCGGACCTAATTGACTCGGCTGTTCTGCGTCCGGGCCGGTTTGACCGGAGGGTCTATGTACCGCCGCCAGACAGTGAAGCGAGGCGGAAGGTACTGGAGGTAAAAACCGGGAACATGCCCTTATCGGGCGAGGTAAACCTGGATGTTTTGTCTAATGGAATGGATGGGTACAGTGGCGCTGATATTGACTCGGTGGTGAGAGAGGCGGGGCTAATTGCTTTAAGAAAAAATGAGGATGCAGAAGAGGTAACAATGGCGGACTTCGAGACGGCCATGAAGGAGGTGGCGCCGAGTATAACTCCTGAGATGGTTAGCTGGTATGAGGGTATGCATACCCGGTTCAGGGAGCAGGTGAAGCCCCCGGTGGGTATCGCTTAGGAGATAAATAACGTGGATGTAACACTGATAACCGCAAGGCGCGTCGAGCTTCTGGATCACTCCGGAAGGCTGCAAACAACAAAGCATGGCATAAGGTAAACAAAAAGCTTCAACGAGCCACCAGTAGGGCTTAGCGTCATCAACCGCCTCAGCGCCATGGTGAACATCGGATTATGCATGAGGGCGAATTCAATAATTCAGTTTTTATGTCATTTATGAGTTGCATGCATTATCTAACCCCATTTCTGATAATAATGCCTCGCAGATGTTTAATAGTGTAATCCTCAAATCCTAGCCCATATGTGGGAAGGAATGCGCCTTATAAGACTCGAAATAAGTTAACAGTAACCGGCATGAACACATCACGCGACATCTATAAGCCATTGATAGAGATTACAGCTGATTTTATCATACATTTTTACTACGATGGTTATTAATCCAAAAAATATTTTGAATAACATGCTTTACACTAAGACCAAGTGCATCAAGAAAAGGACAGCATACCTGTCTCTACTTGGGGTCACTTTGACAAAGAAATGTGAAAAACTTAATATATCACAATAACGTCTCAACCTTTTTTACTCGCCTTTAACCTTCTCACTCAAATGTCATCCACGAGGTACGTAAGATGTCCAAACCCTGCTTGCAGTAGATCTAATCCCGTAAAAGAAATGGACAGGGACAAGGAGTATACCTGTATATTCTGTGGCCGTCCATTTACTATACCAGAAACATCTGAAACAAAACAAGTCACTGGGGACGAGTTGAACCAAGGAGAAACCTATATCCCGGATACTATGCCTGTTAGGGAACCTATAGACAGAAACCAGAGAAAACCTGTCAACCGGAACAAAAGAAAACCACTACGGTAACACGTTTGAATGCATGTATCACTCGAATTTACATCCCATGCATCATAAAACACGGGTGTTCAAATTAAAACAATTTCTTCACACAACGCTCCCTTGTCCCACCCAATATTTATCCAAATTCCCCAAGGTCAACTTCCTATTCATTTCCTGTTCATAGTATTCCCTCAGCTCAGCGTCAAGGTCATTCATAAAACTCCAGCTCTTTAACCACCTTTTTTCCTTTAGTGTATCTGCTACTTCTTCTTTAAAAAACAAAATCTCACCTAAATCAATTAAAATAACACCACAGGAACCGTAACCATTATTCTTAGTAAAATTATATGTTCTCTCTGAAAAACCATTCTTCCAGCATTTAAATATAAAATCGATGTACTCATCTATTACCAGGCGGCGTCCTTCAGTATCCCCCTCAAGCTCATCAAGCTTATCTCTCAAAGTAATTACCTTATCCTGCAAAAAGCTCCCGTTCTCAAGAAAAACAGGGTCACCCAACAATGATCTGTCAACTTCCGTCTCTGGTAAACCGGCAACCGATTCATCTCTATACTCTAGGATTCTATCTACAAGGACTTCAAGCGCATCTTCTTCATACTGGACATCTCTTCGAAGAAGAAGCTGCCTAATATCCTCCCGTGAATGCGGAACCTTCTTCACCTTATCTCCATAATCAAAGACCGCGTACTGCCACCCCTGACTTATTTTCATTCTGTGACCCTTCTTTACCATAACTTGTTCTAACCTTTTTCTGAGTTGCCCGAGGAAAAGGACCTTTCGTTTTCAGCAGCAGTAATCGCGTTTAAACAAATATTTTCTCTGAGAACTCTATCATCCAGTTTTTCATGAAAATACTTGTACTCATTATTATCTATAATCTGTTCTTTCACACGATCTATGAACTTTTGCCTACTAGAATCATTGCCACCAAAGATAATCATTCTACCATACACATAAGAATACAATGCTTCTTTCACAGTAACAACGTTTCCCGTGTCTCCCCTTATGATCCTGCTCTCCTCGATCATATCCTCTAAAGATAGAGGTAACTCCAAGTGTTCCCTTGGTAAGGGTACAATCGGCACGACTAGTTCTTTATCCACTCTTCCCCATTTAAAATGGGTGACGGCTGAGTCCGGCTCTGGGTTTAAAAATAGTTTATAATTGTTTTTAGTAAACCTTTGTGCTAGTTCATGCTCCTCACCAAGTGAGGGTGTAGGGAAATATTCTGTGAAACCTCCGACATCAAGAAATGTCTTTCTCTCGCATAAGAAGATGCCTGCAAGGTTGTTGATCTCCAGTGGCTTAAGTATGTATTTGTTTTTGAAGTAATCGTCTTTCTGTAGTTCGGCACGTTCTTCTGGGAAGGAGTTGGTACTGCAATGGATGCGAGAGTTTTCGTAGTCTATGTTTAAAATTTTTTTCACGGGTAAGATGTTTTTGAATGTGTTTGACCGGTAGTAAACGGAGTGGTGCATCGCCCCGACCTGGTGTCCTTCTTTCTGTGTTTCCCTGAAAGAGTATACCGCATGTGCAACTGCGTTCTTGTTTATGAAGATGCAGTCGTCGTCAAGAAAGAGAAGTAACTTGCTGCTCGCCATCTTTGCGCCGATATTCCTGCTTATGGATGATCCCTTTCTATCTGGGTTTCGGATGTACTTGATGTTGGTGTCTGGTAATTGTTCTAATTTTGTGTGTGTATAGTCAGTTGAGTTATCGTTTACGACGATTATTTCCAGATCTTTAGTGGATTGTTGTTTGATGGAGGAGATGCACCACATTAGTGGGTTTTTTGTGTTTTCTTGGAATGCGCAGCGGTTATATGTGGGTATCACTATGCTTACGTCATCTGTTTTTTCAGTTATTTCATTGAGCAGGAAGTTCATTTTAAACTCAGACTTGGTTAATTGTTCTGCTTATTGTAATGGTGTACCCGTGTGGTTTTAATATTTTTATTTTAAATATAGGTTTTCCAGTAATGTAGATTCAGTATTATATGCCTGATTTTATATAGTGTTTTTATCTATTGTTTCGTTATTTGATTTATTTTTGATATTTTTAAGTGTAAATCAACGCGGTGTTCCCTGATTTCAGATTGACCCATCACTGAATATTCATGTATTAAGTGCGTATGATGTTGCTTTATTAATTATAATCTATATTTGTTACTAGACTTAGTGGTTATGTGCCAACAATTAACGAGATCTCCGAGAAATGCCCGGTTTGTGAAGGATCAAGTATCATCCAGGACTTGGAGACCGGTGAGATGGTGTGCCATGATTGTGGCTTTGTGCAGAGCACTGATACAATGGATCGAGGCCCGGAGTGGCGTGCATTTACCTTGCAGGATAGAAGAGACAAACCCAGAGCAGGGGCACCATTAAACATAAAAATACATGATCAGGGACTCAGCTCCTCCATAAGCGGGCAAAACCGTGACTATGCTGGAAGGCATATTAAACCTGAGAAGCGAAGCCAGTTCTACCGTCTACGTAAATGGAATAGGCGTACCAAAATAACCTCAAGTAACCAACGTAACCTGGCCAGGGCGCTTGGGTTGCTGACCAAGTTTAGTAACGAGTTGAATACCCCGAGAAGCGTGACCGAGACAGCTGCGCATATCTACCGCCAAGTATTGAAGAAGGGTGCTACTCGTGGTAGGACCATCAATAACCTTGTGGCTGCTTC